>NZ_RZTT01000782.1 GCF_003996995.1 Mesorhizobium sp. M7A.T.Ca.US.000.02.2.1 | reverse complement strand
ATTTAGGATTTTTCCTATCTCCCACGAAGATTTTCCTCTCGCCACCCAGCTAATGCACTCCTTTTCTCTAACTGAGAGACTAAATGGCTTCTCAACCTTCCGTCGCGCTTGCGTCATTGTACACCTCGCTCGTCGGCACGGCAGGGATGTTGCAATCTGTCGACGTCAACCGTTGCGAAAGGTGTAGCCGCACCCGTTGATCGCCGAGATGTGCGTAGAGGACCCTCGATCCCTGTGGAAAGAAGCCCCTTTGGACGAGATCGATCATCCCTTGCATCGATTTGCCCTCGTAAACGGGATCGGTAATCATGCCCTCGAGCCGCGCGCACAGACGGATCGCCGTCTTGGTTTCCTCCGATGGAACGCCATAACGCGGTATGCGTAGTCCTCGAGCAATACCACGTCTTCCTCCACAAGTTCCGTCCCGAGATCGACGAGCATCGCTGTATGTTGGGCTAGCGTTGCCGCAAAGAACCGGAACTGAGCCGGCAAAAGATCATGAAGGGCAAATCCGATCTCCTGGTTCTGTCTCGTCAAACATGCTGCTCATGCTCCGATCTGGTCGGCCGCGACATGGGTCTGACAGTTCTTAGGGCAGACGCGCCCGCAGGCTCCGCAACCAATGCATCGGCCGGCATGGTCGATGACCATGATCATGCGATTGAGCTCACCATCGAAGTCGTCGTTACCGCCATCGCAGGCGCCGAGGATTTCATCCGCATCATCGACACCGTATGCGCGTGCTGGTTCTTCTCTCAAAAAAGCAACACACCGGTTAGGGAGACCATCACTCGACTAGGCGCATTCGCATGCGGTCCGCCCTCACCCACTGTTGCCGCATCTCAATCAGCAAAGGCCATGCCAGCGACGCCTAGCCCGCATTAAGTGTATGGTTGTGCTAAGAAAAACGTACGGGCACCAACACGGCGTTGTCTTGAACCTGACATGTTTTCTGCCGCTGTCGGGTTTTGGACACGCATCGCGGCGTGGGTTGTGCCCTGCTGGGCGGGTGAAGCGACGGGCGCTGGCGCGGAGCCTTTGGCATAGCGCAGCGCGAGCGACCGTCGCGGATTGAAGGTGCTGGCGAACTCGGCCGTGATCTGCCAGGCGATTTGGGAGTGCGGCCGCGCGGTGTTGTAGTCGGCGCGCCACAGGGGGATGGC
>NZ_RZTT01000781.1 GCF_003996995.1 Mesorhizobium sp. M7A.T.Ca.US.000.02.2.1 | reverse complement strand
GGCGATCACATAGTCCCCGGGCTTGGTGCCGACCGAACCGTGGCCGCCGGCGACGATGACCACGAACTGGCGGCCGTCGGCCACCGTATAGGTCATCGGCGTCGATTGCCCGCCGGCCGGCAGCCGCGCCTGCCACAGCTGCTTGCCCGATGTCAGGTCGTAGGCGCGCAGATAGTCGTCGACCGCCGCCCCCAGGAAGGCGACGCCGCCAGCGGTGATCATCGGCCCGCCAATGCCCGGCACCCCGACCTTCAGCGGCAGCGGCAGCGGCGTCATATCGTAGACGGTGCCGTTGCGGTGCTTGTAGGCGATCTTGCCGGTCCTGAGATCGGCGCCGGCGACATAGCCCCAGGGCGGCGCCTGGCAAGGAATGCCGAGCGGCGACAGGAACGGTCCCATCACCACCGCATAGGGCGCGCCCTCGTTGCGGTTCAGCCCCTGCTCGCTGCCGCGCCCCTCGTCCGGTGGCGGCACCTGATCGCGCGGAATGAGCTCCGACTTGAACGCCAGATAGGTCGGCATGCCGAACAGCACCTGCCGGACCGGGTCAACGGCGACGCCACCCCAGTTGAAGGTGCCGAAATTGCCGGGATAGATCAGCGAGCCCTGGACGGAAGGCGGCGTATAGCGACCCTCATAGCGCAGGCCCTGGAATTCGATCCGGCAGGCCAACTGGTCGAACATGGTTAGGCCCCACATGTCGGCGCCGGTGAGCGGCTTCGGCATGAAGGTGAGATCGGAGACCGGCTGCGTTGGCGATGTGTGGTCACCTTCGATCGCGCCGCCGGGCGCCGGCACTTCGTTGACCGCAATGACCGGCTCGCCGGTGCGGCGGTCGAGCACATAGAGGTCGCCCTGCTTGGTCGGCCCGACCAGCGCCGGCACCACCGTGCCGTCGGGTTTGGTGATGTCGATCAGGCTCGGCTGCGCCGGCACGTCCATGTCCCAGAGATCGTGGTGCACGGTCTGCCGCACCCAGCGCACCTGCCCGGTGTTAAGGTCGAGCGCGGTGATCGACGACGAGAACTTCTCGACATTGGCGCTGCGCCCGGCGCCGAGCTGGTCCGGCGTCTGGTTGCCGAGCGGCACGTAGAGCAGGCCGAGCTTCTCGTCGGCGCTCGGCGTCGACCACATGTTGGGCGAGTTGGCGGTATAGGTCTGGCC
>NZ_RZTT01000780.1 GCF_003996995.1 Mesorhizobium sp. M7A.T.Ca.US.000.02.2.1 | reverse complement strand
ACCAAGGAGTCCTGCAGGACGGCAGGCTCGTGGCGGACAAATGGCTTGGCGACCGGCGCCTGCGCTACATGGGGCATCGCGACCTCATCGATCCGTTCGAAACGGGAACCGCTCGCCGGCCGCATCGCGCGGCCTGAAAACAGCTCCCGCAGAAGCGTCACGATGGCCATGATCAGCAGCGATGCGGCGAAAGCCGCGCCGACGATCGGCCCGACCTTCGGGAAATAAGCCTCGGAGGGAACCGAAGCCTTCGAGGCGATCCGCGCGTCGACCGGCAGATAGTTGCGATCCTGGCGCGAAGCGGCTTCGCGGTAGTTGGTCAGGTACAGTTCGAGTTGCTGTCGCTTGGCGGTCGCGTCGCGCTGCAGTGCGTCGAGATCGACCTGTTGTTCGCCGGCCTGCGCCGAAGCGGCTTTCAATGTGTTGACGTCGGCGACAAGCTGGTTCTCGCGGGCCTTTGCCGTCTCGGCCTGCATCAACAGGCCTTTCATGATCTTCTGGGCCTCGCTGCGGATCTGTGCGTCGAGATCGGACAGTTGCGATTTCAGCGCGCGAATGCGCGGATGATTGCCAAGCAGTGTCGTCGACAGATCGGCGATGTTGGAGCGCAATTCGACTTGTCGCTCACGCAAGCGCTGGATCAGGTCCGACGACAGAACCTCCGGCACGGCATCCAGCGAACCGCCATTCTGCAGCGCCCTGCGCACACCGTCGGCGGTCGCTTCGGCCGCGGCGCGGTTGGCGCGCACTTTCGACAGTTCGCTCGACAGTTCCGAAAGCTGCTGGGTGGCCAGCACCGAATTGTTGCCACCCATCAGGAGATCGGACTGGGCGCGATAGGCGGCGACCTTCGCCTCGGCATCCTTGACCTGCCGCTGCAGGTCGGTGATCTCGGGCGCCAGGAAGTCTGCCGCGGCGCTGTTCGATTCGAGCTTGGCCGCCCCTTGCCCCGCTATATAGGCGGCGGCGATGGCGTCGGGTACGGCGGCCGCGAGCTTGGGATCTTCCGATGAGAACTCAATGGCAATGATGCGGGTCTTCTCGACGCCATAGACGTTGAGCTTCTCGTGCATTTTCTTGAGCACGCGCTCTGGTCCTGGTCGGCCTGAAAAGCGACCCGATGGAAATTCCGACGGAAGAGCGCGTGCTCAAGAAAATGCACGAGAAGCTCAACGTC
>NZ_RZTT01000077.1 GCF_003996995.1 Mesorhizobium sp. M7A.T.Ca.US.000.02.2.1 | reverse complement strand
ATCCGCACCATGGGCGACAAGGTCTCCGCCAAGCGCACGATGATCGCCGCCGGCGTTCCCTGCGTTGCTGGCTCCGAGGGGGCGCTGCCGCAGGACGAGCAGGCAGTGCGCGCCATTGCCGAGGCCATCGGCTATCCGGTCATCGTCAAGGCAGCGGGCGGCGGCGGCGGGCGCGGCATGCGTATCGTGCGCGAGGAGCGCGCCCTGACGGAAGCCGTTTCGATGGCGGTGAAAGAGGCGGACCGTGCCTTCGGCAACCCGCAAGTCTATTTGGAAAAATTCCTCGAGCACCCGCGCCATATCGAGATCCAGATTCTGGCGGATAAGCACGGTAGAGCGGTCTGGCTGGGCGAGCGCGATTGCTCCATGCAGCGCCGCCACCAGAAGATCATCGAGGAGGCGCCGGCGTCCGGCATCGCCCGCGAGGCGATTGCCGAGATCGGCGAGCTGTGTGCCCGCGCATGCCTGACCATCGGCTATACGGGTGCCGGCACGTTCGAATTCCTCTACGAGGACGGGCGCTTCTCTTTCATCGAGATGAACACCCGCGTGCAGGTGGAGCATCCCGTCACGGAACTCGTCACCGGCATCGATATCGTGCGCGAGCAGATCCGCATCGCCCGGGGCGAACCCCTGTCGTTCAGCCAGGAAGACATCCGCATCCAGGGCCACGCCGTCGAGTGCCGCATCAACGCTGAAGATCCATACAGCTTTCGCCCGCATCCAGGCCGGGTCGATCGCTGGACGCCGCCCGGAGGTCCCGGAATCCGCGTCGAATCGCATCTCTACTCCGGCTACACCGTGCCGCCGCACTACGATTCATTGGTGGCCAAGCTGCTGGCGCATGGCGCGACGCGGGCCGAGGCGATCCGGCGCATGAGTGGCGCGCTGGGCGAGATGGAGGCCGTCGGCATCGCCACCAACGCGCCGCTGCACGGCCTCCTGATGGACGAGCCCGGCTTCGCTGCCGGCGGCTTCGATATCCATCATCTCGAACGTCTCATTGAAGGCGGTCTGCTCCAGGGACGAGGCGGCGATGACGATTGAGGAGATCGAAAGGCTGGCCGCCTGGTGCGCTAGCGCCGGCATCGGCGAGATCGAAGTGTCGGAGGCCGGCTTTTCGCTGCGCCTGCACATGCAATCCGTTGTTGCCTCGACACCCGCGGCCGAAGCCCCGAAGGCCGAAACGATCTTCAAAGGCGTGCGCGCGCCCGGCGTCGGCGTGTTCCGTCTCGATCATCCAACGACCGGTCGGCCGGTTGCCGACCCTGGCCAGGTGGTTCGCAAGGGCGAGACGGTCGGCGTCCTGCAGGTCGGCCCATGCCTGAAGGCAATCGTTGCGCCGGCAGACGGTGTGCTGGGTGCAGCGCTGATCGAGGACGGAGCGGTCGTCGGCTACGGCACGCCGCTCTACGAGCTGGTGTGAAGCAAAGGCGATGGTTCGAACCACTGAGGAAAGCGCCATGGCGGCCCAAGGATTGCAGGTCGATATCAATTCCGACATGGGCGAGGGTTTTGGAGCCTACAGGCTCGGCGACGATGCGGCGATCCTCGACATCGTCAGTTCCGCCAATGTGGCCTGCGGCTTTCACGCCGGCGACCCCGAGATCATGGCGGCCACGTTCTCGATGGCGCGCGACAAGGGCGTTGCTGTTGGCGCGCATCCGAGCTTCGCCGATCTGTGGGGGTTCGGACGCCGCATCATTCCGCATTCCATGGATGAGATCGAAAGGCTGGTCGCCTACCAGATCGGCGCGGCGCAGGCGCTTTCCGCCTATGCCGGCCACCCGATCCGCTACGTCAAGGCGCATGGCGCGCTGGGCAACCTTACCCAGACCGACCGTGGCGTCGCCGAAGCGGTGACGCGCGCGGTCAAGGCCGTCGATCCCGGCCTGATCTGCCTGTCCATTGCGCTCGGCTTCCAGGACAGGATCGCGCGCGACGCGGGCCTGACGGTCAGGTCCGAAATCTTTGCCGACCGCGCCTATACGGAGGAAGGCTTTCTTGTCTCGCGCAAGCTGGAAGGCGCTGTCATCCACGACGCCGAGAAGGCGGCAGAACGGGTCGTGCGAATGGTCGAGCAAGGTGCCATCGAGACGCTTTCCGGACAGATGCTGCAGACGCCGATCGATTCGATCTGCGTCCACAGCGACACGCCGGCAGCCGTCGCCATCGCCGCGCATGTCAGGAGACGGCTGGAGGAGAGCGGCGTCAGGGTCAGAGCGTTCGCGGCCTGAGCACGGTCGCGTCCGTTTCAGAACCAGACGTCGCTGAGGCGATGCCCGCGTGGATAAGGGTCTGTCGGGTCGAGGCCATATTGGCCGATGCTGGTGATCCAGGCCTGTCCGGCGATGGTGACCACGACAGCGTCGCGATCGCCGAGGCGCGTATTGGCGATCACGCGGGAATCGAAATGGGTCCCGATGATCGATCTGTTGCGGAACAGCTCGCCCTTGGCGATCTGCCCCTTTGCCGACATCACCGCCAGCCGCCCGGTGGTGCCGGTGCCTGTCGGCGAGCGGTCGAGCCTGCCATGCAGGCACACCGTGCCGTTGACGCTTTCCACGCGCCCGTCGACGCGCTCGATCGGACCTTCGAAAATCACGTTGGACACGTCGCGGATCTTCGGGTTCTCCGGATGCACGACCTCGAGCTGTTCGTTGACCGACTTCTTGATGCGTTGGCCCATCAGCGACATCTGGTGGGCCTCGTCGGGTGTTATGGAAAAGCCGAGTGCGCGCGCATTGACATGGGCGAAAGTCATGCCGCCATAGGAGGTGTCGACGGTGATCGTGCCGAGCCCTTCCACCTCGACATGCGTGTCGAGGTGGAGTGCAAAAGCCGGTACATTGGTGAACTCCACCTGCTTCACCTTGCCGTTCTCGCAGAGACAGCGCACCTCGATCATGCCGGCCGGCGCTTCCATGCGCAGCAATGTCTCAGGCTCCTTCATCGGCACCATCCCCGTTTCCAGCGCCACTGTGGCGACGCAGATGGTGTTTGAGCCAGACATGGGCGGGTATTCCGTGCTTTCAATTATGACGTAGCCGAGATCCGCCGAGCGATCGCAAGGCGGCAGGATGATGTTGCCGTGACGTAGGGCGCACCGCGCGGCTCGAACAAGAGCAGCCCACGAATGTCGTCCATATGCGCTTCGAGATACTCCTTCTTTTCGAACATGGTCTTGCCCGGAACGTCCTTGACGCCTCCGGTGATCACATTGCCGACTTCGCCCTCGGCATGGCAGCCGACGACCGTGAATGTTTTCGTCCAGCGCATTTTTCTCCTCCTGTGATTGGTCTTGGCCCTGGCGATACCGATTCAGACCGCGTCGAGCCCTCGTTCGAGAAAACGATCGAGTTGTTCCATTTCCTGGTGCGATAGGACGATACCGTCGCGCTCCGACGTCTCGCGGGCTAGGAACCGCCTTTGCGAGGGCAGGCGCGCACCCTGGCCCAAGATCGCCTCGAACAGCGCTTCAGCACGGCCCAGTGGATTGCCGGGCCGGCCGGCGGCGAAGGCTTTCGGCGAGAAAGCGATGACCAACTCTCCGTGCGACGGATAAAGCGTCGTGGTGCCGAGCACATTGAGCGCCTCGGGGCTGGTCAGGTCGCCGATCATGATCCCGGCGAGCAGCTCGATCATCGTCGAGATGGCGGAGCCCTTGTGCCCGCCGAAGGGAAGCATGGCGCCCGCCAGGGCAGCTTCGGGGTCCGTCGTTGGCCTGCCGTCAGAATCCATGGCCCAGCCTTCCGGCAACTTCTTGCCTGCCCGGCGGTGGAGCTCGATCTCGCCGCGCGCGGCAACCGAGGTCGCGAAGTCGAAAACGTAGGGAGGCTGCTCTTCTCGCGGCCAGCCAAAGGCAAAAGGATTGGTGCCCAGCAACGGTCCGTTGCCACCGGTCGGAGCGACGGTGGCATAGCTCGGGCACATGGCCAGGCCGGTCAGGCCTGCCTGTGTCAAAGCTTCGACCTCCACCCAAAGGGCGGAAAAATGCACCGCATCGTTGATCGCGAGTGCGGCAATGCCGCACGACCGTGCCCGCTCGATCAGCACCGGCAAACCCAGTTCGAAGGCTGGGTTGGCGAAACCATGCTTCGCATCCACTTTGACGAGGGCGGGAGCGTCTTGCGGCAACAACTCGGGCAGCGCGTCCGGTTTTACCTTCCCGGCCTTGATTGTCCGTAGGGCGCCCTCGATCCGGTAGATGCCATGCGACTTGCAGGCATCGCGTTCCGCCGCGACGATGACCCTTGTAATGGCGCTGGCCTGAATGGGGTTCAGTCCGGCCTTGCGGAAAATTGCATCGACGCGCTCATGCAGGGCATCGATGGTGATCGTGGTGTTGGTCATTTCTGGCCTTCGGGTTTGGCTGCGCGCTAACGCTGCCTTTAAAAATCCAGACCACCGGCAAAGGCTTTTAGATCCTGTGCAAGCAAAGCGGGCTGCTCGAGGGCTGCGAAATGACCACCGCGCGGCATCGCTGTCCACTGGCGGATGTCCTTGAAGACGCGCTCGACCCAACTCCTTGGCGGCATCGGCAATTCCTTGGGAAACAAAGCCACGGCAAGCGGGACGTTGATCGCCGTGCCGGGCGCGAATGCAAGCGGACGGGCGCGCGTTTCCCAATAGAGCCGCATCGAGGAAGCGACGGTCCGGGTGAACCAGTAGAGCGAGATGTTGGCGAGCATGTCGTCGCGCGAAAAAGCGGCGTTGGCCAGATCGCCATCGCAATCGCTCCAGTCGCGGAATTTTTCGATCATCCAGGCCGCCAGTCCGACCGGCGAATCCGTCAGTCCATGGCAAGCGTTTGCGGGCGCGTCGCTTGAATATGAGCATAGGCGCCATGAAGATCCGCCCATCCGGCTTTCCGTTCCAGGGAGGCGCGTTCTTCCAAGCTCAGGTCGCCATCCGGGCCTGGATCGTGAGGAGGTGAGTATGAGCCGGGGATGAAGTTCAGATGCACGCCGGCGAGACTGTCTGGATACGCGTGCGCCAGGCAGGTCGACACGCTGGCGCCCAGATCGCCACCTTGCGCGAGATATCGTTTGTAGCCGAGACGGCTCATCAACTCGGCCCAAAGGTCGGCGACGGTGAACAGGTTGAGACCAGGCCTGGTCGGTCGGCTTGAAAAGCCATAGCCGGGAATCGAGGGGGCCACGACGTTGAAGGCGTCCTCCTGTCTTCCGCCATGCGAAAGCGGATCGGTCAGAAGCGGGATCAGCCTGTGAAATTCGAAGACGCTGCCTGGCCAGCCATGGGTGAGTATGACCGTTCTGTTGGTCGCCACAGCGGCGCGCGCATGGATGAAATGGATGGTTTCGCCGCCGATATCCGTCTGGTAGTGCGGATGGATGTTCCAGGCGGCTTCCTGCTTGCGCCAGTCGAAGCCGGTGCGCCAGTGCTGCATTAGTCGGCGCAGTTGCTCGTGCTCCGTTCCCTGCGCCCAGCCTATTGACTCCAACTGGTCCGGCTCGCGCCAGGTCGAGATGCGCTTCTTCAAATCGTCGATTTCAGACTGGGCAATCTCGATGGTGAAGGGGCGAATTTTCATGGAGCCCTCTGCTCGCCGGCCATAAGGTTTCGGGCGGCGATAAAGTCGTGACTTTGCTGCCGGTTCGCGCGAAGCGCTTCCGTCGACGCTTCTATCGAGACCGCTGAGAAACGCAGGCGCGCGCCGACCGGCGCTTGCGCCAGCCGCCAGAGGTCGGCTTCGATCACCGTAGCGATCTTCGGATAGCCGCCGCAAGTGTTGGCATCGGCAAGTTGGATGATCGGTTGGCCGGACGGCGGCACCTGGACTGTGCCTGGTACGATGCCGTGCGAGAGCAATTCGAGCGGTGAGAGGAGCGAAAGCGTCTCTCCAGCAAGGCGATATCCCATACGGTTGGCGTCGTTGGTGATGCGCCATTCGCTGCCGGTGAAAGCCGCCTGGGCCTCCGGCGTGAAGGCGTCGAACTCGGCGGCCGGCAGAACCCGCAATTCGATTGCCGAGGCCAAGGCGTCCGCCGCGCCTCGTCGCTCCTCCAGCGCTGCGCCGATGCCGCCCGCGGGAAGGCGGCATTGCGCAGGTTTGAGCGCAAGCCGGTCACCGCGCGACAGGCCGCGTCCAGCGAACCCGCCGAAACCGCCCTTCACATCCGTCGCGCGCGATCCCATGACGGGCGGCAGATCGATCCCGCCGGCAAAGGCGATGTAGGAACGGGCACCGGCGCGCGGCGCCTCGAGGACAAGGGTCTCGCCTGCGCGGATCGTCATGGCCCACCAGGGCGGGCAGGGCCGGTCGCCGATGCTGACGGCGCAATCAGCGCCGGTGATGGCGACGGCGGTGTCGATATGCGCGCGCAGCCGGAACGGATGAAGCGCGACCTCGATCCCGCCGGCCGAAGGATCATTGCCCAGCATGAGATTGGCGATCGCCAGTGCCTGCTTGTCCATGGCGCCGCCATGGCTGACCCCCAGCGCCAGATGACCGGGCCGGCCGAGATCCTGGACCGTGTTCGGCAGGCCGGTGGTGAGGATCTCGATCATGCCTCGATCCCTGCAATTGCGAAGCGAATCTTGTCTCCGGGCCTGAGCAGCACGGGCAATTCCGCTTCGGCCTTGAAGAGCTTCACGTCGGTATGGCCGATGATGTGCCAGCCGGACGGCGCGGTCATCGGCATGATACCCGCCTGCGCGCCACCAATGATGACGGCGCCCTCAGCGACTTTGAGGCGAGGCGTGCTGCGCCTTGCCCAGGCAAGCAGCGGGTCGAGACCGGATAGATAGGGAAAACCCGGCATGGCGCCGATGGCGGCGACGGTGTAGCGGGCCGCCGCGTGGCGCCTGACGGTCTCGTCGACAGACAGGCCGCAATGCGCGGCCCAGCCGGTGAGATCCTCGCCGCGCGCGCCGCCGTAGTGAACGGGAATCGTATGATGCGTGCCGGTCACCGGGTGGGCATCGGTGGCGGACCAGAGCGACATCAGTTGATCTCCGACGCTGTGGGCGTCTGTGGCGAGCGGGTCAAACACCACCAGCAGGTTGTTCATGCCGGGAACGGCCTCGCGCACCCCTTCGAGGCTCAGCGCGGCATTCGCTACCGCCCAGACCAGTTCCTGGGTGGCATCGTTGAAAGCCCCCTGCATTCCATCGAGCAGCAGCGCGCCCGATCCCGCAAGACTGATGTGGGGCGTACCGACAACCATGGGCGGTCAGTCCTTCACCGGCACCGTATAATTCAGGATCAGACGGCCGCCGTCCGGATAGATGGTCTGGCCGACAATGTAGGAAGCGTCGTCGCTGGCCAGGAAGGAAGCGACGCTGGCAATCTCCGATGGCTCGCCACAGCGGCCGCTCGGCGTGCGCGACAGGATGGTCTGGCGCTGCGCTTCGCTGGCCATGACCGAGCTCTTGACCATGTCGGTCAGGATGGTGCCGGGGCCGATGGCATTGACGCGGATGTTGTGCGGGATCAGTCCGACGGCCATCACCGCGGTCAATTGCTTGATGCCGCCCTTGGACACGGCATAGGCGACGGAATTGGGGATGGCCAGAATGGCGTTGATCGAGGACATGTTGATGATCGAGCCGCCGCGTCCCTGTGCGATCATGGCTCTTGCCGCGGCCTGCCCGAGCAGGAAGGGCGCCTTGAGATTGATCCGCTGAACCAGGTCGAACGCCTCCTCGGGGAAGTCGACGAAATCGTCCAGATGGATGATGCCGGCATTGTTGATGAGGACGTCGACGCCGCCGAATCGCTCCGTGGCCTTCGCAACAATATCAGCTGCCATTTCCTGCGTGCATTCGGAGAGATCCGCCGATAGCCAGGCGGCACGCTCGCCAAGACGTTCGGCATGCTCGCGCCCGCGATCGGCCTGCACGTCGACAAGCACCACCTTGGCGCCATCGGCATGAAAGCGCTCGGCGCAGGCCAAGCCCAGGCCTTGTGCCGCCCCGGTGACGATCACGACTTTTCCTGCGTGCTTCACAAACCAACCCCTTCTCACAATTACGCATCTATGGATATGTTATCCAATCTATCTTGAACTTCGACGCCATTGCAAGCCCCGGATAAGTGGAGCTGTTGGGTCGGTTCTGCAGCCGTTTGCCGTTCCTAAGCGGCTTTTGGCTTTTTTCTGCCAACCATCTTAAGCCGGTTGACTCCACTGAATTAATTGTGATTGGATACTATATTCATAAAATGACGACGGCGAGGAGTGTAGGCGATGGCGGATGGATCTCAGGAAAGCGAACTGATCGACGCGTTCCGCGCCCTTGCGACGCCGTTGATCAGCGACAATCTCGCTCGTGTCCCCGGGGCTATCGGGTTGCGGCCGTTTCATCGGGTGAGCGGCGTCATGGCGGGGAGGGCGCTGACGGTCAGGACCCGCCCCGGCGACAACCAGTTCATCCATCGTGCGCTCGATCTGCTGCAGCCCGGCGACGTCATTGTCGTCGACGGCGGTGGCTATGAGGGGCGCGCGCTGGTCGGCGAAATCATGACAAGTGTCGCGGCTTCGCGTGGCGCCGCAGGCATTGTCATCGACGGCGCCATTCGCGATGCCGGTGCCATCGGCCGCAATCCGTTCCCATGTTTCGCGCGGTCGGCCATCCATCTCGGACCTTACAAGGATGGTCCGGGAGCCATAAATGTTCCCGTCTGCATAGGCGGCATGGTCGTCGGTCCTGGCGACATCGTCGTCGGCGACGAGGATGGCGTTGTGGCATTTCCAATCGACGGTGCCGCGGCCTTGCTGGCGGCCGTCCGGGCGCAGGAAGCCCGTGAGGCCGAGATCATGCAGAGCATCCAGGAGAACCGTTATCAGGGAGCCTATGCCCGGGCTTCAAGCGGCAGTCACTGATCTGCCGGGTCAGTCCTTGCCGGTGACAATCGTGTGGCCGGCCGGCGATCTTGCTCAACATAACCGCTCCGCAGCTAACCGAGGGGCGAAACAATGCATTTCGGGCACGCCGCCTGGATGCACCAACAGGGGAAAATGGAGAGAATTGATGGTTGTTTCCTTCAAGAGGCTAGCTTGCGCCACCGCCCTTGCCGGGCTGGCTCTGACCACGATAGCCGCGGCTGCCGACATCAAGATCGGCATCGTGGCCCCCATGACTGGCCAACTGGCCAGTGAAGGGCAGGATATGGAGAACGCCGTGAAGATGGCGATCGATGCCGTCAACGCCAAGGGCGGCGTAAACGGCGACAAGATCACTATCACCACCGCCGACGACGCCTGCGATCCGCAACAGGCGGTGACCGCAGGCAGCAAGCTTGTCTCGGAAGGCGTGACCGCCATCGTCGGCGGCTACTGCTCGGGCGCCGTCTTGCCGACATTAAAGATCTATGGTGACGCCGGCATTCCGTTCGTCATCATCGGAGCGAACTCGACCAAGCTGGTCGCCGCCAATCAGGGCAATGCCTTCCTCGCCAATTCGACCGGCGACATGCAGGCGACGACAGCCGTCGAACTCTTCAAGAAGAATGGCTACAAGAAGTTCGCGTTCGTGGACGAAGGCGATGCCTATTCGTCCGACCTGGCCAAGTTGACCGCCGAAGCTTTCAAGAGCGCTGGCGGCGAAATTGCCGCCAAGGAGACCACCACGGCCGGCGAGCAGGACTATTCGGCGGTCGTCACCAAGATCAAGTCGAGCGGCGCCGATGCTGTCTTCTGGACCGCCTACCATGCCGGTGGCGCTCTGCTCACCAAGCAGCTTCGGCAGGCCGGGTTCCAGGGCGGCATCGTGCTGGGCGACGGCAACAATTCACCGGAATATCTGGAGATCGCCGGGTCGGCCGGTGAGGGCGTGTACCTGTTGTCTCCGCCGACTGTCGACCTCTTGTCCGGCGCCGCCGACTTCAAGGCCAAGTACAAGGAAACCTATGGCCGCGACGCCGGCGCCTATGCGGCGCTCTCCCACGATGTGGGCGACCTGATCGTCGATGCGATCACGCGGGCCAAGTCGGCGGATCAGAAGGCGATCATCGAGGCGCTCAAGGCGAGCGACTTCAAGGGCCTTGCCGGTGAAATCAAGTTCACCAACAAGAACACGCTCCAGACCTCGAACTTCCGCCCGGTGATTGCAAAGGGCGGCAAGTGGGTGGCTGTCGAATAAAGGCCAGCCGGATTGATGCCGAGGCAGGCCTTGTGTCGGCCTCGGCGTCACCGCCGATTGTCTGGTGCGCCGACGCTGCGCCCAGACAAGACTTTTTCAATTCTGCCCTGGAGCATCAATGACGCTCGACCTGCTTATTCAGCAACTGGTGAACGGTCTTATCGTCGGCTCGTTCTATGCCCTGATCGCGCTTGGCTACAGCATGGTCTTCGGCGTCATCAAGCTCCTGAATTTCGCCCATGGCGACATCTACATGAACGGCGCCTTCGTCGGCCTCATCGTGTTCTCCTTTGTCGGCATATGGGTCGGCAATGGCTGGCTGGGCGTGGTCTGCGCCCTGCTTGTGTCGATGCTGGCTGTCGGCTTGCTCGGCGTCATCATCGAACGCTTCGCCTATCGGCCGATGCGCAACGCGCCGCGCCTCTCCATCCTCATCACGGCGCTCGGTGCCTCGATGGTGTTGAACGGTACGGCACTCGCCCTGACCGGCGGGCGGCATTATGCATTCAACACCGACCTCGGTTTTGCCGGTGTCGACATTTCCACCGTTCATATCACCTACACGCAGATGGTTCTGGTGGCCGCCTCCATTGCTCTTATGGCAGGCATGCAGGCCTTTGTCTCACGCACCATGTACGGCAAGGCGATGCGCGCCGTGTCCATCGACATGGGGGCGAGCCGCCTGATGGGCATCGATGTCGACCGGGTGATCGCCTTGACGTTTTTCATGGGCTCGGCGCTCGCTGCCGGCGGTGGGGTCATGGCCGGCGCCTATTATGGCAGTGTCCATTTCTTCATGGGCTTCATCATGGGGCTCAAGGCCTTCACCGCCGCTGTCATAGGCGGGATCGGCAGCGTGCCGGGCGCCATGCTTGGCGGCCTGCTGCTTGGCCTGCTCGAGGCTTTCGGCTCGTCCTTGCCCTTCGTCGGCTCGGAGTGGCGTGACGTCTTCGTGTTCGGAACCCTGATCCTGTTCCTTGTGTTCAAGCCGACCGGCCTTCTTGGTCGCTCTGTCGTGGAGCGGGTGTGATGATCGACGAAGTCAGAACCATGCCGACCGCCGTGCAACCGCAATTGATGCGCTGGTCCGTCGTGCTGCCCGGCTTGGCGGCACTCGCCGCCGCGCTGGTGTTGCCGCAATTCGCCAACGGCTATGTGACGGAGGTGGCAACCACGGCGCTGCTCTATGTCGTTCTGTGCCTCGGCCTCAACATTGTCGTCGGCTATGCAGGCCTGCTCGACCTCGGCTACGCCGCCTTCTTCGCAGTCGGCGCGTACACGTCAGGCATCCTGACCGCCGAATTCGGGTTCAATTTCTGGCTCACCATCCCGGTCGCCATGGCGGCAGCCTGCGTGGCTGGCATCATCATCGGGGCTCCAACATTGAGATTGCGCAGCGACTATCTGGCGATCGTGACGCTGGGCTTCGGCGAAATCGTGCGCATCATCGCTCGCAACCTCGACATCACCGGTGGCGCGAGCGGACTCATCGGCATCGAGCGCCCGGAGATATTCGGCTTCAGGTTGATGCAGGTGCAGCACTTCTACTATGCGTTCCTGGTGCTTGCGCTGCTCACCGCCTTCGTCTGTCTGAGCGTCGAGCGATCGCGAATGGGACGAGCCTGGTTCTACGTTCGCTACGATGAGGACGCCGCCGCCGGTATCGGCATCAACCGTGTCACGGCCAAGCTGCAAGCCTATATGATGGGCGCTGTGATCGCTTCGGTGGCCGGATGCCTCTACGCGGCCAAGATGACGGCCATCTCGCCGGAGAGTTTCACCTTCAACCAATCGCTGCTCATCCTTCTCGGCGTCGTCCTGGGCGGCATAGGCCGCATTCCCGGCGTCGTCCTTGGTGCTGTTCTCGTGGCTCTGCTTCCGGAGGTGCTGCGCGGCGCGGGGACCTATCGTCCCCTGGTGACTGCGGTTGCGCTGCTGGCAATCATGCTCTTCAGGCCGAACGGGCTGTGGCCGGACAAGCGAGTTTGACCATGGCGCTGCTGGAAGTCCGCGATCTGCGCCTCAGTTTCGGAGGACTGAAAGTCCTTCACGACATTTCGTTCTCAGTTGAGAAAGGCGCCATCAACAGTCTTATTGGGCCGAACGGGGCCGGCAAGACATCACTCTTCAATTGCCTGACCGGCTTCTACAAGCCGAAGGGCGGCTCGATCAGTCTGGGCGGCCGGCCAATCACCGGCTTGCCGCCGCATCGCATCACCGCGCTCGGCCTCGCCCGTACGTTCCAGAACATCCGGCTGTTCAAGGAAATGACCGTTCTGGAAAACGCCATGTCCGGCCAGCATTGCCGCAGCCGCCACGGCATCATGTCGGCGATCCTGCACTTGCCGGCACAGCGGCGCGAGGAGGAGGCGATCCGCGCGACTGCCATGCGCTGGCTCGATTTTGTCGGCATCGAGCAGCATGCGCATCGCCGTGCCGGTGGTCTTTCCTATGGCGATCAACGGCGGCTCGAACTCGCAAGAGCCCTGGCGTCGACGCCCGAGCTCATCCTGCTGGACGAGCCCGCCGCCGGCCTGAACGAGCGCGAGAAGCTGGACCTTGTGCACCTGATCCGCCGCATCCGTGACGAAACCGGTGTCACCGTCCTGCTGATCGAGCACGATATGGGCCTGGTCATGCAGCTGTCGGAGAAGATCGTGGTGTTCGACTATGGGCAGAAGATCGCCGACGGACCGCCGGAGGCCGTGCGAACAGACCCCAGGGTCATCGAAGCCTATCTCGGCACGGAGGAATGATGGACGCCGAAATCGTTCTTTCCGCGGACCGCATCGTCGCGCGCTATGACGGCATCGAAGCTCTTCATGGCGTCAGCCTTTCGGTCAAGCGCGGCCAGATCGTCGCCCTGCTTGGCGCGAACGGTGCGGGCAAGAGCACCACCCTGCGCACGCTGTCCGGCCTTGTTGCAGCATCCTCCGGAAATGTCCGCTTCCTGGGCGAGGACATAACCAAAGTCCCTGCCCACCGCCTGCCGCATCGCGGGCTCGTCCACGTTCCGGAGGGAAGGCGTATTTTCGGCGACATGACGATCAAGGAGAACCTTGACCTGGGCTCGTTTACGCTTGCCGACGACGTCGAGCGCCGCCGGCGGCTGGAGCATGTTTTTGAGCTCTTCCCCATCCTGGCGCGCAGACAGAATGGCGATGCAAGGAACCTCTCGGGAGGCGAGCAGCAGATGCTGGCGATCGGCAGAGCCCTCATGGCCGCGCCCAAGGTGCTGTTGCTCGACGAGCCTTCCATGGGTCTGGCGCCGCAACTGATCAAGGAAGTCATGAACATCGTGCAGCGCCTCAATCGTGAAGGCGTGACCATTCTGCTTGTGGAGCAGAACAGCAAAGTCGCCTTGAAGTTCGCCGACTACGGCTACGTTCTCAAGGCTGGGCGCATTGTGCTTGAGGGACCAGGCAGTGATCTTGCGAGCAACGAAGCGGTCATCAGCGCCTATTTAGGTGGCGTCGCTGCTTAGCTGGCAAAGCTGCCAACTCCCGGATTTTTACAAAATGAGGCCGCCACTCCAGTCCAGCCCCTAACATATTGATTTGTGCAGGAAGCACTGACCCTCAGAGACATAATCATTATTTGTCAACAGGTTACGAAGCCGTTCGCTCAAATCGATTCAGGAAGCTGGTCCAGCCATTTCGCTGGCCGAATTTATCTCAAGCCGAATGGCGGCTTTGCGCCTCAAGTCGGTCGTTAAGACCAACTTCGCCGTTTCCCGAAAGCCGACATCATCGGACTACGCTGGCTTAAGATGACTGTGCCTCTAGACGGACGGCGGCGACAGGATGAAAAGCGCTTGCGCCTGCTTGGTGGCGGAACTGTTGCGGAAGGTGTGGAGGCGTCTTGGGTCGAAGGTCGTGGCGTCGCCTTCGAGCAGGACGACCTCAATTGATGACGCAGGCTGAGCGTAAAGGAATGGATCGCGGCCTGTGAGAGCAAGACGAGCGTCGTTCCAGGAACATCCGTCGTTGATTTGCGTTTGCTCTCCGAGGTTAGACGTTTTCAAACCGAAGGAGAACGGTGTCATGGACTGGAACCGCGTGGAAGGAAACTGGAAACAGGTGAAAGGCAAGGTCAAGGAGCAGTGGGGTAAACTTACGGATGACGACCTTGACCGCATCGCCGGCAAGCGCGATCAACTCGAAGGCAAGATCCAGGAGCGTTACGGCCTCGAAAAGGACCGTGTGCGGCGCGATATCGATGACTGGTACGGTCGACAGGGCTGGTAAGCGCGTGAGCCCCGGGCCGCGGCCAATTCCAAGACGCGGCCCAACAGTCCGGCAGGTCCGGCTCATGCAGATGCCGAGCCTTATCGTCAGTTGAATTTTGCAGCAAGGATTTCGTACTGTGTCAGAAGATATCTCTCGCAAGCAAGAGCAACGGGGGACAAGAAGGATCGTCATGTGGGCGATCGCAGTTACCGCTGTGATTTTCCTTGTTCTGCTGGCTACATTCGTGTTCGGCCCGCTGGTATGATTTTCATCGCCGATGATTGAGTTGTTTCCAGCGAGATCCGGGGATGATCGGGCGTTTGAGGGCGCTTGCAGCGGCCACCGGGCCGCGTCTTGCGACTGCGGCAGCAGGCGCGGATGAGCCGACAACCCGTCAAGTTGATGCCATCCGCGCTGCCCTGGGTGGCAGGCGTATCTGCGGCAATCGCCATTATTCCGGTAGTTTGCGCCGTCAACTTGGTCCGCGGCGACAATCTCCGGGAAACCACCATTGCACAGGCCATCGGGGGCGACCCTGACCGGGCCGTCCCGGCGATGATCCGCAACGGCTGTGGCGGATGTCACGAAATCCCGGGAGTGCCCGGCGCCCGTGGCACCGTCGGTCCGTCCCTGCAAGGCGTCGTTGAAAGAGGATATACCGGGCCGTCGCGAGCCACCCCGGATGCGATGATGCGCTGGATCAGCAGGGCGCGGGACGTTGACCCGAAGACGGCCATGCCCAATACAAATCTGTCGCCTCAAGAGGCGCGCGACATTACCGCCTATCTCTATGCGCGAACATGAGGCGCGCTGAAGTCGCCCCACGGCGCAGGCGTCTTGCCAGCAAAAGCAGCAGGCCAAGCATCAACACGGCGGCGCCCGCTACAAGTGATTGAGCCGCCAGAATCATGATCGTCTTGCTGGTTGTCGTTCCTGCCCGCAGATCAGATCAAGGATTCTCCGGGCGTTCGCACCGTGTGCATGGAGGGCCGATTGCCAATCGCCGCATCCTGCCAGTACCAACATCGACGCTGCGCTGACCCACCTCAAACGCGGTTGCGCAGCCTTTCCCGTAACAATGCCAGTCAGGATTTGCGTTGGACATGTAAAGGCAAGCGACATTTGCGGTCATGTCCGCCTGCGAGAGCGGGCCAACGGACTCATGCACCTCGCCATGAAGGATCCACCATCGTTGCCAAGGCCATAACGCAGCTGGCTGAAAAAGGATGCTTGGCAACACCGCCCGGTGAAAACCGACGTGAAGCGGTGCGGGTTAGACGATGCGCAACTCCTGGGGAGCCTGATGCCGCCGGCTGCTCGTTTGAATCCAGAAAGCGACCGAGAGCAATGCGGCTCCGCCATAGATCAGGCCAGCGGGAATCCACATGATCAAGCCTGCAAGTTGCTGGTCCTCGAGCGGGCTGAGCCCCCACAGATCCGAGCCGACGGCATTAGCCGGATACCACAGCTTTGGCGAGACGACGAGCAAAACCCCGAGCAGCCCGGTGTGGAGCGAGGTGAAGAAGAGATGCATCACCGCATTGCCGCAAGCGTGCTCGCGGCCAGGGCGAGGCAGCAGCACCCACCAGAACAAAAGCCCGGTACCGAGGAAGCTCGCATGCTGGGCATAGTGCAGGAAACCCTGCTGGAGGGCAGCCTCGAACAGCGCCGGGACATGCCAGATCCATATCGCGGCTCCGTGCAGGACGGTCGCGACCACAGGGCGGCTGATGAACGCCCAGATCGCCCGAAGCGTATCTGCATGTCCGGCCGCTCCGAATATCTGGCGCAGCTGTACCGGCAGTGCCCACATCATCGCCGCTGTCGGGCGGGAGGCAACCAGCAGAGGCGCTGCGACCGCCATCAGCAATTCATGCTCGATCATGTGCGCCGCAAACACATGTTCGCCCAACGCATGGATCGGGCTTACAAGGGCGAACGCCAGGACGGCCCAGCCGGCAGCAAACTGGAAGGCCTGCCGTGATCGCAAGCGACATCCGCGTCCGCTCCGTCGCCACAGTCGGCTGGCGCCCGCTGTATAGAGCGACACGACTGCCAGGAGCGGCAATGTGATGGGAAGCGCCAGTGTCCAACCGGCTTGCGGGGCGCCGTTGCCATAGCAGATCGAGGTCGAAAAGAGCGCGTCGAAGCTCATGATCCGCATCCGTCAGCCGGAAGAGCACCGGAGCTCCGGTTCATCTGGAAAGATCCAGATTGAAGCCACTGAGGCGCTGTTCTCACCTCCGTGCCTCTAGGCGTCCATCATCGATTTCGCCGGCTCCCGGGCGATGTTTTCTTCTATGCGTTCGTGTCCCGGCGTCCGCGGCAGGGCCTGGCGGAAGTTCTTGGCGTAGTCTGCCGGCATTTTGGGCGGCATCAGCGGCTCATACGCATCTACCAGCGCTTCGATCACGACTGGGCCCTGCGTGGCGAAAGCCTGGTCGAGAACCATCTCGATCTGATCGGCCCGCTCGATGCGAAAACCCTTTGCGCCCATTGCTTCCGCCGCCATGGCAAAATCGATCGGCTGCAATTCGCAACCAAATTGCGGATTCCCCAGAAACATCATCTGCTCCCAGGCGATCTGATTGAGCATGTTGTTCTTGATCACCAGAACCTTCAGCGGGATCTTGTAGCGCACCGCCGTCGAGAATTCGCCGAGCTGCATGGCAAAGCCGCCATCGCCGACGATGGCGGCAATCGGTCGACCGGGAAACGCTATGCCGGCAGCGATGGCGTAGGCCAGACCGCAAGCCATCGACGCCAGCGATCCGGACACTCCAAATGCCTGGCCGCTGCGAAGATCGACATGGCGGGCGGCCAGCTCCGTGTTCTGACCGGAATCCGTGGCCAGTACCGTGTCGTCGGCCAATCTTTGTCCGAACGCCCGGGCAATCGCCTGTGGCTTCAAGGGTTGCGCCTGCACGTCTTCCGACTGCCGCATCATCTCGCGCCATTTCCTCATGGTCTCCTGGGAACGGCGCAGGAATTCATCGGAGGGCTTCTGCGTCAGACGTTGGTTGAGCGCGCGCAATGTCTCGGCCGCGTCGCCGACAAGGCCGGCCTCGACCGGAAAGCGCAAGCCGATCCGCTGCGCATCGCAGTCGATCTGGACGCCACGGGCCTGCCCGGGCTGCGGGTAGTATTCGATATAGGGAAAGGTCGAACCGACAATCAGCACCGCGTCGCAGCTCTCCATCGCCTCTTGCGAAGCCAGGGTTCCAAGAATGCCGATCCCGCCGGTGGTGTAGGGATGGTCGTCCGGCAGCACCGCCTTGCCCAGCAGGGCCTTCGCGACAGGAGCCTGCAGTAGGCGCGCCGTGTGTTCGAGTTCGGCGGCAGCGCCAATCGCGCCTCGCCCGGCAAGGATCGCAACCCGTGAAGCGTCATTGAGAATGGCGGCGGCTTTGTCGAACTCAACGTCCAGCGGTACGCTGTGACCGGCGAACATATCCTGCGGCGTGTGCGCCGGGCGATTGCGCTTGGAGCGCTTCGACGGATCGCTCTCCTGCTCCTGGATGTCGCTGGCAATCGAAAGATGGGCGACGCCCTTGCGCGCCAGCGCGGTTCGGCAGGCAAGGCTGGCGACGTTTTCCATATGCGCGGCGTCGGCGACATGTGCATTGTAAACGGAGACATCGTGGAACACGCGCGTCAGATCGACATCCTGTTGCGTGAACGTCTCGATCAGATCGTGGAACTGCATGCCCGTAATCGCCAGCACCGAAGCCTGGTCGAGCTTGGCGTCATAGAGGCCGGTCAGAAGATGTGTTCCGCCGGGACCGGACGTCGCAAGGCACACGCCCAGCTTTCCTGTCCACTTGGCATACGCACATGCCATGAAGGCAGCCGACTCTTCATGCCGGACCTGAACGAAGGCAATCTTGTCGCGCCGCGTCCGCAACGCTTCCATGACGCCGTTTATGCCGTCTCCCGGCAAGCCGAACACCACCTCCACGTCCCAGGCGACGAGCGTATCGATGAGAATTTCTGCTGCATTTGGCATGTCGGGGTAGCTCCGGTGGATGGTGTCCGAACCGGTGAATCCCGAGTTGGTTCCTTCGTCACAATAAATCGTGACAGGTTTCTGGAAGCGATCTTCCAGGAGCGGTCTATTCGATCTGCTCGAACGTGCATTGCCGTGGCGCCTTGTCGGGGCGCCAGCGCAGCAGTTTGGTGCCGTGGCGGAACCGATTGCCGGTAACGTGGTCGAAGCGGACCTCCACCACCAGTTCAGGCTGCAAGGGTTCCCATTGTCCGCTGCGCTCCGTGCTCCAGCGGCTCGGGCCGCCGGGCGCCTTGCCGGTGAATCCGGGCTCTGACCGCAGCCCTTCCAGCC
>NZ_RZTT01000779.1 GCF_003996995.1 Mesorhizobium sp. M7A.T.Ca.US.000.02.2.1 | reverse complement strand
ATCCTGGCCATTCCGCAGGGCCAGATCGAGGCCGCCCGCGCCTATGGAATGTCTCCGGGCCTGCTGTTGCGGCGCATCACCTTGCCGTCAATGCTGCCCTTCGCCATACCGGGCCTCGCCAATCTCTGGCTGATCGCCACCAAGGATACCGCGCTATTGGCGGTCGTCGGCTTCTACGAACTGGCGCTGGCGACGCGGCAGGCGGCGGGTGTCACCAAAGCCTATTTCACCTTCTTTTTCGCGGCGGGCGTGCTCTATCTGCTTTTGTCGCTGTTCTCCAACCTCGTCATCGGCCGGGTCGAGACCTGGTCGCGGCGCGGCATGCCTTCGCTCAAGGAGGCGCGCTGATGGCCAACGAGGCTGCCATCATCAACGTCGTCGCGCGAACATCGCTGTGGCTGCAGCCGCATCGCATCGTGCTGATCCTGATCGCACTGGGCTTTGTTTTGTCGGCTGCCTTTTTCATGCGCTGGGACTGGCTGCCGCAATATTATGAAATGGGCTTGATCGGCATCTGGCGGTCGCTGTGGATCCTGGCCGTCACCTGCGTGCTGGGCTTTCTGCTCGCCGTGCCGCTCGGGCTGGCGCAAGCCGCCGGCTCATTCTGGTTCGCCGCGCCTGCCAAGGTGTTCTGCACGGTGATCCGGGGCACGCCGCTGCTGATCCAGCTCTGGCTGCTCTATTACGGCCTGGGTTCGCTGTTCCCGCAATATCCGTGGATCCGCGAATCCTGGATGTGGCCATATCTCAGGCAAGCCTGGCCCTATGGCGTGCTGGCGTTGACCCTGTCTTTCGCCGGCTATGAGGGCGAGGTGATGCGTGGCGCCTTTGCCGGCGTGCCCAAGGGACAACTGGAGGCGGCGCGTGCCTTTGGCATGAGCCGCTGGAAGGCATTCCGGCGGATCTGGCTGCCGCAGGCCATCTACCGGGCGCTGCCGACGCTGACCGGCGAGACCGTGCTGCAATTGAAGTCGACGCCGTTGGTGGCGACGATCAGCGTCATCGACATCTTCGCCGTTTCGTCCAAGGTACGGCAGGACACCTACCTCACCTACGAACCCCTGCTGCTGCTGGCGCTGATCTACATGACGATCACCGGTATTCTGGTCTTCGCCTTCAGCAGGATAGAGGCCAGGATCCCCAACAAGATTGGCTAGAGGGGAGTAGGGGAGTAGGGG
>NZ_RZTT01000778.1 GCF_003996995.1 Mesorhizobium sp. M7A.T.Ca.US.000.02.2.1 | reverse complement strand
ACGCCCGACTGTGCGGTCTTCGGCGAGAAGGACTACCAGCAGCTTTGTGTGGTGAGGCAACTCTGCCGCGACCTCAACCTGCCTGTCGAGATCATCGGCGCACCGACGATACGCGACGCGCATGGTCTCGCCATGTCGTCACGCAACGCCTATCTCGATGAGGCCGAACTGAAGATCGCCCGCCAACTCAACGTCATATTGCGCAATACGGCTGCGGCGCTGGCGGCAGGCGCCGGCCAGAGCGACGCAACCGAAGAGGCCAGCCGCGCCCTCATCGCCGCCGGCTTTCAGAAGGTCGACTATGTCGAGGTACGCCAAAGCCTGACGCTTGCGCCATGGCGCCGAAACCGCGAAGGGCGTCTTCTCGCGGCAGCATGGCTCGGCAAGACCAGACTGATCGACAATGTGGAGGTTCCCGCTGTCTAGCGCGAAGGCTCGATCCTTCGGCCAGACAGACACGGGCCGACCACAGTCGATGGTCCCGTACTCTTTGGGGTCGACGTATCGCGGCGGATTGCTGCCGCGCCTAGCTCTCGCTCTTTTGTCCGCCGGCCCTGACGATCAGGTGTCCCGCCACGATCCCAACCACCCCGGCAAGGGCTTTCACCAATGCATCGATGAGGCGTGCATGGCGACCGGGATCAATGAGCTGAAGCAGTTCCAGCATGCCGGCGGTCACAGCCACGAAGATCACTACCTGATACAGTCGATTGGGGAAGCCGATCGCCAGGGCGAAGCCCAGCAGGACATAAGCCAAGGCACGCTCGACATTCGCTTCAGCGAGGTGCGGCCGCATCTGGATCGGCGACAAGGTCGCGAAAATGATGATGGCGAGCAGCGCCAGCGCTGTAATGCGGGACAGTTTGGTCATGCCCTTGCATATCCGTCGTGAGCCGGCACAGCAAACGCCGCGATGACGCATGGCCGGATTGCTCTATTCATCCGGTGGCAATCTATCCGAGCGACTTGTCGAAACTCAGCGTCGTCGGCCTTGCGGTATCACTGGACTCCTCCGCGGCACTGACAAGCAAGAACCCTTTCGACCGATAGAAGGCGATGGCGCCGCCATTGGCCGCCTCGACCTCGACGCGCAGCGTTCGCGCTTCCGGGAAACTGGCCTCGACCTCGTCGAGCAGTGCCTGCCCGATCCCACGCCTTTGGCAGTCCGGATGGACGTAGAGC
>NZ_RZTT01000777.1 GCF_003996995.1 Mesorhizobium sp. M7A.T.Ca.US.000.02.2.1 | reverse complement strand
GTGAATGTACTGAAGCGCAATGACAACGCGCTTGTTGGTCGGAATGTTGACGCCGGCTATACGAGCCATGTTCTTCCCTTCTCCATGTGGGCCGGCCAATCCTCAAAAACGAGGCGGGCACGGCGCTGTCTTAAGTTGCCCCGCGTCCGGTGGAGGCCGGCCCATGCGGGAGTTTCCAGTTCAATGCGGCTGCCTTGCCCTTGCGGACAAGCAAAGCTCATGCCTGATAGGAAGACGGGCCGCCATACCGCAGCGAACCGCCTCCGTCAAGTGCAATCGTTAATTTCCCCGCACTGCGTCCTTGAGCACCGCTTCGATCTGTTCCGTCACGGCGTCGATATCGGCCATGCCGTCGACACTGCGGAGCTTGCCCTTGGCATAGTAGTAGCCAATCAGCGGCGACGTCTTCTTGTAGTATTCCCTCAGGCGCTCTTCGAACACGGTCGGGTTGTCGTCCTTGCGAACGGGAAGGCCGGCGGCCTGCGCCTCGTCGGCGCGCTTGACGATCCGGCCAACCAGGGCCTTGTCGTCGACCACGAGCTCAATGACGGCGTTGAGGGCCTGGGAGCGATCCAACAGCATCTGCTCAACCGCATCCGCCTGCACCAGGGTCCGCGGATAGCCGTCGAGGATGAACCCCTTGGCGCAGTCGGGCTGATCGATACGCTCGGCGACGATCGCGTTGACGATCGCATCGGACACCAGTTCACCGGCATCCATCACCGCCTTGGCGCGCTTGCCGACTTCGGTGCCTGCCTGGACGGCAGCACGCAGCATATCGCCCGTCGAGAGCTGGGGTATGCCGTGTTTTTCTACCAGTCTTTGTGCTTGCGTCCCCTTGCCCGCTCCTGGCGGCCCAAGCAATATCAACCTCATCTGGCTTTCTTCCCCCCGCGCAGCTTCGACTTCTTGATCAGGCCTTCATACTGGTGCGCGATCAGGTGGCCCTGAATCTGCGCAACCGTATCGAGCGTGACACTGACCACGATCAGAAGCGATGTGCCACCAAGGTAGAATGGTACGCCAGTCGCCGAGATCAGGAACTCCGGCAACAGGCACACCAGCACCAGATAGATGGCGCCGACGACGGTGATGCGGGTGAGAACGTAATCGATGTAATCGGCGGTGCGCTCGCCCGGACGATAGCCCGGGATGAAGCCCGAATGCTTCTTGAGCTGGTCGG
>NZ_RZTT01000776.1 GCF_003996995.1 Mesorhizobium sp. M7A.T.Ca.US.000.02.2.1 | reverse complement strand
GTCGGACATCGTCGTCGCCGACCCGGCCAAGACCGAATCCTCCGACGAGATCCGGGTGCTGTCGGAACGGCTGCGCTCGATGCAGGAGAATGGCGGCGGATCCAACCCGCGCGTCGCCACCGCCATGGCCAATCTCGCCGACGGCATTTCCGGCCTGGTCAAGAACATGCGCTCGGAACAGCAGATCATGCGCGACTGGGTCGAGGCCCAGTCCGACGAGCAGAAGGCGATGCGCAACACACTGGAAAAGATCGCCGATGCCCTGAAGAAGCCCGGAGTGCACTGAAGTGGCACTCGCCAGGGGCCGGCGCACCGATCGCCGCATCGACTACTGGCCGGGCTTTGTCGACGCGCTGTCGACGCTGCTTTTGGCCATCATGTTCCTGCTCACGGTCTTCGTGCTGGCGCAGTTCCTGCTGGGACGCGAAATCTCCGGCAAGGATACGGCACTCTCGCGCCTCAACTCGCAGATCAACGAGCTGACCCAGTTGCTGGCGCTGGAGCGCTCGACGGCGCAGGACAAGGATGATTCACTGGCCAATCTGCAGGCGTCGCTGTCAGCCGCGCAAGCGGAAAGGAGCCGGCTCCAACAGTTGCTGGCGCAAGGCGCCGGTGCCGGCGACGCCGCCAACCAGCGCGCCGCGGCGCTCGGCGGCGAACTCGACAGCCAGCGCCAGATCAGCCAGCAGGCGCTGAGCCAGGTCGAGATCCTCAACCAGCAGATCGCGGCACTGCGCAAGCAGATCGGCGCGCTCGAGGATGCGCTCAACGTCTCCGAAATCCGCGACCGCGATTCAAACACCAAGATCGCCGACCTCGGCCGTCGCCTCAACGTCGCACTGGCACAGCGCGTGCAGGAGTTGAACCGCTACCGCTCCGACTTCTTCGGCCGCTTGCGCGAAATCCTCGCCGACCGCGAGAACATCCGTATCGTCGGCGATCGCTTCGTCTTCCAGTCGGAAGTGCTGTTCCCGACCGGCTCCGAGGTGATCAACGATGCCGGCAAGGTCGAGATGAAGAAGCTCGCCGACGCCATCATCGAGTTGCAGAAGGAAATCCCGCCCGAGATCAACTGGGTGCTGCGCGTCGACGGCCACACCGACAACAAGCCGCTCTCCGGCGCCGGCCGCTACCGCGACAATTGGGAGCTGTCGACGGCGCGTTCGACCTCGGTGGTGAAATTC
>NZ_RZTT01000775.1 GCF_003996995.1 Mesorhizobium sp. M7A.T.Ca.US.000.02.2.1 | reverse complement strand
CGCGCAGCCGCAAGCTGAAGCCGGAAGAGTATCAGGGCGGCACCACGGCGGTGTCCAACCTCGGCATGTTCGGCATCAAGGACTTTGCCGCGGTCATCAACCCGCCGCATGCGACCATCCTGGCGGTCGGCGCCGGCGAGGAGCGGGCGGTGGTCAAGAACGGCGAGATCAAGATCGCCACGGTGATGTCGGTGACGCTGTCGACCGATCACCGCGCCGTCGACGGCGCGCTTGGGGCTGAACTGCTGGTCGCCTTCAAGAACCTCCTTGAAAATCCGATGGGCCTGCTGGTCTGATTCATCAAGCAGAAGCCGGCGCCGAATGATGCGCCGGCTTACGACAGAAACGACTTGTCAGGCGCCGACCCTTGACCCATGTTCTATCTGGATTGCGATCCAGGGAGGCCAAAATATGCCTGCATTCGACCCGTCTGACGTGAAAACCCTGTTCGGCAAGGTCATGGGCGCGTCGCCATCCGACATCAAGCTGGTGGCGCAGCGACTGCACGACCACGCCTTCGAGCCGCGCATGTCGGCGGACGAGACCAGGCAACTCGTCGCCAGCCTCGGCTATGACAGCCTGGACGCGTTCTGCGCCGACATCGGCTTGCCCACCCACATCGCCGAGCGGTGGAGCCGTTTCGGTGTTTCCGGCGAGATGAAGCAGGTGTTCACACTATTGGCGGCGCAGCGCAAGCGGGTGGCCGAGGCGATCGCCGAATTCGAATCCATGACCCATGTCGGCGTCGAGGATTTTTTGCGAGAGCGCGGACTCATTTAGCGGGAAACACCGGAGCCAGTCGAACCGGCTCAGCCGCCCTTGGCAAGCAGCGCCGTGGCGGTATCGCTGTCGGTGATCAGCACGTTGGTGTCGACGGCTTTCAGCGCGGCGAGGATCGCCGCGACCTTGCGCTTGCCGCCCGCGGCAAGAACGACATTAGGCACGTTGCTGACCACATCGAGATCGATGGCCATGACGCGGCTGTTGACCTCGTGGTCGACCAGTCCGCCGGCGGCATCGACGAAATAGCACAGCATGTTGGCGACCGCGCCCTTCGCTTTCAGCGGAGCGATCAGCGATGACGGCACGATGCCGTGCCGGAAGATGGTGGCGTCCGGCGACATGTCGCCGACGGTGAGCAGCGCGATGTCGGCGGTCGCCGCGCGTTGGCGCACATCCTGCAGG
>NZ_RZTT01000774.1 GCF_003996995.1 Mesorhizobium sp. M7A.T.Ca.US.000.02.2.1 | reverse complement strand
AGGAAGGGCCGCCCGGCGAAATCCGCTTGCGCCAACGAGGCGGCGGGATCAGGCCGATGTCGTGGCCGCGCAACTGCCGTTCCGGCATGTCGCTTCCCTCGCCCTAGTGGTCGCCGCCTCCGCAATGGCTGGACAGCCGCCGGTCCATTATGCCGCCCGCTATCGCATCCTACGAGGACCATCATGACCGCCGCCCTACAACCCTCAGAACCGGCATTGGCCACCGACCGCGCCCGTCGCGGCGGCCGCGCCGGAAAGCGCGCCGGCGGCTCGGCCGCGTTCGAGCAGCCGGCTTTCCGCCAGCTGAAAAACCCGCTGACGCCGACCAGGCTGGTCTCCGACGACGAGCTGGAATCGATCCACCTCGCCTCCCTGCGCGTGCTCAGGGAAATCGGCGTCGACGTGCTGCATGACGAGGCCCGCAGCATCATGAAGGCGCATGGCGCCGATGTGCGCGACGGCAGCGAGCGGGTGCGTTTCGACAGCGACATGATCCTCGAACTGGTGTCGCACTGCCCGTCGGAGTTCACCATCCATGCCCGCAATCCAGCGCACAATGTGCGCTTTGGCGGCAACAATGTGATCATCTCGATGATGGCGTCGGCGCCCAATTGCTCCGACATCGATCGCGGCCGCCGGCCCGGCAACCAGCAGGACTACCGCAATTTCTTAAAGCTCGCGCAGATGCACAACATCCTGAACTGCACGGGCGGCTACCCGGTCGAGCCGACCGATATCCATCCGTCCGTCCGCCACCTCGAATGCATCCGCGATCTCAGCGTGCTCACCGACAAGGTGTTCCACATCTATTCGCTCGGCAAGGAACGCAATGTCGACGGCATCGAGATCGCCAGGATCGCGCGCGGCATCAGCCACGAGCAGATGCTGGAAGAGCCGTCCGTCTTCACCATCATCAACACGAATTCGCCGCTCAAACTCGACGTGCCGATGATGGAAGGCATCATCCAGATGTCGAGCAAGGGCCAGGTCGTCGTCGTGACGCCGTTCACCCTGTCGGGCGCCATGGCGCCTGTCACCATCGCCGGCGCACTGGTGCAGCAGAACGCCGAGGCGCTTGCCGGCATCGCCTTCGCCCAGATGGTGCGCAAGGGCGCACCCGTCGGCTA
Organism: Mesorhizobium sp. M7A.T.Ca.US.000.02.2.1; assembly: GCF_003996995.1. GTDB lineage: Bacteria > Pseudomonadota > Alphaproteobacteria > Rhizobiales > Rhizobiaceae > Mesorhizobium. The sequence continues at coordinate 69 of NZ_RZTT01000774.1, read as the reverse complement.
TGGCGGCTTCACCTCCAATGTCGACATGAAGTCCGGTTCGCCGGCGTTCGGCACGCCGGAATACATGAA
>NZ_RZTT01000773.1 GCF_003996995.1 Mesorhizobium sp. M7A.T.Ca.US.000.02.2.1 | reverse complement strand
GTGCAGAATTCTGCTCCGCTGCATTCCTCGACCAAGATCACGGCATGGATCCTCGGGTCTCCGCCGCGTCGCTTCGCTCCTGCTCCGCCCGTGGATGACGAAGGCGGGGAGGCTTCGGCCAATCTCCAGGTTTAGTGCCGCCCACCGGTCAGCAGAGAGATCATCTGCGCCCGCGGGCCAATAGAGACAATCTCTCTCTATCGGGCTGTCCAAACAGCCTCTCTATCTGCATCGGATGAATAGTCTTCCCGCATCAGTCCGAACCGGGAGGTCTCGACCATGTCCGCGCATTTCGCCCGCTCGCATCGCCATGAAGCGCTCGATCGCCTGACCGACCGCCGGCTGCTGCGTGAACTCGCCTATGTCGATGGCCACTGGACGGCGAGCGAGGCTGCCGAAAGCTTCGAAGTCACCGACCCGGCCACCGGCACCACAGTCGCTTTCGTCGCCGCGCTCGACGGCCGGCAGACGACGAAGGCGATCGATGCCGCCGCGCGCGCCTTCCCGGCGTGGCGGGCGCTGTTGCCGCAGGAGCGCTCGAAAATCCTGCGGAAATGGTTCGAGTTGATCATCGCTGCAAAGCAAGACCTCGCTCTGCTGATGACGCTGGAACAGGGCAAGCCGCTGCAGGAGTCGCTGGGCGAAATCGACTATGCCGCTTCCTTCGTCGAATGGTATGCCGAAGAAGCAAAACGCTTGAATGCCGAGAGCGTCACAAGCCATCTGCCGGGCGCCGAGATGATGGTGCGACGCGAGCCGCTCGGTGTCGTCGGCGTCGTCACGCCGTGGAATTTTCCGTCGGCGATGCTGACCCGCAAGGCTGCGGCAGCCCTTGCCGCCGGCTGCACGATCGTTGCGCATCCGTCCTCGGAAACACCGCTGTCGGCGCTGGCGCTGGTCGAACTGGGCGAACGCGCCGGCTTGCCCGCCGGCGTCTTCAACATCATCACCGGCAAGGCTTCGACCATCGTCGGCCGGATGTGCGAAGACCCGCGCGTCCGTGCCATGAGCTTTACCGGCTCGACCGAGATCGGCCGGCTGATCGCCGCGCAAAGTGCGACTACCATGAAACGGCTGGTGATGGAGCTTGGCGGCCATGCCCCGCTGATCGTCTTTGCCGATGCCGATCTGGACAAAGCGGTTGATATCGCCATCGACGCCAAATTCGCCACGTCGGGCCAGGACTGCCTCGCTGCCAACCGTATCTATGTCC
>NZ_RZTT01000772.1 GCF_003996995.1 Mesorhizobium sp. M7A.T.Ca.US.000.02.2.1 | reverse complement strand
ATGTCGATCTGCTCGGCGACCGCCATTTGCGCCTGCAGCACAAGGTCAATGACGGCATCCTTCTCGAGGATGCCAGCCGCGACGCCACGCTTCGTCACATCCGCAGGCTTTGGGGTTATGAAGTCAGCCTGGCGGCCATGGATGCCGAGACCGGCGCGACGATCCACGAACGCTCGACCAGCCAGATCGCCGGATGACGTGCCCCGGCCTCCCTGCACGTATCAGGTGTCGCCGGCTGGCCTGATCCTCAGCCTTGCGATCCGGTTCTTGTCGCGTTTCATGACGATGAAGCGCTTGCCGTGGAACGTAAAAGCCTGCTTCTCCTCAGGGATCGATTGCGTCTCGTGGATGACGAGGCCGGCAATGGTGGTGGCCTCCTCATCCGGCAGGTTCCAGTCGAGAGCCCGGTTGAGATCACGGATGGGCACCGTACCGTCGACGACGACGGAGCCGTCGGCCTCCTGCTTGACGCCCTGTATGTCGACATCATGCTCGTCAGCGATCTCGCCGACGATCTCCTCGATAATGTCCTCCAGCGTCACCAGTCCTTCGACCTCGCCATACTCGTCGACGACGACGGCGAAATGCGCTTTGCGGCGAAGGAAGGCGTTGAGCTGTTCCTGCAAGGTCGTCGTGTCGGGCACGAACCAGGGCTTCGAGGCGATCTTCATCACATCGATCCTGGAGAAGTCGTTGCCGACTTCGTTCAAGGCGCGCAGCAGATCCTTTGCATGCAGCACGCCGACGATGTTGTCGAGCGAGCCTTTCCACAGCGGCATGCGGGTGTGCGGGCTTTGCAAGATCTCGCGCACCACCGCTTCCGGCGCATTGTCGGCATTGACCGAGCGCATGTTGGTGCGGTGGACCATGATGTCGGAGACTTCGAGTTCGGCGAGATCGAACAGGCCGCCGACGCGGTCGCGATCCTCGCGCACCACCTGGCCGTCGCGGCGGAAATCGTCGACCGCGCCGCGCAATTCGTCCTGGCTGGAACGCTGCGGCTCGATGCGTGAAAGCTCGTAGCCGAACATGGCAAGCAAGCGCGTGCGCACGGCGACGAGCAGCAGGATGAGGATGGCAAGGACGGCGACGACGATCCAGCCGGGCTCGTTCATCTCCGGTCGCTTTCCCTGGGGTGATTCTCCCTGAGGAACGACAGCACTTCCGAGGCCGGCACGTCCTTGGCGATGAAGGCCTGACCGATGCCGCGCGTCAGGATGAAGGTC
>NZ_RZTT01000771.1 GCF_003996995.1 Mesorhizobium sp. M7A.T.Ca.US.000.02.2.1 | reverse complement strand
GATCGAGATCGGTGCGGCGGCGATTTCAGCCGCCGACTTGTCGATGCCGGTGGCAACCACCGAGACGCGGATGACGCCTTCGAGTTCCTCGTCGAAAGTGGCGCCCAGGATGATGTTGGCGTCCTGGTCGACCTCCTCGCGGATACGGGTCGCGGCTTCGTCGACTTCGAACAGCGTCAGGTCGCGGCCGCCGGTGATCGAGATCAGCAGGCCCTTGGCGCCCTTCATCGAGGTCTCGTCGAGCAGCGGGTTGGCGATCGCCGCTTCGGCGGCGGCCATCGCGCGGCCCTCGCCGGAAGCCTCGCCGGTGCCCATCATCGCCTTGCCCATCTCGCGCATGACGGAACGGACGTCGGCGAAGTCGAGATTGATCAGGCCTTCCTTGACCATCAGGTCGGTGATGCAGGCGACACCGGAATAGAGCACCTGGTCGGCCATGGCGAAGGCATCGGCGAAGGTGGTCTTGTCATTGGCCAGCCGGAACAGGTTCTGGTTGGGGATGACGATCAGCGTATCGACGCATTTCTGCAATTCCTCGATGCCGAAATCGGCCGTCTTCATGCGGCGCTGGCCTTCGAAGTGGAACGGCTTGGTCACGACACCGACGGTGAGGATGCCCTTTTCGCGCGCTGCGCGGGCAACGACCGGAGCAGCACCCGTACCGGTGCCGCCGCCCATGCCGGCGGTGACGAAGCACATATGGGTGTTGGTCAGGTGATCGAGGATTTCATCGATGCACTCTTCCGCCGCCGCACGGCCGACCTCCGGCTGCGAGCCTGCGCCAAGGCCTTCGGTAACGTGGGCGCCAAGCTGGATCAGCCGCGGCCTTCGACATGGTCAGCGCCTGGGCGTCGGTGTTGGCGGCGATGAATTCAGTGCCCTGAAGCTGCTCGGCGATCATGTTGTTTACGGCATTGCCACCGCCGCCGCCGACGCCGATCACGGTGATCTTGGGTCTCATCTCGGAGATTTCGGGCTTCTTGAACTCGGCCATGCCTGTTTCTCCTTCGCCAATTGCGCGCGCTTCACGACCCACCCGCAGACTGCCTTGAAACCTTGCAATCGAGTGGCATGATGCGAATCACTCCGTTGCGATGGGTAGCCCAAAAAGCCAGACAGCGGCCAGAGGTGCAAGTGCATGCGAGGTCAAGATTTGTGATGACGGTTTTGCACAGCGTGGCTCGGGCGCTGCGCGCGCCAGATCTGACCGCAGCGAACTCGCCGCCCCCGCCGGTA
>NZ_RZTT01000770.1 GCF_003996995.1 Mesorhizobium sp. M7A.T.Ca.US.000.02.2.1 | reverse complement strand
ATATTGTCTCGGCCTATGTAGGCAACAACCCTCTTCCGGCTGCCGGCCTGCCTGAGTTGATTGCCAGCGTCAGTGCTTCGGTTCGCAAGCTCGCTGGTGCAGTTGTCGCGGAAACTCCAAACCTGGTTCCGGCAGTCAATCCGAAGAAGTCGGTGTTTCCCGACTACATCATTTGCCTTGAGGACGGAAAGAAGTTCAAGTCGCTCAAGCGGCATCTGCGGACCGACTACGGCTTGAGCCCGGACGATTATCGGGCCAAATGGGGCTTGCCGCCGGACTATCCGATGGTTGCGCCAAACTACTCGGCGACGCGATCGGCGCTGGCAAAGTCGACGGGACTTGGCCGCAAGCCGGCAGCAGCGCCGGCCGCTGTCGCCAAGGCAACGAAGCGCAAGGCGACTGCCTGAGAGCAGGCAAGCCACTGTTCGGCTGCTTTGACGACGCCCTCGCTGGCGTCGTTTCGAGGCCTTGTGCGGCCAACTGGCCGGCAAGGCCTTGCGAAGCGTTGATGTCCGGTGCAAAAGCGCGGCCATGCTGATCATCAACGACCTATCGCTCCGCATGGCCGGACGCCTGCTTCTCGACCATGCCTCGCTGACCTTGCCGGCCGGCACCAAGGCCGGCCTTGTCGGCCGCAACGGTACCGGCAAGACGACGCTGTTCAAGGCCATCACCGGCGATTTCCCGTCCGAGACAGGCTCGATCAGCCTGCCGAAGAGCACCCGCATCGGCCAGGTGGCGCAGGAAGCGCCGGGCACCGAGGACGCGCTGATCGAGATCGTGCTCAAGGCCGATCTCGAACGCACGGCGCTGCTCGAGGAAGAAAAGACGGCGACCGATCCGCACCGCATCGCCGACATCCATATGCGGCTGGCCGATATCGACGCGCACTCAGCCGAATCCCGCGCCGCCACCATTCTCGCCGGCCTCGGCTTCGATGATGCTGCGCAACGGCGTCCGGCCTCGTCCTTCTCCGGCGGCTGGCGCATGCGCGTGGCGCTTGCTGCGGTGCTGTTTGCCGAGCCCGACCTGCTGCTGCTCGACGAGCCGACCAACTATCTCGATCTCGAAGGCACGCTGTGGCTGGAAAACTACGTGTCGAAATATCCGCACACCGTGCTTTTGATCTCGCACGACCGCGACCTGCTCAACCGCGCCGTCAATTCGATCGTCCACCTCGACCAGAAGAAGCTGACCTTCTGGCGCGGCGGCTACGACCAGTTCGAACGTCAATATACAG
>NZ_RZTT01000076.1 GCF_003996995.1 Mesorhizobium sp. M7A.T.Ca.US.000.02.2.1 | reverse complement strand
CGTCAGCACCCTGAGCTCGGCGTTGACGCGCACTTCCTGCGATCCGGTGATCATCAGATTGCCGTTGGGAAGCACATCGGTGACGATCGCCGCGACATTGAGCTCAAGCGTCTCCGAGCGCTTGATCTCGCCGTCGGCAGTCGTGTCCGTGGTGGAGCTGAGAGCCCCAGCGCCCTTGCCGGCGGTGCTCCACTTGTCCCACTGCGCGCTGAGGTCGTAACCGAGCTTGCGATTGGCGGTGCGGCTCCTGTCGTTCTGGTTCTTGAAGTTGGCCCGATCGTTGATCTTGATCTTGACCGTCAGGATGTCGCCCTGGGACAGCGCCCGCGGGTCGGTGAACAGCCGGCTCTGGCGGTCGTCCCACAACGAGAATTTCTTGACTGGCGCGGGCGGCGTTTGCGGATAGCGATAGAGGGAGCCGGTACTGCCGCCGTCGATGCCGGCGCCGACCGGGGACAGAGCCGGCTCCCTGCCGACCTCCTTGAGGTTGGTTCCGCAACCCGACAGCACGGTGACCGCGCACAGGACAAGTATTTTCCGGATCATGACGGATCTACCCTTCGGGCTGCGCTGGCCATAATGCCGGTGAGCGTCGCCGCCGCCTTCTGGTCCATTTCGTTGAGGATGACGCTCGCCTTGCGTGAATCGAGCTTCATCAATATGGCCGCAGCCAGATCGGCGTTAACGATGGCCAGCCGCTCGGCGGCGGCGTCGGGCTTCATGCCGGCGTAGATCTGGACGACGCCGTCCTCTGCTCGGGCCAGGAAAACCTCGCGTCGCTTCAGCCAGGTCTCGTATTCAGCTTTCTTTGCATCGAGCGCTTTCATGCGCTCGTCAATGCCGGCCTGGAGCTGCTTCAGTTCCTCCGCCTGCAGGACATAGCGGCGGTCGCGGGCGGCGTCGGCGATGTTTGAGCAGAAGCGCTCGATCTCGCTTTGGTCCGGCGCCTTTTCCCGCGTCAATTGCTGCGGCGCCGCTGCCACCGGTGCCCCCGGCAGGACCTGGCGGACCGTCTCCTCGCCGCGCGCAATGTCGCCGGCAAAGGGCAGCGTCGCGAGAATGGCGGTCGCGAGCAGGATCGCGGCTTTGCGGTGTCTGCCGTCATGGCGTGGGAAGGAGCGCGTCATCGGCATCGCCTATTGCAGAACCAGGTCGGCCTGCAGAGCCCCGGCCGACTTGATGCCCTGCAGGATGGCGATGATGCCATCCGGCTTGACGCCGAGGCGGTTGAGGCCGGAAACGAGGGTCTGGAGATCGGGTCCGTCAAGCACGGCAACGCGGGCGTCGGGCCGGCTTGCGTCGATGGCTGTAAACGGTTCGACGGCGGTCTCGCCGTTGGAGAAGGGCTCGGGCTGGACGATGCGCGGCGCTTCGGTGATGCGTACGGTGAGCGTGCCGTGGCTGATGGCGACACGTGAGATCTTGACGTCATTGCCGATGACGATGGTGCCGGTGCGCTCGTCGATCACGACACGGGCCGGCGTGTCGGATTCGACCACCAGATTCTCGATTTCGGCATAGAAGCGCGCCGCCGAGACACCCTTCGGCCTTCTGATCTGCACGGTGCGAGAATCGCGCTCGGCCGCCACTCGCATGCCGAAGCGCTGGCCGGTGTAGTCGTTGATGGCGTCCGCGATGCGGATAGCGGTCGAGAAATCGGGATTGCGCAGTTGCAGCGTCAGGATCGCCTGATCGTCGAATTCGGCCTGGACAGCACGCTCGACGATGGCGCCGTTCGGCACGCGGCCGGAGGTCGGCACGCCTTGCGTCAGCTGCTCGGCCTGTCCCTGGGCGGTAAAGCCGGACACGATGACCGAGCCCTGGCCGACGGCATAGATCTCGCCGTCCGCTGCCTTCAGCGGCGTCATGATCAGCGTGCCGCCGGAAAGCGAGGTCGCGTCGCCCATCGAGGAGACGTCGATGTCGATGCGGGCGCCCGATTGCACGTAGGGCGGCATGTTGGCGGTGACGATGACGGCGGCGACATTCTTGGCGCGTGCACTGCCGCCTTCGGTGGCGATGCCGAGGTTTTCGAGCATCGCGCGGATCGACTGCTCGGTGAATGGCGAGTTGCGCAGGCTGTCGCCCGATCCGGCAAGGCCGATGACCAGGCCGTAGCCGACGAGCTGATTGTCGCGCGAACTCTGCAACTGGGCGATGTCCTTGATGCGCGCGGCCACCTGGCCCGGCGGCAGCGAACTCGGCCCGGTCGAAACCCGGAACATGCGGCTGGTGGTGGCCGGATCATATTCGGGATCGTTGTAGACGCCGCCATTCTTGGCGGCGAGCTCGCGCTTGGCCTTCGACGTCAGGCCGTCGGCCAGCGCCGGCTGCAGGCCAAGCACGGCTGCCAGCATCAGGGTAAGCCCGCGCATCATGACGCGCTGACCTGGATGGTTCCGTCCGCCATCACCGTGCCGGACAGGATTTTGCCGCTGTCGATGTTGCGAACCTTGACGAGGTCGCCCGCGGCTCCCGGCTGCAGCGTCACGGCGGTGGCCGAGATCGTCAGCCCGCCGGCGATGAAGAAGATCTGCACGGAAGCACCCTGTTCGACCAGCCAGGCCTCGCGGATGGCGGTGGAGGGAATGTAGCGGCCGGGCAGCAGCGTGCGCTTGGCGACCTTGCCATCCAGTTCTTCGGCCCGCGTGGCGACCGCCTCCGGCTTGTGCTTGCCGACGACAAGGGTGACCTGTTTCAGGGCAGCCAGGTTGATGGTCTCGCCGGGATAGATAACCCGGCTCGGAATAAGCACCACCTCGCCGACAGCTTGATTGCTGGCGATCCGGGTGGCCGATTGGTTGGCCGACTCCTGGGCAAAAGCCGGCATCGTGCCGGTCACCAGCGCAAGGACGAGCGCGGTGCGGCGGAATGCGGACAGGAGGCCGGGCGTCGACATCATGCGTTACCTGATGTTCTTGGAGACCACGGAGGCCATGTCGTCGGCGGCCTGAATGACCTTGGAGTTCATCTCATAAGCGCGCTGCGCCGAGATCAGCTCGGTGATTTCCTTGACCGGGTCGACGTTGGAGGCTTCGAGATAGCCCTGCTGGATGGTGGCAAAGCCAGGATCGCCAGGCACGCCGACATTCGCCGGCCCCGAAGCCGTGGTTTCCTGGAACAGATTGTCGCCGAGCGGCGCCAGGCCGGCCTCGTTGGCGAAATTGGCGATCTGAAGCTGACCGAGGTTCTGCAGGTCGGTCTGGCCGTCGATGCGGGCGAAGACCTGGCCGGTCTTGTTGACGATGACCTCGACGGCATCCACGGGAACATTGATTGCCGGAATGACGGCAGCGCCGTCGACCGTCACGAGCTGGCCGGTGGCGTTGGTGTTGAGAGCTCCGGCGCGGCTGTAGAGCGTGCCGCCGTCGGCACCCTCGATCTGAAACCAGCCCCTGCCGGTCAGCGCCAGGTCGAAACTGTTGCCGGTGCTGGTCAGCTCGCCCTGGGTGTGCACGTTGCGCACGGCCGTCGTCTTGACGCCGAGACCGATCGAGACGCCCTCCGGCACCAGCGAGGCGTTGGAGCGGTTGGGCACGCCTTGTGTGCGATCGACCTGATAGAGCAGGTCGGAGAATTCGGCACGGGCGCGCTTGTAGCCGGTGGTGTTGATGTTGGCGATGTTGTTGGCGATGACTTCCAGATTTGTCTGCTGGGCATTCATGCCGGTGGCGGCGATGGCGAGTGCTTTCATGGCGGAATTCCTCAGATGCCCATTCGACTGACTTCGAGATAGGCGGAAACCACCTTGTCGCGTATGGCGACGGCGGTCTGAAGCGCCTGCTGCGCGCTCATCACGGCGTCGACCACCTGACGGGTGTCGGCGTCGCCCTTGAGCGCCTGCAACGATACCTGCTCGGCATTCTGCAGCGTGTCGACGGTCTTGGAGGCTGCCTGGCTCAGCGCCTCGGCGAAGGAGGTGCCGATGGTGCCGCCGGCCGAGGGTGTCGCGCCGCCCTGGAGCAGGCTTGTGGCCGCGTCGTCGCCGCCGATCGACGGCTTGAACTGAAGCGCTCCGATACCGCTGATCATTACTGGTTCCTCATCAGGTCGATGGTCATGGAAATCAGGTCGCGGGCCTGCTTGACCACCTGAAGGTTGGCCTCGTAGGAGCGATTGGCCTCGGTCATGTCGGCCATTTCGATCAGCACGTTGACGTTGGGCATCTTGACGTAGCCCTTCTCGTCGGCGGCCTCGTTGCCGGGCTGGAACTCGACTGGAAAGTCGCTGGGGTCTCGATCGATCGAGTTCACTGCAACCGTTGAACTGCCGGAGGCCCGGTCAAGCTCAGAGACGAAGCTGATGGTCTTGCGGCGATAAGGATCGGAGCCGGGCGCGGTGCCGGTCGACTGGGAGTTGGCGAGGTTTTCGGAAACCACGCGCAGGCGCTCCGACTGGGCGCCGAGGCCGGATGCTGCGACTTTGAGGGCTGCGGTCAGTGCGTCCATGGTCAGCTCTTCACCGCCATCATCATCATCGTATGAAACGCCTTGACGATCGCTGTGTTGAGCTCGAAGGAGCGGCGCACCTCGCCGGCTTTCAGCAACTGGTCTTCCAGAACGACCGAGTTCTTGGACGGCATGACGACGCCGTCATTCTCCTGCGGCTTGATGGTGAAGCCGGCATTGGTCGCCGCATTGCCGAGATGGCCGGCCTGGGTCGCCTGCAGCGATACGGCAGCGCGGTCGAGCACCTTTTCGAATGGCTCGACGTCGTTTGCCGTATAACCCGGCGTGTTGGCATTGGCGATGTTGCCGGCGACTGCCGACTGGCGCACGGCCAGCCATTGCGCTTGCTTGGCGGCGAGGTCGAAAAGGGAAACGGGCTCCATGGGAATCTCCGAGCAGGTACCCAGAGACTAGGCCGCCAGTCTTGCGCGGGCCTTGCGGATGGCGGGAGCCGGAGATCGTTTATCTGGAGAGTTCGATCACCCGGTCGGCACTGGTGACCATGACCCATTTGCCGTTGCGCTGCTCGATGGAGGACACCTGACTGGAGTCAGGCAGTATCGAGCCGCGCTGGACGATCCAGAGGCCAGCGTCGTCCTGGATCATGGCACGGCCGTTAGCGACATGAACCATGCGGAATTTCGCCGCGTCGGCTGGAAACGGTTGCTCGTCGGGTGCGGCTGCGGGATTGACATCGTCCCGCACCGTCCCCGTGGCAAGAAGATCGAGATTGGCCGCGGGAATATCCTTCGCCGTCAGCGGCGCGCTGCGTTCCGCGACCACGCCGCCGCCCGCTCGCCCGGAATTGGAGCCGGTGCCGCCGAACTTCATCGCCTGGACGCCAAACTGGTCCTGGTTGAAGAAGATGTACCAGGGAAACAGGGCGCAGATCAGGCCGAGCGTGATGCCGAGCGCGGCTATGACGAAATCGCTGCGTCGGTCGGACTTCTTCTTCAGTCGGGGAAACGGTGCCTTTGGCGGCTGCGGCCATTCGGTGCGCGGGAACAGCCCGTCGATCAGCGAGTCGCGGCTGGCCTGCGTCATCTCGGCAGCCACCGCCTGGGGAGCCCGGGGCAGAGCGGGTTCGACGGGCCTGGCCAGATCAGGATCGGCTTTGCCAACTCGTGGCAGGATTGGCTTGACGGCTCTGGCCAGAACGGCCTCGGCTTTGGCTGCGATGTCACGGGCGGCCTTTGCCTTGGCGGTTCTCGCTTCGTCAGCCTCGGCTTGCTCCACGGCGTTGGCCTCGGCGATCATGTCGCGCAGGATGCGCTCGGTATATTCGCGTTCAGTCTCCGGCATCGGCGTTCAGCTTGCTCTTGAGGTGGCGGGCGAGATCGGAGAACGGGTCGGTCGACGGGCGATCCTTCGGCGCTTGCGTCAGCGCCTCATAGATCAGCGGCACCTGGCGCACGGCGATGTCCAGTTCGGCATCGGCGCCCCCCTGATAGGCCCCAAGCAACCGGATATCGCGCGTGTCCTCGAAGCGCGAGATCATCGACTTCAGCCTTGTCACCAGCGCGCGCTGTTCTACGCTCCAGGCCTTTCCGGCCAACCGCGATATGGACGACAGCGGGTTGACGGGGGGATAGCGACCCTGTTCGGCGATCGTGCGATCGAGCACGACATGGCCGTCGAGGATGCCGCGCACGGAATCGGCGACCGGATCGTTGTGATCGTCGCCGTCGACCAGCACGGAAATGATGGCCGTGATGGATCCTTTGCCTTCCCCGCCCGGCCCGGCGCGTTCGAGCAGCTTGGGCAGTTCGGTGAACACCGAGGCCGGATAACCGCGCGCGACCGGCGGCTCGCCGGTCCCCGTCGCCACCTCACGCAGGGCGTGGGCGAAGCGGGTGATCGAATCCAGCACCAGCAAAACGCGATGCCCCTGGTCGCGGAAATGCTCGGCGACGCGCATGGCGGTGTCCGGCGCACGCCGGCGCATCATGGCGCTTTCGTCGCTGGTGGCGACGACGGCGACGGTCTTGGCCATGCTCTCGCCGATCGTGTCCTCGAGGAATTCACGCACTTCTCGGCCGCGTTCGCCGATGAGCGCCACCACGACGGTATCGAATGCGTCGGCGCCGGCGAGCATGGCGAGCAGCGTCGACTTGCCGACGCCGGAGCCGGCAAAGATGCCAAGGCGCTGGCCGAAACAGAGCGGCGTGAAGATGTCGATGACCTTGACGCCGGTCATGAAGGCAGTGCCGACGCGTTGCCGCGCCATGGCTCCCGGCGTCGTCTGGGCGCCGCGCGATGTGTCGTCTCCCCGGGCGAGCGGCGGGCCGCCATCGATCGTCCTGGTGAGTGCGTCGATGGTGCGGCCGCGCCACGAGGCATGCGGCGCCACCACGAGCGGACCTCGGCGGAAAACGGCATCACCGATGCCGGAATCGGCGCTGCGTTCGAAGGGTGCCACGACGGCCTCGTCGCGGCCGATCTTGACGATCTCGCCGCGCCGCGCACCGGCATCGCCGCGCTGCTCGACGATGTCGCCCAGCCTGGCGAAGCCGGAAAGGCCGTGCACCTTGTAGTGCGTGGGCGTGACTTCGATGACGCGGCCGCCGCGCTTGAGCAGCGCCTCGGCGTCGGCGAAACGCCGCCAGACCCGTTCCAGCGCGGCAAGCCGGTCTTCCGGCGCCGGCTGGAGTTGTCTTTCGAGTGCGCGCAGGGATGGCTGGTCGAGCGACATGGATTATTTCGAGCCGAGCGTCTTGATCGCCTCGTCGGTGGAGGAGTCGGTCTGCCGCATCAGGGCGGCGGTGTTCTCGAAGGCGCGCTGGACCATGATCAGCCTGGTGATCTCCAGCACCGGATTGACATTGGACTCTTCGAGAAAACCCTGGGCGACGCCGATATCCGAGCGATCGGTGACAGGCTCCGGGGTGCGTGTCGGAACGATGCCGGAATTGCCGTAGCGGACGAAGTTCGGGCCTGGGTCGAAATTGTAGAGACCGATCGAGCCGACAAGCTGATCGTTCTGGCGCAACGAACCATCGGCCCCGACCTTGGGTGGGCCGTTGCGGGGATCAAGCTGGATCGGCGAGCCGCCGGCATCGAGCACCGGGTGGCCCTCGATCGACATCAACTCGCCGTTCTCGTTCATCGAAAAGCGGCCGTCGCGGGTCATGACGGTGCCGACCGGCGTCTCTATGGCAAACCAGGCATCGCCCTGGACGGCGAAATCGAAGGGATTTCCGGTCTCGCTCAAGGCACCATGGGCGCCGGAAAGGTAGGTCTTGCCCGGGGAGGCGAAGGATACCGATTTCTGCCCGGTGCCGGAGACGACGTCCTCGAACTTCACGCCGGTGGCGCGAAAGCCGATCGTCGAGGCATTGGCGACGTTGTCGGCGATGGTGTCGAGGCGCCGCTCGAGCGCGATCTGCGACGAAAGGGCGACGTACAGGCTGTCCCGCATGATGGTCTCAGAACCTCAGTTTCTGCATGGCCATCATCAGGTCGGTGGAGATGCCGACTGTGAGTGGCTGGGCAAACAGCACGCTGACCGAGGTGACGGCCGATGAAGTCGGGTGGTTGATCTCGTACATGCTGGTGAAGCGGGTCAGGAACTTGCCGAGTTTTTCGGGGTCGGAGAAATCCGAGATGTCGAGTTTTTGCTCGAACAGCTGCGCCTGCTTGTCGACATCGGCGGTGGCGAAGGAATCGGGCAGGCCGAGCACGGTGCGCACGACACTGGCAAGCGCGGTGTCGGCCAGCACGTCATACCAGCTGGTGATGGTTGGGGCCTTGCGATCGAAGTAAAGCGCCAGCCGCACACCCTGGTTGGCCTGACCGGCATCCTCTTCGAGGGTCTGGCGCATGTATTTGTCGACGGTCGGCTGCTGCGCCGGATTGATGGTAGTGGTGTTTTCGCCATAGGCCTCGAAGTTGAAGGCGGAGGCAAGCGCGGCATAGGTCTTGTCCGTCATCTTGTTGGCGACGCTGTCGGGATCGCGGACGCCGCCCTGCAGAACCCGCTTGATGAGATCCTTGTCCTCCGTCGCCGAGTCGAGACCGAATGACGCCAGCGCGTATGTGTAGAGCCGGTTGTTCGACATCAGATCGTCGATCGACTTCACCTTGGTGATGTTGGCAAGATAGTATGTCGTCTCGCCCTTCACATAGGCCGAATTGGGATCGAGGCCGGCGATCTGGGCCTGGATGGCATAGTTCTTGGTCACCAATTGCTGTGTCTTGTTGTAGATGGTCGCATCGGCGCCGTTGGCGGCGAAGTTGAAGGCGCTGACGAATTCGGCGTAACGCTTGTCGGTCAGCTTGTTGGCGAAGCTGTCGGGATCGGAGACGCCTTCCTTGAGTGCCTTGACCATGAAGGCCTTGGCGTAGTCCATGTCCTCCAGCCCGTAGGCCTTCATGGCATACTTGAACAAACGGTCGTTTTTGACGAAATCATCGATCGATTTCACCTTGGTGATATTCGCGAGATAATATTTGGTGTCGCGATCAACCACGGGCTGCTGCTCGATCCTGTCGATCGATTTTGAAATGTCCTTGGTGATGAGCTGGTAGCTGGTAAAGGTATTGAGCAAAGACGTGCCTCCGGCCGAAGCTATGCCGGCACAATACCCCTACTTCCTTGCGCGAAACTGAATCGCTTCCAAGCCCTCGATTCAAGCCTCACACAAGGCACGGGGACTATCCCTAGCTCCTGATGTGAAATGCGGAAGGACCTGTCGTGGGCATTCTGATTGGACTGGTGGTAACGCTCGGCTGCGTCCTTGGCGGCTTCATGGCCATGGGCGGCCATCTTCACGTGCTGATCCAGCCATGGGAGGTCGTGATCATCTGTGGTGCGGCTTTTGGCACCTTCCTCGTTGCCAATCCGATGAAGACGGTCAAGGACACCGGCAAGGCCATTCTCGAAGCCTTCAAGCAGGCGGTGCCGAAGGAACAGGACTATCTCGAGACGCTCGGCGTGCTGCACTCGCTGATGCGCGAGCTGCGGTCGAAATCCCGCAGCGAGGTCGAGGCGCATATCGACAATCCAGAAGAGTCGGCGATTTTCCAGGCGTTCCCAACCGTGCTGCACAATCATGACCTGACGCATTTCATCTGCGACTACTGCCGTATCATCATCATCGGCAATGCCCGCTCGCACGAGATCGAGGCGCTGATGGACGAAGAGATCCAGACCATCAGGTCCGACAAGATGAAGGCCTATCACGCGATGGTGGCGGTGGGCGATGGCCTGCCGGCGCTCGGCATCGTCGCCGCCGTGCTCGGCGTGGTCAAGGCGATGGGCGCGCTCGACCAGTCGCCGGAAATCCTCGGCGGTCTGATCGGTGCCGCACTTGTCGGAACGTTCCTCGGCATCTTCCTGTCCTATTCGGTGGTCGGGCCGGTCGCCACCAAGATCAAGACGGTGCGCGAGAAGAAGAACCGCCTCTATATCATCGTCAAGCAGACACTGCTGGCCTACATGAACGGTGCGCTGCCGCAGGTGGCGATCGAGTTCGGCCGCAAGACCATCTCGTCCTATGAACGGCCGACGATCGATGCCGTCGAACAGAGCACGATGAATACCGGTGCCGTCGAAAAGAAGGCCGCCTGAACGATGCGCGACAGATCGGTCCCGGCATTGTCATGACCAGTCCAGGCAGCCCAGCGGAAGCGCGCTCGCTGATCATCGAGCGTCTGGTCGGCGACAGCGGCGAAGCCGCCCAGGTCATCGACGCTGGCCGGGCCATGGCCGAACGCGCCGTGCCGCTACTGCAGAAAAGCCTGACCAGCGAGCTTGGCGTTCCGGTTGTCGTAGATCTCAAAGCGATCGAGGTCAGCCGCGTTCCCGAGGCGCGTTCGCGTGCCGGCGACACGTTTGCCATGACCGTGATCGGCTCGTCGGCGTCCTCTGATGCGATGACCCTGGTGATCGATGCTCCGGCGATCGCGATCATGGTCTGCACGCTGTTCGGCGGCGACCCGGATCTGCCGGCATCGCCGATCGAACGCGATCTGTCGCAGATCGAAATCGATGTTTCGACCATGGTGTTCCAGCAGGTCGCGCAGGCCCTCAACGGATCGGGAAAGCGCTCGCTCGACCTGCGCCTGCCCGCGCCGCGAGCAATGTCCGGCACCGAGGCGAAGCGGTATGTGCTGCGCGATGGCGCGGCAATCCGCATCGTGCTTGGCATCTCGACGCCGGCCGATAGTGGCACCGTCACGGTGACGATGCCGCAGCGCGTCGTGCTGGCCAGCCGCGACGGAGCCGTGCCTGTCAGCGACGACGATCACGGCCCCAGCTGGCGCGCCCGCTTTTCGGAAGAGGTGATGCGCTCCACCGTGGCGCTCGAGGCCACGATGCCGCTGGCGCGGCTGACGCTCGGCGATCTCGCCGGTTTCGAAATCGGCGACGTCATCGAATTCGAGGAGACGGCCCAGTCCCAGGCGCGTCTCAGCGCACGGGGCAAGACGCTGTTCGTATGCGAGTTCGGCAAACTGGGACAGAATTACACCGTCCGGATCAGGCATCCTTACGACGCCGGGCAGGACTTTATCGACGGGCTGATGCCGGCTGCCGCCGGACGCGCCTGAGCATTTGGAGACGATCATGGCCAAAACCAAGGCGGAAGCCGACCTCGACCAGCCGGACGAGCAACTCGATCGCGCCATCGAAGAGTTGCGCGGTGTCCTGCATGAAGAGGAGCAACGCCCCGATGCGGCCTTCAGGGCGGCCTCATCAGCCAATTCGAGCGTGATCATGAACATCCCCGTCGATGTCCAGATCATCCTCGGCAGCACCGAGATGCCGGTCTCCGATCTGATGGCGCTGCAAAAAGGGTCGACCGTGGCGCTCAATCGCCGCATCGGCGAACCTGTCGACGTCGTGGTCAACGGCCGCAAGATCGCGCGCGGCGAGATCACCGTGCTGGAAAGCGATCCGTCGCGGTTCGGCATCAGGCTGACCGAAATCATCGCCGGCACGAAGGGCGCCTAGACATGGTTTGCGGGGCTTGCCGGTGGCAGCGGAGGCGAGTGGCATGACGACGCCGGTGACCTTGACCCGCGCGCAGAAGGCGGCCGCCATACTTGTGGCGATGGGCAAGCCGTCGGCCAGCCGCCTGCTGAAATTCTTCAAGCAGGAAGAACTGAAGGCCCTGATCGAGGGCGCCCGCCTGCTGCGGACGATTCCGCAAAGCGATCTTGAGCGCATCGTCGCCGAGTTCGAGGCCGAGTTCACGGAAGGGGCGGGATTGCTCGATTCCGCCGACAGGATGGACACCATCCTCAACGAATCGCTCTCGCCCGAAGAGATGAGCGCGATCATGGGCGACAAGAAATTCGAGGTCGCACCGGAAGGCCCGCCGCCGATCTGGCCCGAACTCGAAAAGCTCGAACCGGCGCGGCTTGGTGCCTTCCTGGCCGGCGAGCATCCGCAGACGGCGGCCATGGTGTTGTCGAAGCTGGCGCCGCAGGTGGCGGCCAACGTGCTGCTGACACTGACCAAGCCGATGCGTGGAGAAATCATCAAGCGCATGGTGACGATGGCCAATGTTCCCGACGCTGCCGCCAGGATCGTCGAAAACCGGCTGCGCACCAGCGTGCTGGCGGAAACCTCGACCAAGGACACCTCGGCCGGGCAGGCGCGTGTCGCCAGCGTTCTCAACGAACTCGACAAGCCGCTGCTCGAGGAAGTCATGCAGGATCTGGAAGCCGCCGGCACGCCTGATCTCGACGGTGTGAGGGCCCGCCTGTTTGCTTTCGACGATTTGCCGCTGCTCACCCAGAAAGCGCGGGTGCTGCTGTTCGACGGGCTGTCGACGGAGTTGGTCACGCTGGCCCTGCGCGGCACTTCGGCCGCACTCGCAGAATCGGTGCTGTCGGCCATCGGCGCCCGCTCGCGGCGCATGATCGAAGCCGAACTCGGACAGGGCTCGGACGGGGTCCCTCTCGCCGACATCACGGCGGCCCGCAAGACGATCGTTACGACGACGATCCGGCTGTCGCGCGAAGGCGCCTTCGAACTGCCCTCGACCCAAGACGCCGCCTAAGGCCGCGCCATGGCTGACGCGGTCGACAAGGATTCGAAAACCGAAGAGGCGACGGAAAAGAAGATCCGCGACACCATCGAACAGGGCAAACTGCCCCATTCGCGGGAGACAGCGCTCCTTGCCTCGTTCGTTGCCATCCTGGTGTTCACCGTCTTCTACGCCAAGGATGCGATCATCGATCTCGGCATGTTCCTGTCGATGTTCCTGGAGAAGCCGGAAGCCTGGCCGATGGATACCGAGACCGACGTCATCGCGCTCTACAAGATCGTCCTCCTCGAGGTTGGCCGCGCCGTCCTGAGCCTGATGGTGCTGCTGACCGTCGCCGGCATCGGCGCCTCGGTGTTCCAGAACATGCCGCAATTCGTAGGCGAGCGGATCCGGCCGCAACTCTCGCGCATTTCGATCGCCAAGGGATGGAACAGGCTGTTCGGCATCCAGGGTTGGGTCGAGTTCCTGAAGTCACTAGGCAAGGTCGGGTTTGCCATCGTCGTGCTGAGCTTCACGCTGTCGGAAGACCACCGAAAGCTGCTCGCCGGGATGATCACCAATCCGGTCGCCTTCGGTCTCGTCATCCGCGGCATCGCCGTCGACATCCTGGTGGCGATCGTCTTCGTCATGGGGCTGATCGCGGCAATCGACATCGTCTGGTCGCGCTTCCACTGGAAGCAGGATCTGCGCATGAGCAAGCAGGAGGTCAAGGACGAGTTCAAACAGTCCGAGGGCGACCCGATCGTCAAGTCGCGGCTGCGCTCGCTGGCGCGCGACCGGGCGCGCAAGCGGATGATGACGGCGGTGCCGCGCGCGACGCTGATCATCGCCAACCCAACGCACTTCTCGATCGCGCTGAAATATGTGCGCGACGAGGACTCGGCACCCATGGTGCTGGCCAAGGGGCAGGATCTGGTGGCGCTGAAAATCCGCGAGATCGCGCGGGAACACAACATCCCGGTCTTCGAGGACGTGGCGCTCGCCCGCTCCATGTACAAGCAAGTTTCGGTCGATAGTGTGATCCCGTCACAATTCTACCAGGCCGTCGCCGAACTGGTGCGGATCGTCTACTCGAAAAAGGCTGAGCGCAGACAGATTTCATGAACCGGCAACCACACGCAAAATCTCGCGAGATCATCGTCGCCAGCGCCATCGAGCAGGTGGTGGGGGAACTCAGGCTGATCGATGTCGCCGACTACATCGCCTTTATCCGGCTGGAGCATTTCGCGTGCCTGTCGGACCTGGTCGATTCAGCGGTCGAGTTGTTCTTCATGCCGGGCACTCTGCGGCTCGGCCATGGCGGCGAGGCGCATGTCGACTGGAGCGGCAGCCCGCGCATCGTGCTCGATCTGGAACTGAGGCCGCCCGGCGTCACCGTCTATTTCCAGCTGACGCTGAGCGAGCTCGGCGCTTCGGTGGCGGTCAACTACGTGTCGTTCGAGAAGCCGGGCGAAGACCCGGAGCACAATACGGCGCTGCTCGAGGCGGTGATCGAACAGGCGCGCATCCGCAAGGTCGAGCCGCTCGCCTATCGCTGACGTCGGTCGCTATCGAGCTGCCTGTCGAAAACCCTATTCGATCAAGCCCAGCCGCAGCGCCTTGGCCACGGCCTGGTTGCGATTGACGGCGTTGAGCTTCTGGGTCGATTGGGTCAGATACTGGTTAGCGGTGTGCACCGATAGTTTCAGGAGCCGCGCGATCTCTTCGCTGGTGTTGCCGTTGGCGGTCAGCTTAAGGCATTCGAGCTCGCGCTTGGAGATTGCCCGCATGCGGCCGGTATCGCCCGGACGGATGCGGGCGACGGCGGCGAACAGCGAAAAGCAGCGGGCGTGTATTTCGTAGAGCGCATCCTGCTGCAAGGTCATCTCCGAGCCCAGGAATACGACAAGACCGCATTGGCCGCGGTCGGCGTGCACGGGAAAAGCGATGCCGCTGGTTCCGGGCACCAGCGCCGCCATCTGCTCGGTCCAGGCGAGATTGCCAAACAGCTCCGCCATGGCGGCGACGCCGTCATCCGTCCACCAGCGCGGCTCGGTCGAGAGGCGGGTGTGGCGCACGATCTCCTCGCCGTTGGCGCCTGAGATGAACTTGGTCGCCACGGCAATGCCCGGATAGTCGGAATCAAAGCATGGCACGAGCCGCGCCCGCTCGGGCGAGGGGCTTACGAAGAAGAGGCCGAAAGCCGAGGCATTCATGTCAACGGCGATCCAGCGGCAGCGGCGCACGGCATCGGGAATGGTGACCGCGTGATGGGTTTCGGAGCCAAGGGTGAAGGCTCCGAACGGGTTGCGCTGCTCGTTGAAAAGGGCTTCGGCCGTTTCCTTGATATCGGCGTGTTTCAAATGATGCCGCTCCTGATCGCCGTGGCGATGGCCATCGCGCGGTTGCTGGCCGCGAATTTCTGGATGGCGTGGGTGATGTAGCTGTTGACGGTGTTGGAGGAGACGCCAAGGATGACGGCGACCTCGTCGGTGGTCTTGCCTTCGGAAACCCAGAACAGGCATTCGCGCTCGCGATCCGACAACGGATCCTGCATGGCGGCAGCGGCAATCAGTTGCGGGATGTGCGAGAGCGCGTAGCAGCATTTCAGTTGCGCCCGCATCAACGCCGGCTGGTCGATGCTGCCGGCGGTCGCCGCAGAGAACAGGGCGAACAGGCGCTGGCGACCGACATTAAGGCGCAGCGAATAGATTTCGGCATGGCCGAGCACGTCGAGAAGGCGGGCTTCCTCTCCGGTGATCAATCCGTCTGTTTCTGGTGCCCGGGATGCCACGAGCGGATGTGGACGGATACCTGGCGCGACGGTGAGCGCGCCTTGCGCGAGCCCGGCGATCAGCCGCTTGCCGATCAGCTCGATGGCATCGAAAATCCAGTTGGAGGAGACGATGCGCGCATCGTTGCGGTCCTGGTCGTGGACAATGGCGACCAACATGTAGCTGTCGGCCCCGATCTCGGCGGTCAGTTGCATGAAAAAGCTGGTGAGATCGCCGCGCGACGTCAGGCGCGAGCCCAATGTGTCGGATTGAAGAAGTGCGGCGGGACTGCTCATTCTTGTTGCTTTTGGCCGGAATCGTTTCTGCTGTCCGGATGCTGGAAGCCAGCCGCCGAACCCGAATACGCATTACTTTGACGAAGACACACGCGTGGCGCAGGGCTGCGCCGAACCAAATCCCGAATCCATTCAGGGAACGCAAAGCCGTCCGCGTCTGGTGCCGGAAAAGCTCCGGAACAAGAGACTTTGGGTGGTCGCCGCGCCCCCCAAGGACCGGCTGATTCGGGTCTAATCTACCCGCAGTTGAATCTGACATCAAACGCGATTTGACAAAATCGAATCCGGTGGACTCACGTGCGACTCAGAGGTCGGTTTTCGCGCCTCGGACAGAAGACCGGGGCGCGAAAACCTTCGCCGGCCATTTCGGCGGCCGGTCGATTTCGCCAGGCTCGGGAGTATTTGAATGGACGGGCGCGCCGGTTGCTGGTGCCGAATACTAGGGCCTTGGCCCGACAGTGGGAGCCGGGCGATGTTGCCGCCCGGTCCCGGTGGCCTTTTGCTTATGCCTGTCGTTGTCCCAAAACCGCTAGATGCTCCGGGAACGACAGGCATTTACCGATCCTCGAACCCGGTCAGCACGCCGACCGCGTTGATGCCGATCTCCTCGACGGCATAGCCGCCTTCCATGACGAACAGCGTCGGCAGGCCGAGCCCGCCGATGCGGCGGCCGATCTTTGGATAATCAGATGTCTTCAGCTTGAACTGGCTGATCGGGTCCTTCTCGAACGTATCGACACCCAGCGAGACGATGACGACATCCGGTGCATAAGCGGTGAGCCTGGCGCAGGCATCCTCGAGCGAGGCGTTCCATGCATCCCAGTCGGTGCCGAAGGGCATCGGATAGTTGATGTTGAAGCCTTCGCCGGCACCCGCGCCGCGTTCGTCGGCATGGCCGAGGAAGAACGGGTACTCGACCATCGGATCGCCATGCAGATTGAGCACCTGGACGTCGGCACGGTCGTAGAAGATCTCCTGCGTGCCGTTGCCGTGGTGATAGTCGACATCGAGGATCGAGATGCGTTTGGCGCCCTGGTCGCGGAACCATTGCGCGGCGACGGCGGCGTTGTTGATGTAGCAATAGCCGCCCATGAAGCCAGCCCCGGCATGGTGGCCGGGCGGACGGCAGAGCGCGAAGGCGGAAGCCTCGCCATCCTTGACCAGGCCGGCGGCGGTCAGCGCCACGTCGTAGGAAGACTTGATCGCCGTCCAGGTACCTTCGACGAAGGTGGCGCCGGCATCGAAGGAATAATAGCCGAGCAGTGCGTCGACGCGCTTTGGCGGCACGTCGCCGCGCAGGCCGCGCGTCGGCCAGGTGAAGGGCATCGCCGTGCCCGTGAGGCCTGCTTGCAGCCATTGCGGCCAGACCGTCGGGAGAAAGTCGATATAGTCCGATTTGTGGATGCGCTTGGCGGCGGCGAGGTCATGTTCGTGCGGCGCGATGATGGGACCTAGTTTCTCGCTTTCGACCCGTGCCTTGATGAATTCGGCCCTCGATGGCTTTTCGAAACCCGGCACGATGGCTGATGTGACCAGTTCCATTTGGCCGGCATGGCCGGCGTGAAGGGGGGAGAAAACAGTCTTCATAAATTCCTCTCGAAGTGCGAAATCAGTCAAGATTCAAGATTGAGATAAGGGCTCACCAGAGCGAGCCACATTCTTTCCACATCATCCTCGATGAGGTCGTATGTCTTGCGGTCGCTTTTCAGCCCGACAAGCCGGCAGGCGTGCCCGACGTCCATCATCAGCACGCCGAGCCGGCTGGCGATCTTGTTCTCAAGCGCCGGGTTCACGTGCTGCAGCCATGCGGCGTAGAGCGCGATGATCTGCTCGTCATATTCGTTCTGGATCGGCCTGAGGTCGGCGTTGCCTGAAATGGCCTCGATCACCGGCATCAGGCTGGCGTTTTCGAGGTAGAGTCTGGACGTGTCGATGAAGAGCTTGCGCACTTCGCGCCGAAACTCTTCACGGTTGGTGGGCGGGGCGACCTTGATACGCTTGGCGATCACCTCGGGGAAGGATGACAGCCAGCGCCGGGCGAGGTCCAGAAGAATGGCTTCCTTGTTGGGGAAGTATTGGTAGATCGAACCAACCGACAAGCCTGCGCGCTGCGCAATGGCGAGCGTTGTCGGCGTCTTGGTTCCTTGCTCCCGCGTCAAGACCAGCGCTGCGTCGAGAATCCGGTCGACCACCTTGCTGGAGCGTTGTTGCCGCGGCTGTTTGCGCGGTTCGAGCGCTATCCTGGTTTTGCGGTCGAGACTGCGCTTCACGGCTTGATGTCCTCGTTCCCCGCCCGGTCTCAACATGGTGGGAGCTTGCTGTCCACAATACATTCCAGATTCGGTATGTTGACAAACGCGAATAATCAGTCGCATTCTTTATCCATGCTGCCTCTTGGGATGACAAGGGGAATTTCCAAGACAGCGCGCTGGCATTCTTTTTCGTCCCATGGCGCCGCTCCGGTGGAGTGGCAGGTCGTTGGACAAGAGGTTGTCGGTCTCAGTCAGTCGTCAAAAGCGCGGAGTCGCGATGTCTGTCACAGGTGCGGGTCACAATGCGGATCTGATCGTCATCAATGGTCGTGTACTGACCATCGACGACGACAATCCCACCGCCGAGGCTGTCGCCGTCAAGGATGGCGCAATCGTCGCCATCGGCAGCCGCGCCTCCATCGAAGAGTTCAAGGGACCGGCCACCAGGGTCATCGACGCCAAGGGCGGTTCGGTGGTCCCGGGGTTCATCGAAGCCCATATGCATCTGTTTTCGGGCGGGGCTGAACTTGCCCACCTTCAACTCACCGGTATTCATGGCTTCGAGGCGCTGCAGAAGGCGATCCGCGACTATGCGCCGACCCGGCCCGACGCGAAGATGCTGGTCGGCCAGGGCGTCGACTACACCGTGCTCGGCAGCGAGCGCGTGACGCGCCATCACCTCGACGCCATTTTGCCCGATCGCCCGTTCTGCATGGCGGCGCCCGACCATCACACCATGTGGGCCAACACCAAGGCGCTGGAAATGGCCGGCATCCTGCAGGGGCGCACGCTTGGTCCGGGCAATGAGATCGTCATGGGTGACGATGGTCTGGCCGCCGGTGAATTGCGCGAAGGCGAGGCCTTTGGCCCGGTGCTCGATCTTGCCGGCGAAGGCCGGGTGCGGCTGGGGCTGTCGACCGGCGGCGAGCCGGACCCGATGCCGACGACGGCGGAGCGGGACGCCGACCGCGACATCATGCGGCGCGGGCTCGCCTGGTGCGCCCGCCACGGCATCACCTCGATCCAGAACATGGACGGCAATCTCTATCAGCTTGAGCTGCTGGCCGAGATCGACGCCGAGGAAGGCTTGCCCTGCCGCGTCAAGATCCCGTTCCACTACAAGAATTTCATGACGCTCGACATGCTCGACAAGGCGTCTGATATGGCCGAACGCTACAACAGCGAATGGCTGTCGTCGGGCATGGTCAAGGTGTTCTACGACGGCGTTCTCGATTCCTGGACAGCTGTCATGGTCGAGCCTTATGCCGACCGGCTCGACTGGGTGGGCGAGCCGCTGTTCACGCCGCAACAGTTCATCGATCTGGCCGTCGCCGATCGAATGCACGGCGATCTGCAGCCCGCGTCTGT
>NZ_RZTT01000769.1 GCF_003996995.1 Mesorhizobium sp. M7A.T.Ca.US.000.02.2.1 | reverse complement strand
CGTCGAGACGGTGCGAGCAAAATTTGCGGCACTCGCCGCCGAAATCGGCGATGGGCGGTCGCCCGAGACTGTCGCCGAAGGGTTCGTCACCATCGCCGTGGAGAACATGGCCAATGCCATCAAGAAAATCTCCGTGCAGCGCGGCTACGACGTCACCGAGTATCTCCTCAACTGCTTCGGTGGCGCCGGCGGCCAGCACGCTTGCCTGGTCGCCGACGCGCTCGGCATGGAGGCGGTGCTGATCCATCCCTTCTCTGGCCTGCTGTCGGCCTATGGCATCGGCCTGTCCTCGGTCTTTGCCTCGCGCCAGCAAGCGCTGCTGAAACCGCTTGCCGAAGAGTCCAGAACGGAGATCGGCAACCTCATTGCTATCTTGAGAAAAGCCGTCATCGCCGAACTCGCGGCGCAAGGCATCGGCGAGGATACGGTCGCCACGAAGCCTGTGCTGCACATTCGCTATGACGGCACCGACACGACACTGCCGGTGAATTTCGAGGCGGATTCGATTTTCCAGGCCAGGCGCGATTTTGAAATCGCCCACAAGGCGCAGTTCGGTTTCGTCTATGACGACAAGCCGATGATCGTCGAGACCGTCGGTGTCGAAGGCACCGACACCGGCGGCACCGGGCGCGACGAAACTGAATCGCGAACCGAAGACCTTGCCGTAAGCCCTTCGCAAACCCGCGAAATCTTCACCGAGGGAGAGTGGCGCACTTCACCCATCTTCCGCCGCGAAGCGCTGAAGCCGGGAAACAGGGTTGCCGGACCTGCCTTGATTATCGAGCCGAACCAGACGATCGTCATCGAGCCGGGCTGGCTGGCCGAAATCACCGCCAGGAACCATGTGCTCCTGCGCCGTGTCGAGAAAAAGCGCCGGCAGGCAGCGCTCGGCACGGAGGCCGATCCGGTCATGCTGGAGGTCTTCAACAACCTCTTCATGTCGATCGCCGAGCAGATGGGCGTGACGCTGCAGAACACCGCCTATTCCGTCAACATCAAGGAAAGGCTGGATTTTTCCTGCGCCGTCTTCGATCGCCATGGCGCGCTGGTCGCCAATGCGCCGCACATGCCGGTGCATCTGGGCTCGATGGACCGCTCGGTCGAAACCATCATCCGGCTGAATTCCGGCGACATCCACCCCGGCGACGTCTTTGCCCTCAACGCGCCCTACAACGGCGGCACGCATCTGCCCGACATCACCGTGGTGACGCCGGTGTTTTCCCTCCCCCTCGAGGGGAGGGTGGC
>NZ_RZTT01000768.1 GCF_003996995.1 Mesorhizobium sp. M7A.T.Ca.US.000.02.2.1 | reverse complement strand
CCTTTGTGCTGCCCAGCGACTTCGATACGCCAGGCCTCGACGGCTTCCAGCCGGCGGCCTTCATCGCCACGCCGATCCTGAAAATGGTCGAGCCGATGCTGCCCGGCCCGCCGGCCGTCACCCGTCTGCTGCAGGCGCTCGGCCGCTTCCCGCGCAAGGGCTGCTACCTCTATGGCGGCAAGTGGATGGCCGAGCCGGTCTTCCCCGAAGGCATGACGACGAACGGGCTGCTCGGCCTGTCCTCCAACCAGCAATTCATGGGCTTGCCCGCCGACGCGACCGCAAAGCCCGGCGACTACGCGTTTCTAAGGCCGACGCAGAGCGAAGCCGTGCTGCAGCAGTTCGGGTCGATCGCGGTGTTTTCCGGCGGCCGGATCGCCGATCGCTGGCCGGCGTTGCCGATGGCCTGACCGACTACGCCTTCACCGGTATCCAGATCTCCAGCCCGCCCTTGCCGCTGCGCGGGTCGAATTCGGGGCCGTAGCGTTCGAATTCCGGCGCGTCCGCGATCTCATGCCCGGAGGCCGGCAGCCATTTGTTCCAGATCGTGTTGACCGTCCGGCGGATGGTCGAGATGTGTTCGCGGTGGGCAAAGACCGCATATTTCTGCGCCGGCACCCGCACCCGGTAGAAGTCCCTGGGCAGGTCGGAGAAGTCAGACACTTCGACGCCGGCGATGTAGTCGAAATTGCCGGCATCGTCGCCGTTGACGCAGACGCCATAGGCGACGTCGCCGGTCTCGCCCGGAATGTTGCCGATATAGGGGCCGAAGCGCTGCCACTGCATCGGGATGGCGGCGCTGGTTTCGCAGCTGTAGCGTTCGCCGAGGCCGGCGATCAGGAACGGCCGGCTGGTCTCGAAACGCGGCGGTTCGAGATTGGTGAGGAGGGACTGGTCCATCAGGATCGGCTCCACGAGGTCGAGCTTGTCGAGTGTGCCCTGCGCGCGCACCAGTTCCGGCGTGGTGTCGAACTGATCGCGGAAGGCACGGGTGAACGCCTCATGCGAGTTGTAGCCGGCGTCGAGCGCGACGGCGAGGATGTCGGGCGCCCCGCCCGCCAGCTTGCGCGCCGCCTCGGTCAGCCGGCGTGAGCGCATGTAGCCCATCACCGACCGGCCGGTGGCGGCGCCGAAGGCGCGCGTCACATGAAAACGCGACACGCCGCTGCTTTGCGCGACATCATCAAGCGAGATCGCCTCCGGCAGATGGCTTTCGACGAACCACAGCGC
>NZ_RZTT01000767.1 GCF_003996995.1 Mesorhizobium sp. M7A.T.Ca.US.000.02.2.1 | reverse complement strand
CGCCGACGCTGACCGTGACTTCGATCGCCTTGCCGTCCTGCCCGATGGCGAAAGCCGCCTGGGCGATTTCGGCGCGAATGCGCTCGGCTACCTTCTCGGCCACCGCGCCCTCGGTGTCCGGCATCACCACGACGAACTCCTCCCCGCCAAAGCGGCAGGCAAGGTCGATACCCCTGACATTCTTGCGCAGCCGTCGTGCGAATTCCCGCAGAACCTCGTCGCCGCCGTCATGACCGTGCGCGTCGTTGATCGCCTTGAAGCGGTCGAGGTCGGTGATCATCACCGACAGCGGCCGGCGCCGCGCCACGGCGCGATCGAACAGCGTCTGCAGGTGGCTGTCCAGATAGCGGCGGTTGTGCAGCCCGGTCAGTCCATCGGTCACCGCCATTTCGATGGTCTGGGTGACGCTGGCGCGCAGTTGGTCGTTGTAACGCTTGCGGCGCACCTGGGTGCGCAGCCGCGCCGTCAACTCCTGCTGGTCGATCGGCCGCATCAGATAATCATTGATGCCGAGTTCGAGGCCGCGGATGATGCGTTCCTCCTCGCCCTCCTCCGCCAACAGGATGATCGGCACGAAACGGGTGCGATCGAGCGAGCGCAACTGCGAACAGAGCCTCAGCGGATCGAAATCGGCGAACGCGGTCGAGATCATCACGCATTCATAGGACGTCTCGGCGGCCTGGAAGAAACCGGCATGCGGATCATGTGTGACGTCGAGATCGGCCCGGTCGCGCAGCATCTTCTGGATGCGCTCGACGGATGATTTGCGCTCGTCGATCAAAAGCACCTTGGGCGTCGTGTCCTCGGATGCGAAATTGCGGCTGAGCAACTCCTCGATGCCGATGTTGCGCGTCGTCGAGGCGCGCAGCCGCAACTCGTCGGTCAGCGACTTCAGGCGAACCAGGCTCTTGACGCGCGTCATAAGCTGCAGGTCGTTGACCGGCTTGGTCAGGAAGTCGTCGGCACCGGCCTCGAGCCCGCGGACGCGGTCGGAGACCTGATCGAGCGCGGTGATCATCACCACCGGAATGTGCGATGTCGCCGGATCGCTCTTCAGCCGCCGACAGACCTCGAAGCCGTCCATGTCCGGCATCATCACGTCGAGCAGCACGACATCGACCTTGCCGTTCTCACAGGTCTCGATCGCATCCGGCCCGTTGGTGGCGGTCAGCACTTCGAAATATTCGGCCAGCAGCCGCACTTCCAGCAGCCGCACATTGGCAGGGATATCGTCGACGACGAGGATCCGCGCAGTCATTTCATAAGGCTCCGGCTCGGCTGAAGGGGCACAT
>NZ_RZTT01000766.1 GCF_003996995.1 Mesorhizobium sp. M7A.T.Ca.US.000.02.2.1 | reverse complement strand
GTGGCAGGACGGGCTCTACAGGCCCGAGCCGCCGGCCACCGCCGAGACACGCCTGACCGCCATTCCTTATTTCGCCTGGGACAACCGCGAGCCCGGCGAGATGCTGGTATGGCTCAGGGACGGGTGAGTTGTGATGTTAGCCCGATCTCTTCGGCCACCAGTTCCTGCAGCCGCCACAAATTGCGGTCGCGGATGCCGCAGGCTTCGAGGTGGCGGATCGTCTCGAAAAGATATTGCGCGCCCGAGCCCCAATGACCAACGGCTGTCACCAGCGTCGCCGCGATCGCCTGCTTGTCGAGGTTGCCGGCATAACGCGGATTGGCGGGATCGACGACGAAGCCAAGCGCGCGACATGGGCCGCCTTCGGTCCTGACCTGCAGCCAGCGCGGCACGTTGACGGCGGGCAGGATGGTCATTTCGCGGCGCAGGAGCGCTTCGAGGTTAGCCGCCACCGGTTCCGCGATCTCGAACACCATGCCCTGGCACTGGCCGCCGCGATCGAGCGCCATCATCAGGCCGGGCTGCTCGACCGTGCCGCGAAAACGCTGCACCGTGAAGCAGAACGAACGATGCCAGCCGCTGGCCACCGCGCGTTCTCCGCCCCTCACCTCGCCGGCGGGCTTCCACAACAGCGAGCCATAGGCAAATAGTTTCAGCGGCCCGGCCGGAGCGCCGGCCAGCACCTCGTCGCGGATGCGCGCATAGTCGGCATCGGTCATGTGAACCATGCCCGGCGTCGGCCCGGCATCCTCGACAGCACGCATGGTGCGCGCGACCAACGCCTCGGTCAGCGCCATCGGCGTGTTGCGCGGGACCCTCGATGATGCGGTGGAAATGGCCTTGCTCATCTTCGCGCTCCCAGTCCTACCGCCATGTTGCTGAAGGCTGAAGGATTCTCAAGGGCCGTGCAGCCGAGATAGATCACGAGTGGCCGATGCCGCTCTGCGTGACGCGTCTTGGAACGATGTTGCCGGCAAACTGTTCTGTTCCTTGCCGGAGGATGCCATGAACGACGCGTCGGCAAAGCCCGTTGGTCCCGTCCTTTCATCGGCGGAGCGCGTCAACACGCTATCCCATTTCCATCGCGCCGAGATCGCTCGCATGGCGGGATGGCGCGACCGGCTCGACCTGACGACCAACTGGGCAATCACGGTGGTGGCGGCGCTGCTTTCGGTATCACTCTCGACGGCCAGTGCGCATCACGGCGTGCTGCTGTTCGCCATGCTGCTGATCCTGCTGCTGCTGTGGATCGAGGCGCGCCGCTATCGGTTCTTCGATTTCTATCGGGCGCGCGTACGC
>NZ_RZTT01000765.1 GCF_003996995.1 Mesorhizobium sp. M7A.T.Ca.US.000.02.2.1 | reverse complement strand
CCGCGTCGTTACCGAAAACTGTCCGACTGTTGAGAAAGGATGTTCCAGGGACGGCGCACATACCCGGGAAATCATAGGGCAGGCCTGAGCGAATCGACGGACGGGGTGTAGGGGGCACCCCTACGGAAAACGATCCACCCGCGCCAGCAGCGGTGAATCACCACCAGCATTTCCACACAGCGCAAACCGACAACCACCGACATCACCCTGCCGCAGACCGATTTTGCGGAGCGTAGCGGAGCTGAAAGGCAAGCCGCGGTTGCGGCGCGTAGGGCGGAGCCCGGAGGATCTTGGGATTGATGAGCGGAGCGCGGAAACGGGGCGAATGCCCCGTTTTTCCGTGTTAGGCGAGCTTGCTGACCAGCACCGACACGGCGGTCACCAACGTCGCTATCGAGGTGATGATAGCCGGCAGGTTTTCGAGGACCAGTTTCAGGACTTGGATCGAGTGTTTTTTCATGGTGCGTTCTCCTTTCCGCGCGGGGTTGTCAATCGCGCACCGTTGCTGTCGCACCGGCATTAGGGGAGTTGACGCAAGGGCGAAGCCGAGGCCGCAGCCTGCAGCGCAGCGGAAGGACCGGGGGAAAGATTCGACGCAGTGAACCCTAGTGGCTACTCCACGCCGGTGTGACCCTCGGTGCGTGCTTGCGATGACACCCCGCGCAGATCAAAAGGAAGCGCATCCATGTACTCGATCCGAGGCCGTGGGCCTCGATGCCGGCGACTCCTGCAGGCGACGTTGGTGTGTGGGTGCTGGTCAGCTGACTTGCGCGGAACGTGACATTCGCGCTTCGGAGCGAATGCGGCCGAAGGCCGCTTGCTGTTCGATCTTGGGTTCTTGAATCCGGCCGCGGCCGGATTCTTGCCACGTCAGTGGGCTGGCCGGTGGGCTGTGAGCATAAAAAAGCCGCCGAGAATTCTGGCGGCTGGAAGGGCGGCCGGGGAACCCGACCGCCAGCTGGTGATGCTTAGTCCTGCGCGTCGTCCTGCTTCCTCTCGCGGATGACCAGGCGACCGGAGACGGAGATGCCGGGAGTGATTTCCAGGTTGTAGCCCTTGCCGTCCTCGTGGGGCCATGCGGCGCCGACCCGCGTCCAGAACTTGCGATCCTGGTTGCGCTCATCGACCACGAACACGCCCAGGGGCTGCGGCTTGCTCTGATCGGCGGTGTTGTTCTTCGGGGCGTTGTTGGACTTGGCCATGATTGTGTCTCCGGTTGTGGATGAGAGCGCGGTTGCGCGGCACCAGGAAGGCGGGGGGATCAAGCAGGGCGTGCAAGGGCGCCGTAGGCGAGTGTACGGG
>NZ_RZTT01000764.1 GCF_003996995.1 Mesorhizobium sp. M7A.T.Ca.US.000.02.2.1 | reverse complement strand
GCTCAACTCTGGGCATGAACGAGCGACTCCTCCGGGCAATCGATGACAGGCGCGACGATGTCGTCGCGCTGACCACTGAGCTGATCCGTTTTCCGACCATCAATCCACCCGGCGAGGCCTATCGGCCATGCGCCGAATATCTCGGCGCGCGGCTGAAGAAGAGTGGTTTCGAGACCGAATTCATCCGCGCCGAAGGCACGCCCGGCGACACCGACCGCTACCCGCGCGTCAATGTCGTTGCCCGTTTCGACGGAAGATCGTCAGGCGCCTGCGTCCACTTCAACTCGCATATCGACGTGGTCGAAGCCGGCGACGGCTGGACCGTCGATCCTTTCGCCGGCATCGTCAAAGACGGCAAGGTCTATGGTCGCGGGGCCTGCGACATGAAGGGCGGACTGGCCGCCTCGATCATCGCAGCCGAAGCCTTCCTGGAAGTCTTCCCCGACTTTCCCGGCGCCATCGAAATATCCGGCACCGTCGACGAGGAGTCCGGCGGCTTCGGCGGCGTCGCCCATCTGGCCAGACTCGGCTATTTCTCAAAACCCAGGGTCGACCACGTCATCATTCCCGAGCCGCTCAACAAGGACCGCATCTGCCTCGGGCATCGCGGCGTCTGGTGGGCGGAGATCGAGACCAAGGGCGAGATCGCGCACGGCTCGATGCCGTTTCTCGGCGACAATGCGGTGCGCCACATGGGCGCCGTGCTGAGGGCTTTCGAGGACGAGCTGTTCCCTGCGCTTGACCGCAAGATGACGCGCATGCCCGTCGTGCCCGAAGGGGCTAAACGCTCGACCATGAACATCAATTCGATCCATGGCGGCCAGACCGAGGACTTCCGGCCCGGCCTGCCGTCGCCCAACGTGCCCGACTCCTGCCGGCTGACCATCGACCGTCGCTTCCTCCTCGAGGAAGATCTCGACGCCGTCAAAGGCGAAGTGACCGGTATTCTCGACCGGCTAAAGCGCGAGCGGACAAAATTCGACTACGAAATCCGCGACCTGATGGAAGTGCTGCCGCTGATGACCGAGCGCGACGCCCCGGTGGTCAAGGCGGTTGCGCAAGGCATCATGGCGATCTTCGACCGCGAACCCGACTATGTCATTTCGCCCGGCACCTACGACCAGAAGCACATTGCGCGCATCGGCCATATCTATGATTGCATCGCCTATGGGCCGGGCATTCTCGACCTCGCCCACCGGCCGGACGAATGGGTCGGGATATCGGACATGGTAGAATCGGCCAAGGTGATGGCGATAGGGCTCAATGTGCTGCTGCGCGGCACAGCCGCGGGGTAAGGCGCACCGC
>NZ_RZTT01000763.1 GCF_003996995.1 Mesorhizobium sp. M7A.T.Ca.US.000.02.2.1 | reverse complement strand
ACATTGTCATCGGTACGCACGCGCTGCTTGGTTCCGCGATCTCGTTCAAGAACCTTGGCCTGCTGATCATCGACGAGGAGCAGCACTTTGGCGTCAAGCACAAGGAGCGGCTGAAGGATTTGAAAACCGACGTGCACGTGCTGACGCTGTCGGCGACACCGATCCCGCGCACGCTGCAACTGGCGTTGACCGGGGTGCGCGAGCTGTCGCTGATCGCCACGCCACCGGTCGACCGAATGGCGGTGCGCACCTTCATCTCGCCGTTCGATCCCCTGGTCATCCGCGAGACGCTCCTGCGCGAGCGTTATCGCGGCGGCCATTCCTTCTATGTGGTGCCGCGCATCAGCGATCTCTCGGAAATCCATGATTTCCTGAAGGAATCCGTGCCGGAGTTGAAGGTGGCGGTGGCACATGGCCAGATGCCGCCGGGCGAACTCGACGATATCATGAATGCCTTCTATGACGGCCAGTACGACGTGCTGTTATCGACGACCATCGTCGAATCCGGTCTCGACATCCCGACCGCCAACACGCTGATCATCCATCGCGCCGACATGTTCGGCCTGTCGCAGCTTTACCAGTTGCGCGGTCGCGTCGGTCGCTCGAAGGTGCGCGCCTATGCGCTGTTCACGCTGCCGGCCAACCGCAAGCTGACCGACACCGCCGAGCGCCGGCTGAAGGTGCTGCAATCGCTGGATACGCTGGGCGCCGGCTTCCAGCTCGCCAGCCACGACCTCGATATCAGGGGCGCCGGCAATCTTCTTGGCGAAGAGCAGTCCGGCCACATCAAGGAGGTCGGCTTTGAGCTCTACCAGCAGATGCTGGAAGAGGCCGTCGCCGAGGTGAAGGATTCCGGCGAAGTGCAGGATGGCGGCTGGTCGCCGCAGATTGCCGTCGGCACGGCGGTGATGATCCCGGAAAGCTATGTTCCGGATTTGCAGCTCCGGCTGGCGCTCTACCGCAGGCTTGGCGATCTCGAAAACACCGAGGAAATCGACGCTTTCGGCGCCGAGCTGATCGACCGCTTCGGCCCGCTGCCGGACGAGGTCAAGCATCTGCTCAAGATCGTCTTCATCAAGGCGCTCTGCCGCAAGGCCAATGTCGAGAAGCTCGACGCCGGGCCGAAGGGCGTCGTCATCCATTTCCGCAAGCGCGAATTCTCCAACCCGGTCGGGCTCGTCCGGTTCATCGGCGAGCAGGGCTCGCTGGCCAAGATCCGGCCGGACCACAGCGTCGTCTTCGTGCGCGATTGGCCAACCCCCGAGAAGCGATTGGCGGGCTCGGCGGTCGTCATGACCCAGTTGGCGCGGCTGGTGGAGAA
>NZ_RZTT01000762.1 GCF_003996995.1 Mesorhizobium sp. M7A.T.Ca.US.000.02.2.1 | reverse complement strand
ACCGCGATGGTGGCGGAAGGCTTCACGCGGGAAAGGGTGTCGGCAAGAAAGGCCATGAGCTTGACGTCTCCATGGAAGATCGGCGCGGCCAGGAGCGACCGCGGCGCTTCTCATGTCGCATGATTTCGCGCAACGCAAGCATTGTCGGCTGATCCAGGTCTCAAGGAGCTGTGATCGGGACCCGGGGTCGGCAACAATAAATTCATTAACGAGCGGTAGAGGCTTGAGTGGCAGGATGGCAGACCAATTGCGGAGCGAGGAACCGTGTCGCGCAGCGTCGGGCTTGCCCACATCATCCGTCAGGACGACGGCACCTCCACCGGTGTCTGGGGTATCTACACGCTGCAAAGCGCCTTCCAGCCGATCTTCGCTTTCAAGGAAGGCAAGCTGTCGGTGGTCGCGTTCGAAGGGCTGATCCGACCGTTCCGCGACGGCGAGCCGCAATCGCCGATGAATTTCTTCTCGACCTGCCCGGCCGCCGACCGGCTGCATATCGAGGCGCTGACCAGGACGCTGCATCTTCTCAACGCCGGTGCCTGCCTGCCGCGGGAAGCATCGATCTTCGTCAATTTCGACCCGTCAGTGTTCACCGAACGCGCCGTTGCCGACGCTGCCTTGCGCGAAATGCGGCTCGTGCTGCACGAGGCCGGCATCGACCCGCGTCGCGTCGTCTGCGAGGTGACCGAGCAGCGGTCGGCGTCGCAGGAAGCCTTGCACGGCTTCGTCGCGGCACTCAGGGCCAACGGTTTTCGCATCGCCGTCGACGATTATGGCGCCGACGATTCCGACATCAATCGGGTCAAGGAATTGAAGCCGGATATCGTCAAGTTCGATGCCTACTGGATCACGCAGCTGATGGAGTCCGGCGCCGGCTTCGCGTTGCTGACCACCATGGTGAAGAACTTCGAGGAGCAAGGTATCCATACGGTGTTCGAAGGCATCGAGGAGGGCTGGCAACTGGAGCTGGCCGAGAAATCGGGTGCGTCGATGGTGCAGGGTTTCGTGCTGGCGCGGCCCGAATTGGCGCCGACCAGCTTTGGCGTCTTCGACAAGGCCAGGCAGGCGCCTGCCGCTGCTGCCGTCGACACGGCTGCTCCTGCCGCGGCAATGCCTTCGGCGCGGCCGGTCAAGGCCTTCGGGCGCCGGGTGGCGACATGAGAGACGATCGGCGGCGCAATGTCGGCGATGCGATCCAAGTCGACGAAGTCGGCATCGAATACGGCATCTATGGCGAGTTCCGGCTGCGTAGCGCCTATCAGCCGATTTTCGCGCCGCGCGGCCGGTCGCTTCACGCGGTGGCGGCCGAAGCCCTTTTCGAGCCGCAC
>NZ_RZTT01000761.1 GCF_003996995.1 Mesorhizobium sp. M7A.T.Ca.US.000.02.2.1 | reverse complement strand
GCACATCGCCAGGCTCGTCGCGCTCGACCAACACACCGGCCGCATCGACCTCGACGGTATCGATGTGCTCGACGGCACGCCGGTCATCGACATCAAACCTTATTTCGTCTCGACCGACGCCATAGCGGAAGCGACCATCGAAGGGCGGGACGAGCCCGATCGGACCCGGCGATGACAGCGCCGACCGGCCGCCGCCGCGCCATCGCCAAGGCGCTGACCGCTCTTCTGCCGCTGGCGCCCTATGCCGACATGGAGAAGATCCGCGGCGACGCCGGCGCGGTCCACATGAAGACCTTGCCGCCGGGCATCGCCGTATGGTTGGCGACGATTGCCCATATCCGCCACATGCACACCGATTACGAAAAACTGCTGAGCGAAGGCTATGACCGCGACTCGGCGCGTTTCTTTGTCATCGAGCAGACCAACATCGTGCTCACCCGCTGGCGCGCAACCCGCCTGCTCGACGCCGACGACGAGGAGGAATGACCACGGCTACTTCCGCTTCAGCACGGCGACCGCATTGTAGGGCTGGCCATCGGCGTGGCCGACCCAAATCCAGGACAGATTGCCCTTGTAAAACCTTACGGTGATGTTGCCGCCGTCGATGCACTTGTCCTGACCGTAGGTGATGCTCTCGTGGTATTCCGCTGAAATGTCGTCCCTTGATGTCTGCGACAGCGATCCGCCGCAGCCGAGTGACGGATAGTCGATCGACGCGCTGCCATCGTTGATGGTCATGGCGATCGCCCAGTCGGCGCCGGCGTCACCGGCCGGGCTCTGGTGGCCATTGCCTACCCAGGTGCCGCTCAGCGACGGCACGTTCACCGCACAAGGCAGATTCTGGAAGATCGCCGTCAATTCGCCGCCGGTTTTCTCGCAGCGATAGGTCTGGCCGCTCTGGCACAATTCCTCGCCTTCGCGCGCGCACTGGGCGCGGGCGTCGCCCGCAGCGGCGAGCATCATCATTGCCGCTGTGACGGCCCCAAACCTGCCCATTTTCCCCTCCCGTTCAGACCCGGAACGATAGGGCAATCGCGATCGAATGTATCGGCCAGATCGTCATGGAGGCCGAACAGCGCCGGGCGGGTGGCTCTATGCCTTCTGCCCGGCGCCGCTAACCTCTCGCCTGCGTGACAGGAGGCCCCGATGAGCCGGACGATGGCAACACAGGACGAGAGGCAACTGCCCGTGGTTGGCGACCGCCATGTCGACCCGCACTCCTATCCCGAGGGCGTCGCCTTCCTTGATGGCCAATACCTGCCGATGTCGCAGGCCAAGATCTCGGTGCTGGACTGGGGTTTTCTGCATTCCGACGCCACCTACGACAC
>NZ_RZTT01000760.1 GCF_003996995.1 Mesorhizobium sp. M7A.T.Ca.US.000.02.2.1 | reverse complement strand
GGCTGTTCTTGTCATGCATTCCTCCCAGATTTCTGATCTGGCCGTGCAAGACCGAGGCGGAAAAATGCTGATTGCGCGGCCAGTGACACCGCCTCATCCCCTCAGGAACAGCGATGATGCTATTCCTTTCCATCGCTGCGGGAAAGATGTATTTTAGCAATAACTAATTGAATAACACCAATATCCGCTCAAACAAAAACGGCCCCCCATGGGAGCCGCTTCGCATTGGTTTGCCGTACAAATCAGGTGAGCGGCGAAAGCTGGATCTCGACGCGGCGGTTCTGGGCGCGACCTTCGGCCGTGGCATTGGATGCGACTGGGCGTGTCTTGCCGAAGCCGGTGACTGCGAAGCGCCGCTGATCCACGCCCTGACCGGACAGATAGTTCGCCACCGCCAAAGCACGGCGCTGCGACAGATCGAAATTGTGCTGGTCGCCACCGGTCGAATCGGTGTGGCCGAACACGTCGACCGTGGTCTGCTTGAACTTCTTCAGCACCAGCGCGACAGAGTTCAGGACCTGGTAGAAGCCGGGCTTCACCGCATCCTGATCCGAGTTGAAGGTGATGTCGGACGGCATGTTGAGGATGATCTGGTCGCCGCTGCGGGTGACGCTGACACCGGTGCCCTCGAGCTGCCGGCGCAGTTCGGCCTCGTTCTGGTCCATGGTGGCGCCGATGGCGCCGCCGGCCAGCGCGCCGATGCCGGCGCCGATCAGTGCATTGCGGCGGTCATTGCCGCCGGCAAGCAGGCCAAGGCTGGCACCCGCCAAGGCACCAAGGCCGGCGCCGGCCGCGGTGTTGGAAATCTTCTGGTCGCCTGTATATGGATCGGTGGTGGTGCAGGCGCTCACGAGCACAGCCGTCGCCACGACGACGAGCACAGTCTTTTTCATAGGATCGTCCCTCTCCAAGTCACGCCTTGCGGTGGCGCCAAATCAGCCCTTCCCGCGACTTGTACCACGAATTGCGGCGAAAAGCGGAACGGCAAAAGCCCCGCTCACGGCTTTTCCCGAGGGGCCGATACTCGGCGATAGCGCCGCATCGCCGGGCCGCTATCGTTCGGATCAGGCTACCAGAGGTTCTTGCCGTCTATGACCACCACTTCGACCTTGTCGAGATCGAAATCGTCGAACAGTCGCGAGTTGACGCTGATCTTGGGATTGTCGAAATCCGGCTCGCCGGTCGACCAGTCCGGCGTTTCGGTAAAGGTGCCGCAGCCGCAGGTGGCGCAAAAACCGTGCTTTACGGTTTTCGATCCCCAGCGGTAGAAAGAGACGTTCTTCATCGGGCTGGTGAGCTTGAATTGCGAAGGCACGTAGTAGGCCCAGAG
>NZ_RZTT01000075.1 GCF_003996995.1 Mesorhizobium sp. M7A.T.Ca.US.000.02.2.1 | reverse complement strand
AGATCTGCCCGCAGCAAACTCCCCCCTCCCGCCGATAGCGGCTGCGCGCTGGTTTACCGGCTCGTGCTTGGCTTTCCGCCCTCCAGCCTCTATGTTGCGACCGCAGATCGCGCAATTGGTTTTGAAATGCCTCCCGACATACCAGCTAGTGACTTGAAAAAATAAGGAAAAGCGCTTGGCGACAGCCAAGTCTGTTTTCCTAAAACTCACAAGCTATTTTTATCAGGGACAGTGCAGCCGGTCAGGCTGCGGCACCTTCAAAAACCAGAGGTCATAAATTGAGCGATGCAATTGCGGACGTTTTGAACTGGCTTGACAGCAGGACCGACATCCAGAGCCTGAGAGCCGCGGTGTGCGACCTCAACGGCATCATGCGCGGCAAGCGCATTCCCGTCGAGCAGGCAAGAAAGGCGCTGGAAGGCAAGCTGCGCATGCCTTTTTCGCTGATCGGGCTCGATGTGTGGGGCGAGGACATCGAAGGCAACACACTGGTATTCTCGACCGGCGATGCCGACGGACTGTGCCAGTGGACGGGGCGCGGCATTCTGCCAGTGGCCTGGACGGCGCATCCGACAGCGCTTGTCCCGCTCTGGCTGGCCGACGAAAGCGGCGCGCCCTATCTCGGCGACCCGCGACGGGCGCTGGCCCGCATCCTTGATCGCTACAAGGCCTTGGGCCTGACCCCGGTCGCGGCAACGGAACTCGAATTCTACCTCGTCGATCCGCAATCGCAGCGGCCGGTCGGACCGGTCTCGCCGGTGACCGGACGCCGTCTCGATTCCGACGCGGCGCTGTCGATCGACGAGATCGACGACTTCGAATCCTTCATCCATGACGTCTACGAGGCCTGCCGGACGCAAGGCATTCCCGTCGACACGGCCATCGCCGAAAACGGCGTCGGTCAGTTCGAAATCAATCTGAACCATGTCGCGGACGCCTTGCGGGCGGCTGACGATGCGGTGCTGTTCAAGCGCACGGTGAAGGGCATTGCGCGCAAGCACGGCTTTGCCGCCTGTTTCATGGCCAAGCCCTATGGCGACCGGGCAGGCAACGGCTTTCACGTTCATTTCAGCCTGCTCGACGGCGAAGGGCGCAACATCTTCGATGACGGCACCGACCAGGGTTCTGAGACCATGCGCCATGCGGTCGGCGGCCTGCTTGCGGCAATGGCCGAAAGCACGCTGGTGTTCGCGCCGCACTTCAACTCCTACCGCAGGCTGCGCCCGAGATCCTATGCGCCGACCGCAGTCGCCTGGGGTTATGAGAACCGTATGGTGGCGATCCGCATTCCCGGCGGGCCAACCGGTGCGCGCCGCATCGAGCATCGCGTTTCGGGAGCCGACGCCAATCCCTATCTGGTGCTAGCGGCCATATTGGGCGCCGCACTGACGGGCATTGAAAGACAAATATCGCCAGGCGATCCGATCGGCACCGACGGTCAGGGACTCCCGCCGGCAAAGCTGCCGCCGGACTGGGCATCCGCGATCGCCGCCTTCGAGAGCGGGACGCATGTGGCGGAGATTTTTCCAGCCATCCTGCGCGACTCCTTCGTTGCCTGCAAACGCCAGGAATTGAACACGTTCGCGCTCAATGTCAGCGATTTCGAAATCGAGACATACCTCGAAAGTGTTTGAGGCCGACGGCCCCAGCGGTATTGGTTCCGGCCGATTTTCGAGCAGCCGCAAAGCACTTGCGGTGGGGTCGCTAACCGGGCATAAACATGATGGTTTTTATCATGTTGGTTGGGATCACAGGACTTGACCTTCGTTGCGCGCATGGAAAGCCGGATTGAGGGCTTTTCAGTCATTGGCGATCTGAAATGGCATGTCTGGGACGGCGTGGTCGCCGACCTCTGGGATGTCTCATGCGGTGACAAGGCCGAAGGCTATTACGTCTCTCCCGACCCCCGGCTGTTCGTCGCGCTCGATGTGGATGGCGACGGCGCTTTCTTCGTCGAAGGCGCCAAGGGCGAATTGCGCCGCCACGACCAGGCTTTTTCCATGGCCTACATACCGGCCGGCGTGCCGATCCGCGGCCGGGTCGAGGGGCTACGGCGGATCCGGCATCTCGACCTGCATTTCGACGCCGCAGCGCTGACGCGCCGCTTCGGCCGCAGCCTTGACCACGAGGCCTTGCGGATGTCGCGCTTCCAGTTTCGCGACGACCGGATCGCCATGCTTGCCGGCATGATTGCCGCCGAATGCGGCAACGACCGGCCTCTGCATGATCTCTATGGCGAGGGCTTGCTCAATGCCTTGTTCGCAAGCCTGTTCCAGATAGACCAGCCTGATACCGCCAGGCGACGGTCGCCGCTGTCGCGCCGCAAGCTGCGCCTCGTCACCGACTACATCGACGCGCATTGCCTGGACAGGATCCGGCTTGCCGATCTCGCCGCGCTGAC
Organism: Mesorhizobium sp. M7A.T.Ca.US.000.02.2.1; assembly: GCF_003996995.1. Lineage (GTDB taxonomy): Bacteria > Pseudomonadota > Alphaproteobacteria > Rhizobiales > Rhizobiaceae > Mesorhizobium. Next base: position 16,756 of record NZ_RZTT01000075.1, on the reverse strand, counting down.
CGGCCTGTCCGAAACCGCGATGAGTCATGCCTTCAAGGCGGCGACGGGCGTGCCGCCGCATCGTTGGCAGATGCAAGCGCGGGTCGACAGGGCCAAGGCGATGATGGCGCGTGACGCCGCTTCACTTGGCGACATCGCCGAGGCAACGGGTTTTTTCGACCAGGCGCATCTGACGCGTGTGTTCAAGTCGATTGTCGGATTGACGCCCGGCGCCTGGATGAGGAGCACCAGTCGCCAGTGACATTTCCGCAACATCACACCGTGATGTCCCTCGTTTGGACAAGAATGGACAAACTGCCCAATTCCGTCCAATGACCCGCAGATAAGTTGAGATAAATGATCAAGTATCTCAATGTCGACAGGCGGGGACTTTCCTGATGAGCAGAACTTACCGGATGAAGGCGCTTCTGGCGGCCAGCGTCGCCGCGGCCGCGATGATCCCGCCAATGGCCGCGTTCGCACAGTCGGTGCAAACCAGCACCCAGCTTGAACCGGTGGTGGTCGAGGGCGAGGCCGGCGACGGCGCGACCGGACCGGTTAAGGGCGTCGTCGCCAAGAAAAGCAGGACCGGCTCCAAGACGGCGACCGACATCAAGGACATCCCGCAATCCGTGTCGGTGGTCGGCCGTCAAGAGATCGACGACCAGGGCGCACAGAAAGTCGACGAAGCCTTGCGCTACACGGCCGGGGTGTTCGCACAGCCCTTCGGCCCGGACAGCGACACCAACTGGCTGTTCATCCGCGGTTTCCAAGCCACGGCTGATGGCACCTACATGGATGGGCTGCAGCTGTTCAGCTACGCCTTTGGCGGCTTCTACGTCGACAGCTTCGGCCTCGAGCGAGTCGAAGTGCTGAAAGGACCGGCGTCCGTACTCTACGGCGGCAGCAATCCCGGCGGTCTGGTCAACTATGTCAGCAAGCGGCCGGACGGCAGGCAGCGCTATATCGAGACCGGCGTCAACGATGCCGGCAATGTCTATCTCGGCTTCGACATCGGCGACGTCGCCAAGGATGGCGCGGTCAGCTACCGGATGACGGGCAAGGTCGCCGGCGGCGACACCTACAGCGATTTGCAGAATGGCTGGCGCGGCTTCATTTCGCCCAGCATCACCTGGCAGCCCGACGAGCAGACCAAGCTGACGGTACTGGCAAACTACAGCCACATCGACGAGAACCACAATGGCGGCAGCTTCCTGCCTTACATCGGCACTGTAACGGATCGGATTATCGGCGGAGTGAATTACGGTCGAATCGACCCAGATGCCAATTTTACCGAGCCGAGTGTCGATCTCTACAAGCGCGAGCAAGGTTCGATCGGCTACGAGTTCGAGCACACTTTCGACAACCAATGGACGGTGCGTTCCAACATGCGCCTCAGTGCGGCCTCGATTAATGAAGTCAACGTCTACGCCAACGGGTGGGCGAGCGCGACGCAGCTCAATCGCATCAATTTCGGTCACGATACCGACGCCACGACATTCCTGTCGGACCTGCAGATCGAGGGCAAGGTGGAGACAGGCGCTGTCGAACACACGCTGCTGGCCGGCATCGACTACAAATATTACAACATCGACCAGGTGCAGTCGTCGGCGCTCTTCGGCACAACCCCTCCCATTGATGCTTTCGACCCAATCTACGGCGCGCCACTGACGCCACGAGTCAGCTACCTCAATCAGGACTTGACCCAGAAGCAGCTCGGCTTCTATGCGCAAGACCAGTTGCGCTTCGGCGACGGCTGGCTGGTGACGCTGAACGGCCGTTACGACCGTGGCTGGCTCGACGCCGACAATCGGCCGACATATTACTCGGCGAGTTCCAGCACGCAGAACCAGACTGTCGGCGACTTCTCCGGTCGCGCGGGCCTCGCCTATGAGTTTGCCAACGGCGTAACCCCCTATGCCAGCATTGCCACCTTCTTCAACCCGCTCATCGGCACCGACGCCAACGGTAATCTGTTCAAGCCGGAAGAGGGCGTGCAGTACGAAGTCGGCGTCAAATATGTTCCGACCTTTGTCGATGGCCTGTTCACCCTGTCGCTTTTTGACCTGACCCGTCAGAATGTACCGTCGAACGTTACTTTCTTCACGCAGTTGCAAACCGGCGAAGTGCGCTCACGCGGTATAGAACTGGAAGGCAAGGTCAACGTCACTGAGGATTTCCGGCTCACCGGCGCTTTCACCGCCTATGACATCGACATCACCAAGGACGCCAACCCGGAGCTGATCGGCAAGACGCCGTTCATCGTTCCAGAGGTGATGGCCTCCGCCTCAGTCGACTATACTTTTCGTGGCGGCTGGTACGACGGCATCTCGATCGGTGGCGGCCTTCGCTACGTCGGCTCCTCATGGGCAGACAACGCAAACAACAACAAGGTTCCAGCTGTCACACTGGCCGACCTGAAGCTTGGCTACGACAGGGAGACCTGGGGTGTCGATCTGAACATCACCAATCTGTTCGACAAAACCTATGTCTCCAGTTGTCAGACCACCACTGTCGAAGCCTGTTCCTATGGCGAAGGCCGCTCGTTCAAGCTGAAGGCGCATACGACTTGGTAGTCGACTTGGTTACAGCTTGCCAAACAAGCCAGTGATGATCCATCTGCCCAACAGACGGCAGGTGCTTGCGCTGGCGGCCGCGGCATTGCTGCCACCGGTCGCCGCCAGGGCGGCGGCGATGCGGGTTGCCGCGATCGACTGGGGCATGCTGGAGACGTTGCTGGCACTCGGCATCGAGCCGGTGGCGGCGACCGAACTGATCCAGTTTCGCAAGATCGCGGTCGAGCCGAGAGTGCCCCAATCGGTGACCGATCTCGGGCTGCGCGGCGCGCCCAATTACGAGCTGCTGCGCATCGTCGCGCCTGATGTCATCGTGATCTCCAATTTCTACGAATACCAGCGCCCGATGCTCGAACGTATCGCGCCGGTGTTTGCGCAAACGGTCTACGAGGCCGGCGTGCCGCCTTATGTGCTCGCCGAGGCAGCGACACTGGCCCTGGGCGAAAAGCTGGGACGGCAGGCCGAGGCGGAGCGCTATACCGATGAGACCGCTGATGAAATCGCGCGGCTGCGCGGCACCTTGCCGCGCGCTTCCGGGCGTCCGGTCTTCGTCATCAGCCTAGGCGATAGCAGGCATTTTCGCGCCTTTGGCCGCGACTCCATGTTCGGCGATGTGCTGACGCTTCTCGGCCTGGTCAATGCATGGACCGACGAGACGAGCTACAGCGCGGCGGCACCCGTCGGACTGGAGGCGCTGGCGCGCGTGCCCGAGGCGTCGATCCTGATCGTTTCGCCACTGCCGGCCGATGTCGGGCGCTCGCTTCCGACAAATGCCTTGTGGAATGCTCTGCCGGCGGTGCGTCAGAACCGCGTTGCCGTGCTGGAGCCGGTCAACCATTTCGGCTGCCTGCCGTCGGCGCGTCGCTTCGCGCGCCTGGCGACGGCAGCTATTGCCGGGCAAAGCCATGGCTGAGCGCGCAGTCGGCCACCGCGCCACGACGAGTGCCGCGCTGTCGCCAATCGCCCTGTGGAGCTTCCTGGCGGTGCTGGCCGCGCTCCTGTTCGCATGGCGGCTCGGCATGCAGTGGCCGGCTCCACTGCCGGGCGGCATCGGTCTCGACCGCGTCATCCTGGTCTACAGCACGCTGCCGCGCGGCGCGGTGGCGGTGCTGGCGGGCGCCGTGCTCGGCCTGTCCGGCCTGCTGTTGCAGCATGTGCTGCGCAACCCGCTGGCCGAACCGTCGACGCTTGGCATCTCGGCCGGCGCGCAACTGGCGATGACGATCGCCTCGCTTTACGCACCGCTGCTGATGGAGCGGTCGCAGGGCCTGGTCGCCTTCGCCGGTGGCATCGCCGCGGTGCTGCTGGTGCTGGCATTGACCTGGCGGCGCGGGCTGGAGCCGGTGTCGGTCATGCTCGCCGGGATGATGGTGGCGCTGACCGCCAGTTCCGTCAGCGCAGCACTGATCCTCGCCAATGGCGATTACCTGTTTTCGCTGTTCATCTGGGGCGGCGGATCGCTGGTCCAGCAGGACTGGGAGCCGACCATCGCGCTGACGATCAGGCTGGCGGCCGGCGCGGTTACCGCATTGATGCTGCTGCGGCCGCTGACCATTCTTGGTCTCGACGATGCCTCGGCACGCGGCCTGGGCGTCGCTCGTCACTCAAGCCGCTTTCTCATCATCGCGCTTGCCGTGTGGATGGCGACGTCAGTCGCGGCAGAGGTTGGCGTCATCGGGTTCGTCGGTCTTGCAGCGCCGGCGCTGGCCACGCTTTCGGGCGCCCGCACACTGCGCCAAAAACTGATCGCCGCGCCGTTGATCGGCGCCGTGATGCTGTGGCTGACGGACGGGCTGGTACAGCTGGCCGCCGGTTCCGGTGGCGAACGCATTCCGACCGGTGCCGGCACCGCCCTGCTCGGCGGTCCGCTGCTGCTGTGGCTGTTGCCGCGGCTGCGCCTTTTCGAATGGCCGCATCTCGGCTCCAAGGGGGCAGCACCGCGCAAGGCCAGCCGGCCCTGGCTGATCATCCTGCTTCTGTTTGCGCTGGCGCTTGTCGCTGCCATCGTGGCGCTTGTCGTCGGGCGTGGCCCGGACGGCTGGTCTATTGCTGGGGGAGACCTGTTAACCGATCTCGCCGCGTGGCGTGCGCCGCGGATCGGCGTGGCGGCTGCCGCAGGTGCCATGCTCGCGGCCGCCGGCGTCGTCATCCAGCGGGTCACCGCCAACCCGCTGGCAAGCCCCGAAGTGCTGGGGGTCGGCACCGGCGCCGGCGCCGGCCTGACCGCCGTGCTCATGGTTAGTGCCACCGCCGGGCTGGGCTGGCAACTCGCCGGTTCCGGCCTCGGCGCGCTAGCGGCGTTGGTTGCCATGCTTGTCCTTGCCGCACGAGCAAAGTTCGGTGCCGAGCGGCTGCTGCTTGCCGGTATCGCCATGAGCGCGCTGTGCAGCGCTGCGATCACCGCGACGATCGCCATGGGCAACGCGCAGTCCTACATTTTGTTGCGCTGGCTGAGCGGCTCGACCGGCCAGGCGTCGGCGCTCGATGCAGGGCTGGCAATCGCCTGTCTGTTGCCGCTGACGCTGCCGCTGTTCCTTGCCGCCCGCTGGCTGGACATCCTGCCGCTCGGGTCCGACAGCGCACGCGGGCTGGGCGTGCCGGTCGCTGGCGGACGATTGATGCTGATCGTCGTTGCCGCGCTCCTCACCGCGCTGGCCGCCATGGTCGTCGGGCCATTGAGCTTCGTCGGCCTGATCGCGCCACACCTTGCCCGTCTGGTCGGCTTTTCGCGCGCCCGCGTCCATCTCGCCGGAGCGATGCTTCTGGGCGCCCTGCTGATGATCGTCTCGGACTGGCTGTCGCGCATGGCTGCCTTTCCCTACGAACTGCCCGCCGGCCTGTTCGCTTCGCTGCTTGGCGGGCCGTATCTCGTCTACCTGCTTGCCAAGGGCGTGCCGCGCCAGGGCTGACGGGTTCCGAAATGCTATGAGGTTCTATCCATAGGGCTAGGCCAGTGCGGCCAAGCTGGCGCGCATCGATTGGTCATGTTCCGGCAGCCGCGATACGGTCGGCAGGCCGCGGGCTTCCTGGGCACCGAAGCCCAACCGTGTCAGACAGGCTCGCGCCAGGGCCGCATTGCTGTCGATGACGACCAATCCATTGATATCGTTGAGGCTGGCGGCCACCACCGACAGTTCGGTGCAGCCGAGCAGGGCTGCATCGGCGCCGGCCGCTTGCGCGATATCGAGCGCGCGCTCGGTTTCAACCGCCGCATCCGCGATCGAACCCGCCTTGACGAGGCTGATCGCGCTGTCGACGCAGGCCTGAAACTCGGTGTTCGCGGGAAGGCAGAGCTCAAATCCCGCTGCCGACATCCTGTCCTGATAGAAGCCGGAGACCAGCGTGCCTTGGGTGGCGAGAACAGCAACCCGGCCCTGATCCAGGCTGCGACGCGTCTCCGTCACCACAGCATCTCCGATATGGATGATTTCCGCGCGCGAATTCGCCGCCAGTTGGCTGTACCAATGGTGGGCGGTGTTGCACGGCATCGCGATGCGGGCGACGCCGAGCGCATTGAGCGTCGCGACCGCGGCTTTCAAAGGCGCCAGCGGCCCATCATGGCCGGCAAGGATCGCTTCGGTCCTGTCGGGCAGCTGCGGGACACTGAGAATCACGGCAGGCACATGTTCGTTGTCTCTGAGCGCCTGGGTCATCCGGGTCAGCTTGAAGTAGAAATCAGCCGAAGCAAGCGGCCCAAGACCGCCGATAATGCCGAGCTGGGGACGGATGCTGTCGTCGATCATCTGACAGGCTCGGCTTCGAGCTGGTCCGAGGCGACGTCAGGCTGCGTCGTCTCCCTGTGGCTGGGAGCGATCATTGCCGTGCTCGCCGCGACGGTGCAGACGCTGGCCAGCGTCATGAACGTGTCGACGGCTGCATCCACCGCGACGAACAGGACGAACGCCGCCTCGAAGGGAAGCTTCAGGTAGCCGCACACGATGGACATCTGGGACAGGATGAGCAGGCTACCCATGCCGCCGGTGGTGAGCGCGAGAAGCGCTGAGATGATGCCGACGAGCACGAGGTCCGAGACTGCAAGCTGGTGGCCGTAAAGCTGGGCGATGAAAAGCGCACCCGAGGTGTAGAGCAGCGCTGGGCCTGTACGCAGCAATGCCGCCTGCAGCGGCACGAGCAGTTCGACCACCACCAGGCTGAACCGCAGGCGCTCGCTCAAAAGGTTGATGACCCAAGGCAGCGAGGCGACCGTAGAGCGTGTGGTGATGGCCACCATGAGAAGGGGCTGGCAGGTCTTGATCGTGGTCCAGTAGCTTCGTCGCGACCGGATGGCGATAATCGCAAAAGCCCCGGCAACGAATATGAGGCAGGAGAGGCCCATCACCAGCAGGTAACCGCCCATCAGCGTGAGCGGCTTGGTTCCGGTCGACGCGGTCTGGTCCGCGATCAGGATGAAGGTTGCAAAGGGCAACCCCCAGATGAACCAGTTGGTGAGCACCGTGCAGGCCCGGTAGACCGCGTTAAGCGCCTGGGTCAGGCTCATGGACGAAGGCTGGGGAATCTTCCCCATCGCGAGCCCGAAAAGCAGGCAGAACAGCAAAACCTGGATGGTCTGGCCCGAGGCAAGCGCGTTGAAGACGTTGTTCGGCACCAGGTCGAGCAGGATCGAGTGCCCGCCATTGGGATCCCCATTGGAGGGCGGCGGCTGGAACGGGAAGGCGAGATCGGTGGACACGCTGCCTTGCGAATTGATGAACTCGCCAAGCTCGATGCGCGACTGCGGATTCTCGATCTGGCCCGGCTGCAGGATCAACGACAGGGTGCCGCTCACCAGCACGCTCAGGAACGATACGGCCAGCACGGCCATGCCCACCTTGCCGAGGTAGCGGACGGATTTCGGGTCCTGGACCATTGCCGTGATGGAGAAGATGACCGACGAGACCAAATAGGGCAGGACGACCATCTTGAGGAAATTCAGGTAGAGCTGTGCGACAGGGCTGATCGCATGGGCAAAGTCTGGATAGTAGAGGCCGCACAGTATCCCTGCAGCAATCATCACAATCGTCGTCACCGGAGATCGCAGGATACGCCTTGCTGCGAGGCGCCAGTCGAAAGGCAGGGGTCCGGCTACCTCGGAGATGGCCATGTCAGGCTTTGCTCCCCAGGCGATAGCGGGCGATGATCTCATCCGTGTTGAGAATCTGCTGACCCCGCGCGAGATCGAGATAGAGATCGACAAAGGCCGCGAGGTGCGGATTGTCGGGCCGCACGCCGACTGCGATCGTATCGACCTTGTCGGTCAGCGTGATCGAGCGCGCGACAACCGTCATCGACGGATCGTCGACCATCAGCTTCTTGATCTCGAAATCATCGCGATAGGCCATGTCGATCGTCCCGTTTCGGATCGCATCGATGATCAGATCCCAGCTTGCCAGGCGGTGGATTTGCGCATGCGGGAAGGTCGTGGCCGCATAGGTGGCGAATGAAGAGCCCTCGATCACGCCAAGATCGCCTGAGAAATCACGGACGATCTGTTCGGCCGGTTTGCCTTGCGCGATACGCGCCAGGTTGAGGCGGTTGGCGATCAGCCCTTGCCGCAGCATGGCGTAGGGGCGGGAATAGATGATCGACCGGCCGCGCTGAAGCGTCCGGCTGAGCTTGCCAATCGCCATGTCGGCCTGTCCGGAACTGACCTGTCTGACGATATCGTCGAACGTTGCGGCGGATCGGTCGAATACCGGCTCGACGCCAAGCGCCGCGGCGATGCCGTGGGCCAACTCCATGTCTATGCCATCGTCCCCCGATCCGTCGGACGGAAAGAACGGATTGGAAGCGAAGGCCGGCATTGCGATGCGCAATGCATCGCCGCTCGCGATAGGTTGAGGGGCGTTCTCCGCCTGCTGTCCCGGAGTGATGGCTGCGCGGGCTTGTGAAATCAGCAACCCGCCGCTCCCGGCCGCAAGCAGTGTACGACGTGTAACCGACATGCGCGTTCTCAATTAACCCGGGAAAGCTGCAACATGCACAACCCGCGTTAAACAAACGTATATATTACACTGTGCCTTTTTATGTATTGGACAAGCAGCTTAGCGCCACAAAATATCAGCATTGCCTAATATATAGGAAAAGCGGAAGGATCGCGTTGCTTCCCGCCGGGCGATCGTCTGGATTGTCAAAACGTCTCGACCCAAGGCCGTAACTCAAGCTCCGAGCTCCAGGCGCTGCGATGCTGGCGATGGACCGCGAGATAGGCCTCGGCGATGGCATCCGGCGACAGGCGGCGGTCCTGTAGGTCGGGATCGGCTGCCTGTCCGGGCGGCGCGATCTGGCCGTCGAGAATGAAATGGGCGACGTGGATGTTCTGCGGGGCGAGTTCGCGGGCCATGGACTGCGCCAGGCCGCGCAGGCCGAATTTCGGCATGGCAAAACCGGCCGAGCCGAGAAAGCCCTTCACACTGGCAGTGGCGCCGGTGAACAGGATCGAACCGGATCCCCGGACAAGCAGCCGGCGCGCCGCCTGCTGGCCGACCAGGAAGCCGCCATAGGCGCCGACCAGCAATGCCTGTTTGACCGCTTCCGCATCGAGCTCGGCGATCGGGCCACGGGTGCGTGCGCTGGCGTTGAACACCACGAGCGCCAGCGTGCCGGCCTTGTCGGCGGTGTCGAACAGCCTGGCGACGGACGCAGCGTCGGCGACATCCGTCTCAACGGCCAGAGCACCGGTCTCGTCGATCAGAGCGCTGAGCTTCTCGACGTTACGGGCGGCCAGAACCACGCGAAAGCCTTCCCGGGTGAGAAGGCGCGCAAGCGAGGCGCTCAGACCAGCGCCCGCGCCTGCAATAACGGCCACATCGGATGAGGTCATGATTTTCTCTCCCTTGCGGATTTCGGCGGAAGCGTTCGCCAGACCAGACAAGGTCGCGCCTTCGCGGCCGGCAGGCAAGAGGTGGCATCTCGGTGGCTGTTGAACCAGACGGCCTGCAGAAAGGACGTTGCGCGGTCCAACATCGCCTGTGGCGCTACGAAAGCCGCTCGGCCTTCAGCACCGAGACCGCCACTTCGAAAGGGGCAAGGCTTGGACCTTGCCCGCTGCCCGGATTCATTAGACCAATATTTTGACGGTAGAATCGTCAGGTTTCGCAAAGCTGTCGGCGATCTCATCAATGGGACTGGAGCGTGGTCCCGAAAAGTGGGAAACGGTTTCCGGAAAGATCATGCTCAACAAGGAAACGACTATGGAACCAATCTGGGCCGTCGGCCTGATGACCGGCACGGTGCTGGACGGCAACATCGACGTCGCGCTGATCAAGACCGACGGCGAACGTATCGAGGATTTCGGCACCTACCGGCTGATGCCCTATCCTCCGTCGATCCGCTCCCTGCTGGAAGAGACGCTGACGGAGGCGCGGGCGTGGAACTTTGTCGGGCCGGAGCCGGCGATCTTCCACACCGCGGAGGAAGCCCTGACGCGTGCCCAGTCAGCAGCCGTCAAGGAATTGGTCGAAGGCTATGGCATGACGATGGCCGATATCGGCGTCGTCGGTTTTCACGGCCAGACCGTTCTGCATCGCGCGCCGCAGGTTGGACGGCTGGGCCAGACAAGGCAACTCGGCGACGGTGAGCTGATGCATGCCCTGTTGGGTACCAAGGTCGCTTACGATTTCCGCTCGGCCGACATGCGCGCCGGGGGGCAAGGCGCGCCGCTGGCCGCGGTCTATCACACGGCGTTGATGCGCGGCGCCGGCGCCAATGGCGAGGTGGCCGTACTCAATCTCGGCGGCGTCGCCAACATCACCTGGTGGGATGGCGCCGACAATGTCGTTGCCTTCGACACCGGCCCCGCCAACGCGCCGCTGAACGATTTCATCAAGTCGAAGGGGCTCGGCGAGATGGACCGCGACGGCGCGCTCGGCGGTGCGGGCAAGGTGGACGAGGCGCGGCTGGCCAAGCTGCTGCAGCACCCCTATCTCACCAAGCCCTATCCCAAATCGCTGGACCGTTTCGACTTCGGCGCCGCCATGGCGGACGGGCTGGATGCGGAGGATGGCGCGGCACTGCTGACCGCCTTTACCGCTGGAGCCGTCGGCAAGGCACTCGACCTCTTACCAAGCCGTCCGAAAAAACTGGTGGTCAGCGGCGGCGGCCGCCACAACCCGACCATGATGGCGATGCTGACCAGCCGTGCCGGCGTCGAAGTGGTGCAGGCCGAGAGCCTCGGCTGGAGCGGCGACGCGGTCGAGGCGGAGTGTTTTGCTTTCCTCGCGGTGCGCGTGCTGCGCGGCCTGCCGATCAGCTTTCCGAGCACGACCGGCGCACCGCGGCCGATGCAGGGCGGAAAACTCGCCGGTTAGAGCCTCTTCCATCCCGGAACGGGATGGTCTCTATCTCAGTGTTTGAGGATGACCTTTCCCGCCCGGCCGACTTTCAGGCGATGCGGCTTTTTGCTCAGGTTTTGCAGTCGAAAGGTCTTCGGAATAGTCGAAAAGCTTTTCCGCCGGGACCCACTGTCATCCAACCGTTAAGAAGAATTAATACAAGACAACAGCGATCTTGTTTTCAGCTGACGCCTCATTTCACAGGCGTATGGCCATTGATGCGCGCCTACATAGCGGCGGCAGTATAGTTGGGATTCAATTTATGTTGTCAGCAGGTTTAGCCTTATTGCGCGGTGCACGGCCGACGGTTTCGGGGGCGGCAGCTGCGCTCGCCCTTGCAATCATCGGGGCCATGATCGGATCCGCTGCGCGGGCTGAGCCCATTCGCGGTGCGGGGTCGACACTGGCCGCGCCGATCATCGGCAAGTGGGCAACGACATACAAGGCTGCACGCGCCGACGGCGGCGACTTCTTCACGCTGGACTGGACCGTCGATTATGAACCGGTCGGATCCCTTGCCGGCCTGATGCGGCTTGCGCAGCCCGAACTGGATTTCGCCGCCACGGATGTTCCCGTGCCGGCTGATGATCTCGCCAGGAACGGCCAGCAGCAATTTCCGATCGTCATGGGCGGGATCGCGGTGGTCGCCAATCTCGATGGCCTGCCGGAGCAAGGTCTGCGCCTCTCCGGCCCGGTGATCGCCGACATCTACCTGGGCAAGATCAAGTCCTGGTCCGATCCTGCGATAAGGGTGCTCAATCCCGACATAGCCCTTCCCGATCTCGCCATCAGCGTCATCCACCGGCAGGATGGTTCGGGCTCAACCTATGTCTTCACCGAGTTTCTGTCATCGACAAGCGAAGACTGGAAGACGAAGCCTGGAGCCGACACTCTGATCGACTGGCCGCTCGGGACAGGCGCGGAAGGTACGCAAGCGCTTCTTCGTGCCGTGGCTGCGAGCAAGGGGGCGATTGCCTACGCCGAATACGGCCAGGTTCTTCGCGCCGGCCTTCCCTTCGCAGCGGTCCAGAACAAATCCGGCAAGTTCGTCAAACCGGACCCGGAGGGCGTGCAAGCAGCGGCCACCTCCGTCGCCTGGGGGGAAACGACCGACTTCTTCGCCTCCCTCACCAATCGCAGCGGAGATGGTGCGTACCCGATCAGCACGGCGGTGTTCGCCGTTGTCCAGGTCTCGGGGCGTTCGGAACATCGCTATCGCCGCGTGCATGATCTTTTCCGGCTCGCCTTCGCGCAAGGTGCCGGCGACGCCACCGCACTCGGCTATGTGCCGCTGCCGAAAGCGCTCATTGGCCAGATCGAACAGTATTGGGCAAGGCAATTGCCGGTCGGAAACTGACCCGAACGAAAGCTGCCTTGCGCAGCAACTGAACTTCATACCGCGTCGTCGTGGCGACTTGTTGGGGGCCTGCCTGAAATGGACATAGATATCTTCAAGGACATCCTCGTGCCGGTGATCGGCGGCTTGGGCATCTTCATGCTCGGTCTGGATTTCATGGCAAACGGCATCCAGGCGCTGTCGGTCAACCGGATGCGCGACTTTCTCGCCAAGGCAGCCGGTACGCCGGTCAAAGGCGTGCTGGCTGGAACGCTGATCACCGGCGTCATCCAGTCGTCGACGGCGATGAGCGTCATGGTCGTCGGGCTGGTCAATGCCGGTGTCATCGCCCTGCGGCCGGCGATCAGCGTGATCATGGGCGCCAACATCGGCACCACGCTCGGCAACGGGCTCATCGCCCTGCCGCTCGGTCCGCTCGGATTGATCCTGGCCGGCGTGTTCTCGCTGGTCTACTGCTTCGCCAAAAGCGAAAAGGTGAAGAACATAGCGCTCGCCTGCATGGGTTTCGCGCTGATCTTCTACGGCCTCAACCTGATGACCGGCGGCCTGCGTCCGCTTCGCAACCTGCCGGAAGTCATGGCGCTGCTGCAGACGCTGACGGCCGACTCCTACCTCAACCTTTTCAAATGCGTGTTCATCGCCGCCGGTGTGACCGCGATGATCCACTCGTCCTCGGCGACGATCGGCATCGTCATGGGCCTTGGCGCGGCGGGCATTCTCGACTGGACAACCGCCGTCGCCTTCTCGCTCGGCGCCGATCTCGGCACCACGATCACATCCTGGATGGCTTCCCTCAATCTTTCGAAGAACGCCAAGCGGACCGCCTATGCGCACATCTCGTTCAATATCATCGGGGTGTGCATCACCATCCCTCTGTTCTTCGTCTCCATCCAGGTGCTGGAATGGGCCATGCAGTTCTTCGGCGGCGATCCGGCCGTTCCGGTGATTGTCGACGGCAAGGAGACCTTCCCCCTGGTGCCGGTCGCGGTCGGCCTCTACTCGACCTTCTTCAACGTCTTCAACACAGTGCTGCTGTTCCCGTTCATCGGCGTGTTCGAGCGGGTGCTATCGCGTGTCGGCCACACGGATGCCGACGACGCGGAGGATTTCTCGACGCCGAAATTCCTCGACCGCAAACTGGCCAGCGACTTTGCCAAGGCCATTCCCGCCGTGCAGCAAGAGACGGCCCGCCATCTGGAGGCCGGCGCCATGTTCCTCGACATCGCACGCTCTTCCAAGAAGGCGCCGTCGGATCCGGGCGAGCACTATCTGGCGACCGACATCCTCAGCCGCGATATCCGCGCCTACACCGCCGCGCTGATGAAGGAGGATCTGCCTTACGAACAACTCGATCTGATCGCCAGCCTGATCGAGGAAGCCGACTTCACGGCCGCCCTGACGGAATCGATGCATCAGGTGGCGCGCCGCGTCAGGCGCGAGAAGTTCAGCAACCCGGCGCAAGCCATCGTCGACGTCGCGCTGAACAAGCTCGACACGTCGCTGCGCGAAATCTTGCCTACTTACGGAATTTCCAGCCCGCAGATGCCGGCCGGCCATGTAAATCTGCCCGGGGTCGAGGAACTGCGTGCCCGCACGCTGGCGCTCGGACCGAATGCCGGTGCCGCCGAACGCGGCACGATCCTTGCCCTGCTCGGGTCGATCGAGCGTGCGGAAATCCTGATCCATCGCATCGATGCCGAGCGCAGATCCGTAAACCGCCAAAGTGTGCTCGCCCGTGCGTCGGCACGCAAGGAAACCAGAGCAAGCCCGATGGGAGACCCAGGCCTGGTTCCGGCCGAGTAGCGGTCCGCCGGACCATAACCACCTTCGTTCGGATTGCGGGTCAGGCAGGAAGACAGTCCATCCCGGTTCCGCCGGGACGGATCAGACCAACGCCAGCCTCTTCTGTAAAAAGATGCGGCTGCGGCCGATAGGGAAATCGGCGAGCGTTCCAAAGGGTTCGTAACCCTGACGCTGATAGACCTTGGCGGCATTCGGATTGAAGGTGTCGATCCAGGCATTCCGGCAACCGCGTGCCATGGCTTCCTGTTCGGCCGCATCCAGCATCTTGCCGGCCATGTGCTGGCCTCGCAGCCGCTCATCGACCCAGAGCCATTGCACGTAGAGCCAGCCCCAGGCCGTGTAACCGGAAATGCCAGCGACGACCGCGCCATCCTCGTCGCGCACAAACACCACAAGCGCCTTCCTTTCGGATGCGCCGACATCGCCGTCGTTGAACGCCGTCAGCCTTTCGGCGAGAAAGGTAAGGTCTTCCGGCAAGGGATTTGCCGTCGTTTCCAGTGTCGTGTTCATCGCTTTTCCGGGTAGTGTCCCAGTTTGATTTGGGCGTTTACCCCTGCCTCAACCACCAGTCTGACGCCCAAAATCCTAAGCCGAGCACAATCAATGTAACCGGCCAATAAGCAATCGCCCAAGTAAAGCCGATGATCGCCGCCCACAGGAAGCCCCCTCCGTGGCGTTCTCCCAGGAAAACTTGGAGGATAAGCAACCCCGCGAATAATAGGCCGAGCCATCCAAGAATGAGAACTTTAACCTTCAGGACACGCTCCTCCCTTCCTTTCCACGAGGTATAGGCGGTTTCGCCTGCGCCTCAAACGCGACCGACGATCTTCTGAATTCAAACTGAGACATTACCCTTTCCGGGATGGGCTACGTATCCGGATCACCGCCATTGCGAAACTCTGATGCGGCAATGCCGTAGCGCTTGAGCTTGTCATAAAAGGTCTTGCGCGGCACGCCCAGAGCATCAATGGCGCCGCGCACGTCGCCGCCATGATCGCGCAATGCGTCGCGGATGAGTTGTGCCTCGTATTGGCCGACCCGTTCGGGCAATGCTGCCGTAGGCTCCGGCGAATGCGCGGAGACCGCCCTCCTCTCATCTTCCGGACCGAGGCCGAGCGCAACACGGTCGGCAAAATGGGCAAGCTCGCGCACATTGCCTGGCCAGTCATGCGACTGGAGATGATCGCTGACCGCAGCGTTCATCTTCGCGACAGGCCGGCCGAACCGTTCTGCCGCCTTGCCGAGGAAATGCCCAAACAGCATCGGGATATCGCCGCGACGCTCGCGCAGCGGCGGGATGCGCAGCGTCACCACGTTAAGGCGAAAATACAGATCCTCGCGAAAATCACCGCGCTGGTCCGACCGCCCCAGATCGACCTTGGTCGCGGCGACGACCCTGAGATCGATGCGCCTGATGTCGTTCGAGCCAAGTGGAGTGAGGCTGCGCGTTTCGAGCACGCGCAGCAGCTTGACCTGGAGCGCCGGCGGCATGGACTCGATCTCGTCGAGAAACAGCGTGCCGCCGCTGGAATGCTCGATGCTGCCGATCCGCCGCCGCTGCGCGCCGGTGAACGCGCCCGCCTCATGGCCAAACAACTCGCTCTCGATGACCGTCTCCGGCAGCGCACCGCAATTCAGTGCCACGAAGGGTTTTGCGCGCCGTCGCCCCCATCTGTGCAGGAGGTCCGCCACCACTTCCTTGCCGGTTCCCGTTTCTCCCTCGACCAGCACATCGACGTTCATGTCGGCAATCTGGCGCAAGGTCTCGCGCAGTCGCTTGATGGCAGGAGCCTCGCCGATCAGCGGCAGGCCGTCAGTTGCGAGGGCCGCGGCTTCGCGCAGCCGCCGGTTCTCCATCACCAGCCGTCGCTTCTCACTCGCCCGTTTCAGCGCCTCGACAAGGCGGTCGCCGGCATAGGGTTTCGAGATGAAATCGTAGACACCGTCCTTGAGCGCGGCCACTGCGAGATCGACGTCGCCATGGCCGGTGACCAGGATCACGGGTATGTCCGGGTCGATCGCCTTGATGCGATCGAACAGCTGCAGCCCGTTCATGCCCGGCATGCGGATGTCGCTGACCACCACGCCTTCAAAGGTCCTGTCGACAACGGCAAGCGCTGCCTCGGCGGCGTCGCGCGCGACCACAGCGAAGCCGGCAAGCTCGAGCAATTGCGTTGTGGCGTGCAGCAGGTCCGCATCGTCGTCGACGAGCGCCACCAGCCCTGATCCCTCAATCATTCAATTCGCCTCAAGTCGACGGTAAAGGATGCGCCGGTGCCATTGCCGGGATCGATCCGCAGCGTGCCGCCCAATTCCTGGGCGATCTCCTGCGAGATCACCAGCCCGAGGCCAAGCCCCTTCTCCTTGGTGGTCTGGAACGGCATGAACAGATTGCCGGCTGCTTCCGGGCCGAGACCTGGGCCGTTGTCGCGCACCGAAATCAGCACCCTGTCGTCGCGCTCGGCAAGCTCGATCTCGATGCGCGGATCGGCATGGTCCTTCATAGCGTCCAGCGCATTCTGCAACAGATTGACCAGGATCTGTTCCAGCCGGATGCGGCTGGCCATGACCACCGGCGAGGCATTGCCGCGCGGCTTGACGATGGTCACGCCGGAATCACGGATGCGGCCCGACAGCAGCGACAGCGCGCCATCAATTGCCTCGCGCACCGGCAGCGGCGAAGCGGCAACCCCGGGTCGACGGGCGAAAGT
>NZ_RZTT01000759.1 GCF_003996995.1 Mesorhizobium sp. M7A.T.Ca.US.000.02.2.1 | reverse complement strand
CAGTACGGATGAGCAGGCCAGGCACGTCGGCAGCCATGTTCCGATCGGCCGTATCGGCGCACCGGATGACATTGCCGGCGCAACGCTCTATTTGTGCAGCCGTGCAGGCAGCTATGTCACCGGCGCCATCCTGCCGATCGACGGCGGACAGTCGGTGCAGCATGGGCTGACCCTGTTCAAGGAATGACATTTTCCGGCCACAGAAGCCGGGGGTGAACTGGAGGACATGAGCGTGGAACCGATCAGTCTCGATGTGCTTCTGGCCAGTGTCGGCAAGGAGGTTGGCGTGTCGCCATGGCGGGCGGTCACGCAACGCATGATCGACCAGTTCGCCGACGCCACCGACGACCACCAGTTCATCCACTGCGATCCGGAGCGGGCCATGCGCGAAACGCCGTTCGGCGGCACCATCGCGCACGGCTTCCTATCGCTGTCGCTGTTGTCGGCGATGACCTTCGAGACCATGCCGCCGCTGGAAAACGGCAAGATGGGCGTCAACCACGGCTTCGATTCGCTGCGCTTCCTGGCGCCGGTGAAAACGGGCGCGCGCATCCGCACGCGTTTCGTGCTGGCCGACGTCAAGGTCAGGCCGTCGGGCTGGGTGCAGACCGCCCATGACGTGACGATCGAAATCGAAGGTTCGAAGAAGCCGGCACTGACCGCGCGCTGGCTGACGCTGACCTTGATCGAACGCCAGCCCGAGACGGCATGAGTGATCCCGTACTCGACCAGGCAGCGCTTGCGCCTTACCTCGAGGCGAACATACCGGGCTTTTCCGAGCTTGCAGCAGTCGAGAAGTTCAAATCCGGCCAATCGAACCCGACTTACCTTTTGACGGCGGCAAGCGGCCGTTACGTGCTGCGCGCCAAGCCGCCGGGGCAATTGCTGAAATCGGCGCATCAGGTCGACCGCGAATTCAGGGTGATGAGCGCGCTTGCCGGCACCGCCGTGCCCGTGCCTGCCATGCTGCACCTGTCGGCGGAAGACTCGCCCATCGGCCGCATGTTTTACGTGATGGATTTCCTGGACGGCCGCATTTTCTGGGATCCGGCGCTGCCGGAGGCTCGCGACAACGAAGAACGCGCCGCTATATACGATGCCATGAACGAAACCCTCGCGGCGCTGCACGAGATCGATGTCGGGACAGTGGGGCTCGGCGATTTCGGGCGGCCGGGAAATTATTTCGAGCGGCAGCTGGCGCGCTGGACCAGCCAGTACCCCGCCTCGCAGACTGCAGTCGCCGACATGGACGGGCTGATTGCCTGTTTGGAAACGCATATGCCCGCCGATGATGGCCGGATCTCGTTGGTGCATGGCGACTACCGGCTGGAC
>NZ_RZTT01000758.1 GCF_003996995.1 Mesorhizobium sp. M7A.T.Ca.US.000.02.2.1 | reverse complement strand
GGTTTCGACAGCTCGCCATTGTGCATGACCGCGATCGCATCCGATATCTCGAACAGCTCGTCGAGATCCTGGCTGATCACCAGCACCGCCGATCCGCTGCGCGACAACTCGATCAAGGCCTGGCGGATATGAGCGGCAGCGCCCGCATCCACGCCCCAGGTCGGCTGGTTCACCACCATGACGCTTGGCCGGCGGTCGAGTTCACGGCCGACGATGAATTTCTGCAGATTGCCGCCCGAAAGGGCCGCGGCCTCCGGATCCGGCGCACTCTTGCGTACATCCATCGCCTCGATGATGCGTTGGGACGCGGCTTGGATGGCACCGCTCTTCACCATCCCGCCGGAACCGACGAACGCCTTGCCGTCGGTGGCATGGCGCGACAGCAGCAGGTTTTCGGAAAGCTTCATGCGCGGTGCCGCACCGTGGCCGAGGCGCTCCTCCGGCACGAAGGCAGCGCCCAGCAGTCGGCGCCCGGTGATGGTGAGGCCGCCTGCGTCCTTACCGCGAATGCGCACCGAGGATGCATCCTGCTGCGGCACTTCGCCTGAGACGGATTCGAAGAACTCGCCCTGGCCGTTGCCGGCGACGCCGGCGATGCCGATCACCTCGCCCGCCCGGACGTTCAGGTTGATGCCCTTGAGCGGGATCGAGAACGGTGTTGCCGGCTTGCGGCTGAGGTTGCGAATCTCGAGCAGCGGCTGCGCCGTGGCGATCCCCTCGACCGGCGCGCGCACCACGGCCTGCACCTCGTTGCCGACCATCATGCGGGCCAGCGAAGACGCGGTTTCCTCGCGCGGGTTGCAATGGCCGACGACCTTGCCGTGGCGCAGCACGGTGGCGCGGTCGCAGATGCGTTTGACCTCTTCGAGCCGGTGCGAAATGTAGAGGATGGATTTGCCTTCCGAACGCAGGCGCTCCAGCGTCTCGAACAGCTTGTCGGCTTCCTGCGGCGTCAGCACCGAGGTCGGCTCGTCCAGGATGATGAGCTGAGGCGTTTGCAACAGGCAACGGATGATTTCGATGCGTTGGCGTTCGCCTACCGACAGGTCGCCGACCAGCGATTCAGGATCGAGCGGCAGGCCGTAGCTGAAGGAAAGCGCCCTCGCCTTCGCAGCGATGCTGTTGATCGGCGAGCCGTCGTCCAGCGACAGGGCAATGTTTTCGGCCGCGGTCAGCGCCTCGAACAGCGAGAAGTGCTGGAACACCATACCGATACCGAGTTTTTTCGCGACGCCGGGGCTGGAAATCCTGACGGCCTGCCCGTTCCAGAAGATCTCGCCGGCATTGGGCTCCAGCGAACCGAACAGCATCTTCACCAGCGTCGACTTGCCGGCGCCGTTTTCGCCAAGCAG
>NZ_RZTT01000757.1 GCF_003996995.1 Mesorhizobium sp. M7A.T.Ca.US.000.02.2.1 | reverse complement strand
ATCTTCAGGCGGCGGTTCTTCTTCGCTTCACGCCGCACGCCGGGCGTCGCCACTTCGAGCGCGCCGGACAGATATTTGCCGGTGATCGAATTGGGATTGGCCATAACCTGCTGCGGGGTGCCCTGGGCGATGATTTCGCCGCCATGGATGCCGGCGGCCGGACCCATGTCGACGACATAGTCGGCATGCAGGATGGCGTCCTCGTCATGCTCGACGACGATCACCGTGTTGCCGATGTCGCGCAGGTGCTTCAGCGTATCGAGCAGGCGAGCATTGTCGCGCTGATGCAGGCCGATCGACGGCTCGTCCAGCACATAGAGCACGCCCGTGAGACCGGAGCCGATCTGCGATGCCAGCCGGATGCGCTGGCTCTCGCCGCCTGACAGCGTGCCGGAATTGCGCGACAGCGTCAGGTAGTCGAGCCCGACATCGTTGAGGAAGCGCAGCCGCTCGCGGATCTCCTTGAGCACCCGCACCGCGATCTCGTTCTGCTTGTCGTTGAGGTGCGCCGGCAGGTCGGTGAACCATTTGTCGGCGTTGCGGATCGACTGCTCGGTGACTTCGCCAATGTGCTTGCCGGCGATCTTCACCGCCAGCGACTCGGGCTTCAGCCGATACCCCTTGCAGGCCGGGCAGGGCGTGGCCGACATGAAGCGCTCGATCTCTTCACGCATCCAGGCGGATTCGGTCTCTTTCCAGCGCCGCTCGAGATTGGGGATGACGCCTTCGAAAGTCTTCGTCGTCTTGTAGGAACGCAGGCCGTCATCATACTGGAAGGTGATTTCGCGCTCGCCGGTGCCGCGCAGAATGGCTTCCTTGGCCTCTTCGGACAAATCCTTGAACTTGTCGCCAAGCTTGAAGCCATAGGCCTTGCCCAGCGCCTCAAGCGTCTGCGCGTAATAAGGTGAGGTCGACTTCGCCCACGGACTGACGGCGCCGTCGCACAGCGAGACGTTTTCGTCCGGCACGATCAGATTGCCATCAATGGCGCGCTGGCTGCCGAGACCGTCGCAGGTCGGGCAGGCGCCGAACGGGTTGTTGAACGAGAACAGCCGCGGTTCGATTTCCGGAATGGTGAAGCCGGAAACCGGGCAAGCGAACTTTTCCGAGAACAGGATGCGCTCATGCGTCTCGTTCTTCGACTTGTTGACCGAATCCTCGCCGGTCTGGCTGGAATCGAGCGGCTTGTCTGCGAATTCGGCGACCGCCAGCCCATCGGCTAGCTTCAGCGCCGTCTCGATGGAATCGGCAAGCCGCGTCGCCAGATCGCCGCGCACGACGATGCGGTCGACGACGACGTCGAGGTCATGCTTGTACTTCTTGTCCAGCGCCGGCACGTCGGCGATCTCATAGAAGACGCCGT
>NZ_RZTT01000756.1 GCF_003996995.1 Mesorhizobium sp. M7A.T.Ca.US.000.02.2.1 | reverse complement strand
CCCCCACTCACAGCGAGACTACTAGCAGCGCCGCTGCCCAGACAAGCAGTATCGCACCGCCCAGCCGGGTTGGAACCCTGCTGGCGGTTTGTTTTTCGATCAGGGTGAACAGCCCGATCAACGCCATCCAGAAAATGTTCATGACGCCAACGGCGAACATCACCAGCATCAATGCCCAACAGCAGCCGAGACACCACAGACCTTGCGCGACACCGAGCCGAAAGATGTTAAGGGGCCTTGCGCTCCAGTTCGAAAACAGGACCGAGAACGGGTTCTTGCATTTCTTCAGGCAAGCTTCCTTGAGGCCGCTGAACTGGTAGAGGCCGGCAATCACGAGAGCGAGCGCACCGGCAAGGCCGACGACCGGATCGAGCATCCCGGCTGATGAGGCGAATGCATGGGCGGCCAAGGTCAGCGCCGCGAACATCATTGAAGCGGCGAGCCAGACGCTTAGGTAACCGGCGACCAGCACCAGCGGGTGAACGACCGGTTCGCCTTTGATGCGAGCCGTGTCAGTGATTTCGCAATAGGTGCGGATCATCGGCGCCGCCGAAGGCAGCATCATCGCGACCGCCATCAGGAGCCACATGAAAACGAGCGCGCCGGCCTGCAAGCCGAGATCTGCGTCCAAGGGCACCGGTGAGAGGCACAGCACAAAGAACCGTTCCAGGAAATCGGGCAGCGGCAGTTGCGGCAGGCTGCGCAGGATCGTGTCGCCAGGGGCGCCGACGCCCGCAATCCCAGTTTCAGCCCCGCGGATTGCCATCGCCGCAAGAGACAGCCAGGCAAGCAGGATGCAAGCGCCGACAACGACGTTTACCGTGACGCGAGGATTGCGCGCGATGCCGGCCATGGCGCGGCCGGCGCGGTCGAGATGGCTGAAGTCGTCCTGCTGGCCGGTCATGACATCCGAATGGGCCGAATCGCCGCGTTGATCAAGCGGCATGATCTGACCTATATGCTCATCGAACGGCAGGTCGGGTGGACCCGCCTCGCATTGCAAGCCGGAAGCCGATCTTGGAGCATCAGCAAACTGCGCGGATACTGGTTGCCGGCACGGGGCCGGCAGGGCTGATCGCGGCGCTCGGTTTTGCCGCCGAAGGTTTCCCGGTGACGCTGGTCGGGCCGGAGCCCACTCCCCCCGACGGCCGCACGACGGCCCTGATGAACCCTGCCTTGAAAGTGCTCGACCGGCTTGGTGTGCTCGAAGCCGTCAAATCCAAGGCGGCGCCCCTGAAAGTGATGCGCATCGTCGACGCCACAAGCCGGCTGATCCGCAGCCCGGTCGTCACCTTCCGTGCCAGCGAAATCGACGAGGACCAATTCGGGCTGAACCTTCCCAACAGCGTCCTCAACCAGGCACTCGCC
>NZ_RZTT01000755.1 GCF_003996995.1 Mesorhizobium sp. M7A.T.Ca.US.000.02.2.1 | reverse complement strand
GGGAAAGAGAGATTATGTCAGTACTATTGACGTAATTTCCCTGCAATGGTAATTTTTGACAAGCTTTTGGGCGGATTGCGAACGAAAAGGCAAGGGAAGCCGGTTTTTCCGGAATTTCCTAAGTTTGCCAGAGCGCAATTATCCGCCTACGCTCCACCATAAAAGCCGCTTTGGGCGGCCGACACGAAACACACAACGATACAACTATCCGGGCTGCCGCCCGTGGGAGGTTACCATGGCATCCGTTCCCTTCGATCAACTCGATGGCTCCATCTGGATGAACGGCGAATTCGTCCAATGGGGTGACGCCAAGATCCATGTGCTGACGCACGGGCTGCATTACGCCAGCGCCGTTTTCGAGGGAGAACGCGCCTATGGCGGCGAGATCTTCAAGCTCAACGAACACACCGAGCGCCTGCATGAATCGGCACGCCTGCTCGGTTTCAATATCCCCTATACGGTGGCCGAGCTCAACGACGCCTCATCCACGCTTCTCAAGAAGCAGGGTTTCCAGGACGCCTATGTCCGGCCGATTGCCTGGCGCGGCAGTGAGCAGATGGGCGTCTCGGCGCAGAACAACCGCATCAACTGTGCCATCGCCATCTGGCAATGGCCGAGCTATTTCGATCCTGCACAGAAGCTGAAAGGCATCCGTCTCGATGTGGCGGAATGGCGACGGCCCGACCCGCGCACCGCGCCTTCCAGGTCGAAGGCCGCCGGCCTCTACATGATCTGCACCATGTCCAAGCACGCCGCCGAGGCCAAGGGCTATGCCGACGCCATGATGCTCGACTGGCGTGGCCAGGTCGCCGAAGCGACCGGAGCCAACATCTTCTTCGTCAAGGAGGGCAAGATCCACACACCAAAGCCCGACTGCTTCCTCGACGGCATCACCCGCCGCACGGTCATTGGGCTGGCCAAGGATCGCGGCCTGGAGGTGATTGAACGCGCCATCCTGCCGGAAGAGCTGGAAAGCTTCGAGCAGTGCTTCCTGACCGGGACGGCGGCGGAAGTGACGCCGGTTTCCGAGATCGGGCCTTACCGATTCGAGGTCGGCGAAATAGCCAAGAATCTTATGAATGACTATTCTGCGGCCGTTCAGCCCAAGCACGCGATCGCCGCAGAATAACGAAAGTCACAGCTTTTTTAGGAAGTAGGGGCGGTTTTCGGGCCGCCCCTTTTATTTCAGCGTTTCTGCATTTGACTTTCGTCCAATTCGGCGTCTCATGATGGTGTCGGCCCGGGAGGCTGACAGCTATGGAGGGACTAATCATATGGACATGAACACGCTTCTTCCGATCATCATACAGGTGATTACTGGCGTCATCGGTGGTCAGGCGGTCGGTGCGGCGCTCAAGACGGCGGCGATGGGTCAGCTTC
>NZ_RZTT01000754.1 GCF_003996995.1 Mesorhizobium sp. M7A.T.Ca.US.000.02.2.1 | reverse complement strand
CCGTCTGCATCATCGATCCGGAAAACGGCGCGTCGCTGAGGGTGGCTGCGAAGTGCGGTTACCGGGAAGTGGTGAAGACCACCTATCACGACACTCCGACCATCCTGCTGGCGCGGTGACCTGAGCCGCGGGCTGACAGCTGCCGGCGCCGGCATGATGGCGCCTGTCGCCAGCAATGATGACGAGGCGGGCCGCGCCAAGAACCGCTGTGGCCTGGTCAAATTGACTTGAGCGGGGCTTCCAACGAGGACGTGTTCTACGGCATGGCGTCCGCTGCCAGGCCTGCCCGCTCGAGCATGGAGGCGTCCTCGCCGAAGGCGCGGGTGGCGCGGGCCGCCGCCTCGAGCAGCGGACGCTTCATGCGCTGCAGAAATGCCGCGTCGACGCGCGTGCTGGGTCCAGCCAGGGTCAAGGCGCCGAGCAGGACGCCTCCCGGGCCGAACACCGGCGCCGACACGCCCCCCGTCTCGGGGTCGCGGTCGCCCACGGCGAGGCAGTTGCAGGTCTTGCGGATGGTCTCGTACGGTTCGCCCTGCTGGCCCGAAAACGCTGCGAGCACGCGGCCTCCCGAGCCGAGCAGCAAAGGCAATACGTCGCCTTCGCGTATCGTGTAGCGGATCGGGTGCTTGGATTCGACGCGGTAGAGACAGGTGCGGACGTCGCCCGAGCGAACATAGAAGGCAACGCTCTCCCAGCTTCGCTCGGAAAGATCGCGCATGATCGGCAGCAGGATATCGACCGCCACGACCGAACGCTGGTAGAGCGCACCGAGCCGAAAGGTCGCGGGTCCGACGCGGTAGCGTCCATTGTCGAGGCGCTCGAGCAATCGTCCGCGCATGAGGGAATTCGCAAGCCGCAGGATGGTGCTCTTGTAGAGGCCGGTGCGCGCCGCGATTTCGGCCAGGCTGAGCGACCGGTCATCCGCGGTGAAGGCATCGAGGATGGCAATGGCCCGATCAAGCGCGGCAACACCATCCGCCGAGGTGCGATCTATTTCCCCATCTGCCGATTTGCTTGGCGAGTCCATAGCGGTTCCAGTTTGAAGAAAGCCGAGCGACGCGACTCTGTCGCGCCGCCAAATCGTTCTGTCCAGTAGAATATCGTTTCCGTTGACAGAACTCCGTAACATCTGCTTGAAATCGATGACGGGTCTGGATGCAGGCGCGTTTTGGCGGGCACCGGAGGAGGTGTCGTGATTTGGAGGAATCCCCATGCTGAACAGACGCAGATTTTTGATGAGCACCGCAGCCGTGGGTGCCGGGCTGATGACGTCGCATCTTTCTCCCGCTTACGCCGAAGGCGCGCCCCAGATACAGCTCTTCGTGCCTGCCGCACCGGGTGGTGGCTGGGACCAGACGGCGCGCACGATCGACCAGGTGCTGCGCAGTGAAAAGC
>NZ_RZTT01000753.1 GCF_003996995.1 Mesorhizobium sp. M7A.T.Ca.US.000.02.2.1 | reverse complement strand
GCACCAGGCTGCCGACAAGCAGGTTCCAGCCGTCGATCAGGACGAAGAATAGGATCTTGAACGGCAGCGACACCACTGTCGGCGGCAGCATCATCATGCCCATCGCCATGGTGATGGTGGCGACGATCAGGTCGATGACCAGGAATGGCAGCACGATCAGGAAGCCGATCTCGAAACCGCGCCGGATCTCCGAGATCATGAAGGCCGGCACCAGGATGCGCAGGTCGACGGTGTCACG
Source organism: Mesorhizobium sp. M7A.T.Ca.US.000.02.2.1 (assembly GCF_003996995.1). Lineage (GTDB taxonomy): Bacteria > Pseudomonadota > Alphaproteobacteria > Rhizobiales > Rhizobiaceae > Mesorhizobium. Next base: position 1,161 of record NZ_RZTT01000753.1, on the reverse strand, counting down.
CGAAACGGTCTGTCCGCGCTCGCGGGCAAGGTCGGCGAAAAGGTCGAAATCCTTGTCACGCACATTGTGCAGCATGAAGGTGCGGAACGGGTCTGAAATCTTGTCGAAGGCTTCGGTCTGGGTGATCTGGTTGTCCATCAGCGGCTTGACGCCGGTGTTCCAGGCCTGATCGAAGGTCGGCGCCATGACATAGAAGGTCATGAACAGCGACAGCGAAATCAGGATGAGGTTTGCCGGTGTCGACTGCAGGCCGATGCCGGCGCGCAGGATCGAGAAGGCGATGACGAAACGGGTGAAGCTGGTCACCATGATCAGCAGGCCTGGCGCCACCGACAGAACGGTCAGCAGGCCGAACATCTGGATGATGTAGCCTACGGTGGTGCCGTCAGCCTTGCCGATGCCGCCGAGATCGAGTTGCTGGGCCGTCGCGATGGAGGTGGCGGCCGCGATCATGGCCGTGGCGAGAAGGAACTTTCTCATTCGAGCAGCAATGTCCTGATGAGTACCTGTTTGGCGTGACCCTGGCTGCGGATCGCGGCGCGTTCTTCGAGGTCGGCCTTCAGGTGCTGGTAGCCGCTGGCCCCCTCGATCTGATGCATCTTCAGCGTGCGCACCAGGGCCAGAAGGTCCTGGTGGATGTCATCAGACATTGCCTGTGGCTGCGGCGCGTCATAGACGATGGACACCTCCATCCTGATCCATGTGCCTGCAGGCGAGGCGATGTTGGTGGTGATCGGCGCCAGCACGACAAGCATCGGGCCCAGGCCTGGCTGCTCGGCCGCGGCGGGCTGCATGATCTTGCCTTCGTTCTCAGGCGCGACCGGTACCGACGCCGGTGCGCCGACGCCTTTGAGATAACCGCCGGACATCCAGCCCATGCCAATGGCGGCCGCCGTCACAAGCAGCAGCAGGCCGGCCTGGATGGCAGGGGAGGGACCCTTGCGTGGCTGAACCTGTTCGATATTTGCCACGGCGCCCTGCTCCGATCCTAGAACGGAAGAACCTGGTCGAGAATCTGCTGGCCGTAGGCAGGCTGCTGGACCTCGGTGATGCGACCGCGTCCTCCGTAGGAGATGCGGGCCTCGGCGATACGTTCGTAGGGGATGGTGTTTTCGGCGCCGATATCGGCCGGCCGCACGATGCCGGCGAGCGTCAGCACCC
>NZ_RZTT01000752.1 GCF_003996995.1 Mesorhizobium sp. M7A.T.Ca.US.000.02.2.1 | reverse complement strand
AACCGACACCGCAGAGCTTCTGCGGCGTGCGCGTCGCTGGCAGCGCGAAAACACCGACGATGCGGAACGGCAAAGGCAGGTCCGCGCGCTCGCCGATAGAGTTCAGAGGCTGCAGCGCGTCGGACCCTGGGCCTGCGCCAATCCGCGCATCACGCAGGAGCAGATCGCCGAACATCTGAAGCGGATCCGCAACGACTATTGTCGAGGCGGGCTGCGCGACACGATAAACCGGTTCATTCCGCAGCCGGCCGGGCCGCGTTGCGCCCACATCCGGGTGCCGGAGGCACTGGGCTTGCATGAGCATGCGGGCTCGATCGACGATGCGGTTGCCGAGCTGCACCGTCGCATGCAGGATACGGTCACCAACATTGTGGCCGAGCTTGCGGCCAATGGCGGCTTCATTTTCTATCCGAATCCATTCTATCGTCCCTGACATCCTGACGGGCCACGTGGCCCGCTGTGGTGGAGGATGGAAGGCAAACAGCAAGCTTCATGGCGGTCTATGTCGACGCAGCGATCTGGAACTGGGCCGGCCATCGCTGGTGCCATCTGTTGGCCGACGACACCGACGAGTTGCATCGCTTTGCCGCCCGGCTCGGCGTCAAGCGCTCATCCTACCAGGGGCCGCCCAAGACATCGGCGCCGCATTATGACATAACCGGCTTCGAGCGCGACCGTGCGGTGCGGCTCGGCGCCATCGAATGCAGCCGCGAGGAGATCGTCGCGGTCTTCCGGCGAGTGCGAGTGCCGAACGGGAAGATAAAGCGCTGACGGCAGGGCGCGGATCGTCGCACGCCGCATCACAGATCCCGCGGCGCTTGCGTTTATCGCGCATCCCCTCTATATGCGCGCTCATTCCACACACGGACTTTGGTGTCTGCCCGGGAGAAATCCGGCTGAAACCTCCGGTGGCGTTCGAGGACAAAGTCCAAAAAATGCCTGTGTCCGTGGAGGCTAACCGGAAAGGAACTTTGAATGGCACTGCCTGATTTCAGCATGCGCCAGCTTTTGGAAGCTGGCATTCACTTCGGCCACCAGACCCACCGCTGGAACCCGAAGATGGCGCCCTACATCTATGGCGCCCGCAACAACATCCATATCATCGACCTGTCGCAGACGGTGCCTTTGCTGCACCAGGCGCTTAAGCAGGTTTCCGACACCGTCGCCAAGGGTGGCCGCGTGCTGTTCGTCGGCACCAAGCGCCAGGCGTCCGACATCGTCGCCGATGCTGCACAGCGTTCGGCTCAGTATTATGTCAACTCGCGTTGGCTCGGTGGCATGCTGACCAACTGGAAGACGATCTCGAATTCGATCCAGCGCCTGCGCAAGCTCGACGAGATGCTGGCCGGCGAGGCGCAAGGATTGACCAAGAAGGAACGCCTGAACCTCGACCGCGAGCGCGAGA
>NZ_RZTT01000751.1 GCF_003996995.1 Mesorhizobium sp. M7A.T.Ca.US.000.02.2.1 | reverse complement strand
GGCGGGGGCGCCCACCGCCGATGAGGAAGGTCAGTGTCTTGCGATCAGGCAAAGCTGTCGCGCAGGCTGGTCGCGGTGCCGGTGAAGCGGCCACGCACCACACCGACGACCGCGCCGAGCACCAGCCAGAACACCAGATTGGTCACGGTCACCGCCACCACGAACTGGTGATGCAGCCCTTCCGGAATCGCCGTCTCGTAACTGCCGGGCTGCGGCGCACCGACAACATGCGGCGCCACGATCAGCAGGACGGCAAGGATCGCCAGCGGCAGCGACTTGCGGAACGCGATCAGGCCGAGACCGGCGGCGGTCGCCGCCACCGTTGCCCACCACCAGATCTGGCGCTGGGTGAGATCGGCGGCCGGCATGGCCGGCAGTTCCGGCGGCAGGCCGAGGCCAGGCGCCAGCGTGAACACGGCGAAGCCGGCCAGGCCCCAGAACACGCCCTGGCGCCAGCCACCGATGCCGCCGGCGAATTCGGAGACCGCGACCAGGATCAAGGCGAAGCCGATGCCGGTGACGATGTTGGCAAGCACGCTGAAGGCGAAACGCTCGAAACCGTCTGCCGGCGCCCAGCCTTCGTCTGCCGGAGCGGCTTCCGCCGCCGGAGCAGTTGTGCTCATGGCATTGCTATCCGTTGCGGCCGGAGCGGCATGGTCATGGTGATGCCCGCCGCCCGCCTGTTCGTAGACTTCCGCCTTCAGGATCAGCGGCACGGTGGCATAGGCTTGCAGGCAGGCGAGGACGACGCCGGCCACGAGCCCTGCGATCGCCGCGATGAACACGACGTTGCGAAACAGGTTCATGATGTCAGCCCCTCGTCAGTGGCAGGGAAACGCCATCGAATGGCGATAGTCGTGAGCCGCATTGTGGACCGCATCGATATGCGAGAAGCCGACAAAGCCCATCACGAAAATGCCGAGCAACGCGGCAAGCGCGAGCTGCATGAGGCGCGACTGCGAGGAGACGGAGGCGCCGAGGGAGACGGAAGCGGTAGTCATGTCTTGTCCTTTCGCCCTCCACCCGAGGGCATCGAAGTCAGTTTCCTGTCGCCGGCAGGTCTCCTGGCTCACGGATCAGCGTCCTTCCCCACCTTCCCGAAGAAAAAATCCTCAGTGGTTTATGGAGAGGACTACCGCACACAGTTGCGGGGGCAGCCACGGCATTGGGCGAAATTCGCCCTCACCGCATTCCCTCTTGGCTCCAAAATGGAACCGGCGACACCGGTGACTATAGGCAGAATCCTTGCTTCCGGCAAACCAAATTCCGCCGGTGACCATTGCGAATGCGCCATGAAGGTCAAAGTGATTTCGGCAGATAGCGCCACGTCACAAAGCCGCAGACCGCCGCCAGCAGACCGAGCGTGACGAACACCGAGCCCAGGCCGAAGAAGGCCAGCGCCACTGAAT
>NZ_RZTT01000750.1 GCF_003996995.1 Mesorhizobium sp. M7A.T.Ca.US.000.02.2.1 | reverse complement strand
ATGCTGGGCGAGGCAAGCACCGACATTCAGGCCAAGGGAACGCTTGGTGGCGGCCTGACGACGAATTTCAGCCTTGCCGGCAGCGACTTCAAGGCGGGTTTCGAGGGGACGATCGCCGATACGCCGCAAGGCTTCGCCGCCAAGGGCAAGCTCAGCCTCGATGCCGCCGACATCGAGCCATGGCTGATGACGACAGGTATCGGCCTGCCGGGCATGGGGGCGGGCATGTCGACGTCGTTTTCGGCACAGGGCGACTATGGCAATGGCCTGCTGGTGCTGGACGAACTCAACGGCGCCATCAACGAAGCGGCGGTGTCCGGTGACGTCAATATCGATGTAAAGGAGGGGGTCGACGGCAAGGCCGGCGTGCCGCATCTGGCCGGGGCGCTGATGCTCGACGAACTCGACCTCGATCCGATGGCGGTGGCGCTGTTCGGCGATTCCGCCTTTCTTGCCGACAAGGAAGAAACCAACAAGGGTGGCGTGTGGCCGGCGACACCGTTCAGCCAGAAATCCAACCTGCCGTTCACCGCCGACCTAGACCTGACGACGGCAGCGCTCGCCGCCGGTCGGTTCGCCACCGCCTATGATGCCGCCTTTTCGCTCAGGCTCGACCAGGAAGGCATCCGAGTTTCGGATTTGAAGGCGAAATTGCTGGGCGGGGCGCTCACCGGCCTGTTCGAACTGAAGAACAATGACGGCACCGGCCTGTTCTCTGGCCAGATGAAACTGGCGGGCGCCGATCTGGCGACCGTGCTGCCGGATGCCGGCATCAGCGGCATCGGCGATTTCTCGACGGCACTGTCAAGCAGCGGCAAATCGGTCGAAGGGATGGTGGCCGCCTTGTCGGGCTCCGGCACGGCGGCGTTGAAGGGCGTGGAAATTGCTGGTGTCAATCCAGATGCGTTCAGTGCGTTCCTCGCAAAGGCGGATGCGATCGGGCGCGACATCGACGCGGCCAAGACCGCCGGCTTTGCGCCCGACATCGCCGCTGACGGCAGCTTTGCCGCTGGCGATGCCGACATAGCCTTCACGGTTGCCGGCGGCACGCTGCGGGCGCCACCGGTCAGCCTGGAAAATCCGGCGGCGACCTTGTCCGCCGACGTCACGGCGGATCTCAACGCGGCCACGGTGTCGGCCAAGGGTGCGATCACCTATCGGCCTGGCGACGAGGCACTGGTCGGCTCCGAGCCGGTCGTGAATTTCACCGCCGAGGGGCCGTTCGGCGCGGTCAAACGAGCATTCGACAGTGAACCGCTGGCGCAGTTCCTGACCCAGCGCGCGCTGGAGAAAGAGCAGCAGCGCGTCGAGGCGATGCAGGCCGCGTTGCTGGAAAAGCAGCGGCTTCGGCGCGAGGTGCGCTACTACGCGGCGTTGAAGACCGAACGGGATAAGGCCGCCGAGGAATTGCGC
>NZ_RZTT01000074.1 GCF_003996995.1 Mesorhizobium sp. M7A.T.Ca.US.000.02.2.1 | reverse complement strand
ATGTCTTGACCGCCATGCAGCTTGTCGGCGAGGCCGGCGGCATCCAGGTGCCGGGCGCCAAGCTTGGCGGCATCTTCAATATGGGCGGTGCCGCGGTCGCCAACTACGTTTCCATTCTCGACCGGATCAGGTAAACCGCCCGCATTTACGGGAGGGTTCATGACAAATCCGGTTCTGATCGAAGTGTTGCGCGGCGCGATCGTCGAGAGCGCGCATCGCGGCTCAGTCGCGGTCTTCGATGGCGACGGCAAGCCCGTCTGGGAGATCGGCGACACAGCCAAGCCGGTGTTTCCGCGCTCGGCGGTCAAGGCGATCCAGGCACTGCCGCTGGTCGAAAGCGGTGCGGCCGATGCCTATGGCTTCGGCAACCGCGAACTGGCGCTAGCCTGTGCGTCCCACTCGGGCGAGCCGGCCCATGTCGAACTGGCGCGATCCATGCTGTCCAAGGCCGGGCTGGACGGATCAGCGCTCGAATGCGGCACGCATTGGCCGTCCAATCATGACGCCGAGATTGCGCTCGCCCGCGCCGGCGGTTCACCGAACGCGTTGCACAACAACTGTTCCGGCAAGCATTCCGGCTTCCTCTGCACCTGCGTCCACGCCGGCATTGCGCATCGTGGCTATGTCAAGCCGGGACATGGCTTGCAGGAGCTGGTGCGCGACGCCATGCAATCGGTGACGGGTGCTGTCCATGGTGAGGACCAGCGGGCCATCGATGGCTGTTCGATCCCAACCTATGCGGTGCCGCTCAGGAGCTTTGCGATCGGCTTTGCCCGCATGGCCACGACATCAGGTTTTGGCCCCGAGCGAGCCAAGGCCGCGAGGCGGCTACTTTCCGCCTGCATGGCCGAGCCCTTCTTCGTTGCCGGCAGCGGCCGCGAAGACGTCGCACTGATGGAGGCCGCACCAGGGCGGATTTTCACGAAGGGCGGCGCCGAAGGCGTCCATTGTGCCGCAATTCCGGAGCTTGGTCTCGGCATCGCGCTCAAATGCGATGATGGCGCCGGCCGTGCCGGCGGAGCCATGATTGCCGCCGTCCTCGCCAAACTGTTGCGCGCCGACGAGGCATTGGCGTTCAAGCTGAGCGAGTTGGCAAACACGCCCATCGAAAACCGCAACGGTGTCAAGGTCGGGGCGCTGAGGCCGACGGCAGCCCTCAACTGACGTGATTGCGCTCGACGGTCAGATGCGCATAGCCGGTATCGTTTGACGAGGCGAGGTCGCCCGTTGCGGGCTCGGCCCAACGCTGGCCGACAACCGCACCGTTGAGCGCGCCGTCGATGATATTGTCTGAAATGACCGCCGTGCCGGCACCCTCGACCACGGACACGACGATGCCGGTTCCGGCCTTGCGGATGATGTTGCCCGTAGCGACGACATTGCGCAGGTAGGGACCCCAGCCGATCTGCATGCCATAAAGCGGCGCGTTCTCGATGACGTTGTTGGAAACGGTGGTGTCGGCCTCAACGCCGATGCCGACGCCAAATCCCGGCGAGTCGGCGGGGTAGGGACCGCTGGTCGACAGATTGCGCACGATGTTGCGGAGCAGACGCCCATGCGGCCGCCTTCGTTGAAATTGACGATCGAGATGCCGTTGGCGGCGCCGTCGACGATGTTGTTGCTGATGATGGCGCCTTCGAACGAGAACTCGGAATAGACCGCCGTTTCGCCCGAGCGCGAGCAGGTGTTGCCCGATATCTGCAGGTTGCTGGCGCTGTTGGCGCGGATCGCCGAGAAGGCGCAGTCCGAGACGATGTTGCCCGAGATGACGACATTGCCGGCGCGAAAGGCATTGATGCCGTTGCCGTTCTGCCCGGTTCCGCCGCTGCGTGCCTGGATCCGTTGGACGCGGTTGCCGGTGACCATGGTGCCGTCTTCGGCCACCTGCCAGCGGTGCACGAGGATGCCGCCATTGGCGCAATCGGAGACGGTGTTGCCCGTAATGGACAGCCCGCCAGCCTCGACCGAGTAAATGCCGGCATCGGCGGCGCCCGATATCTCGCTGCGCTCGATCCGGCCGATCGCGTGTTCCAGCGCCAGTCCGTTCTTGCCGCTGCCGGTGATCTGACAATTGTCGATGGCGAGGTGCGCGATACGGCGCAGATCGAGCAGCCCTTGCGTGTAATCGCCCATCGTGCGGTTCGAACCATCAAAGACCAGACCGCTGAGTTCGATATGGTCAGCCTGTTCGGCCATGAAAAGGTGGCCGTCACCGCCGTAAACGACGCGCGTCGCGCCCGGCACCCCGGAAAGACGTACGCGGCCGGGCAGTGAAAGATTGGAGACGACATAGGTGCCGGGCGGCAGGAACACCGGCATATCGCGGGCATTGGCGTCACGCAGCAGCTTGGCGAAGGCCTTGCTCTGATCGTCTGATGTGCCGGGCTGCACGCCGAGTTCTGTGGCATTGATCGAGCCGCGCATCGAGGCTTTCTCGATGCCGCTCAAGCTTGCGGCCACCGCCTTGCCGAGCGCAAGGCCCATGACGGCAAAGCCTGCGGTCCCGGTCAGCAGCGTTCGTCTGTTCAACATCGGCACAGAATCCCAGCGTTCAAGCCTGATATCGCAGGAATCGTGCCAGCCGTTATGTCTCTCACACCGAGGCCGCTACGATGGCTTGTCGTGCAGCCTTTCCGCGCCTAAGTTCAGGAAATGAGCAGAGCTTTCACCCGCGAGGAAGACAGCGAAAACGCCATCGCCGGCGTCGGTGAACGGCCGGTCAGCCACCATCGCAATCTGGTGACGGAACGCGGCCTGGCGCAGATCGAGGACAATCTCGCCGATCTGCGCGACATACTGGCGAAGGCCGAACGGAAAGCAGACCGCGAGCGCATCGCGGTCGTGTCGCGCGACCTGCGCTATTGGACCGCCCGGCGTGAAAGCGCCGAACTCTCCGTACCGGAGCCGGGCAGCGACGTGGTGCGCTTCGGCATGGGCGTCACGATCGAGGGCGACGACGGCAGGAAGGTCCACTGGAAAATTGTCGGCGAAGACGAGGCTGATCCCACCAAGGGTAGCATTTCGCATGTTTCGCCGATGGCGGTCGCCCTATTCGGCAAGAAGATCGGCGACTTGGCCAGCGTCAACGGCAAGGAATGGGAAATCGTCAAGCTTTCCGAGAGCTAATCCTCGATCTTGACGACATGGTCGCGGAAGAACGCCGCGGCTCCGGCTTCATCGATCTCGCCTGAAGCAAGGGCCATGACGAATTCGTAGAGCGTGCCGTTGTCGGCTGTCAGGACATGGCCGTTCACGATCAAAAATGCACCGGCTGCAACTATGGCCGTGCGCTTGTTGCCGTCGACAAAGGCATGATTTCTTGCGATGCCGAAGACATAGGCGGCTGCTAGGTCTTCAACCGAAGGGTTTTCGTAGTTAGCCTTGTTCTCGGCACGCGCGAGCGCAGATTCGAGAGCATTTTCATCTCTCAAACCTTGAGCACCGCCATGCCTGCGCAACTGCTCGGCATGCATCGCTTCAACCGCACGCCGGGTAAGGAACTCCCAGCTCATTCGGCGAGCTTCTGAAGCGCGACCTTGTATTTGTCCATGAACTTGCGAGCAGCTTCCATCTGCCGCTCGAAACTGTCGTCCATCGGCTCAAGGGCAATGCCCTTGTCCGTTTCGACGATCTGGAGCTGATCACCTGTCTTCATGTTCAGACGATCGAGCAGATCCTTGGGCAGGATCACACCTTCCGAATTACCGATCTTGCGAATGGTCGTGTTCATGACAGATATCCTGTTGCAACGCCGATTATAACTCGACCGGCGAGAAGTTGCAACAGATATTATAACAAGCCTAGCGGACCGCCAGCAGCCGGTCCAGCAGCCGATCCGCCGCCTCCGGAATAACAGTTCCCGGCGGGAAGATCTCGGCAGCGCCGGCCTGTCGCACCGCGTCATAGTCTTGCGGTGGGATGACGCCGCCGGCGACGATCAGCGTGTCGCCGCGGCCGAGCTTTTTCAGCGCGTCGCGCAGTTCGGGGATCAGCGTCAGATGTCCCGCCGCCAGCGACGAGGCGCCGACGATGTGGACGTCCTGTGCGACCGCCAGCCTGGCGATCTCCTCCGGTGTCTGGAACATCGCGCCGACGGTGACGTCGAAGCCGAGATCGGCGAAGGCCGTGGCGATGACCTTCTGGCCACGGTCGTGGCCGTCCTGACCCATCTTGGCGACCAGGATGCGCGGCTTGCCGCCGGTCTTCTTCTCGAAGGCGTCAAGCTTGTCCTGCAGCCCATCGACCACGGGATGATCGCCAAGCGCCTTGCGATAGATGCCGGAAATGGTCTGCACCGTAGCGATGTGGCGCCCAAACGCCCTTTCCAACGCGAATGAAATCTCGCCGACCGTGGCATTGGCGCGCGCGGCGCGGATGGCGAACTCCAGCAGGTTTTCATTGCCTTGCGCGGCACGGGTCAGCGCATCGAGCGCGCTTTCGACGGCGGCGACGTCGCGCGTGCCCTTCAGCCGTTGCAGCTTCGACAATTGCCGGGCCCTGACCTCGGCATTGTCGATCTTCAGCACGTCGACCTCGATGTCGGTCTCGGGCCGATGGGCGTTGACGCCGACCAGCATCTGCTCGCCGGAATCGATCCGCGCCTGCGTGCGCGCGGCGGCTTCCTCGATGCGCAGCTTGGGAATGCCCTGTTCGGTCGCCGCCGCCATGCCGCCGAGCGCCTCGACCTCCTCGATATGGGCAAGAGCGCGCGCCGCCAGATCATGCGTCAGCCGTTCGAGATAGGCCGAACCGCCCCACGGGTCGATGATGCGCGTGGTGCCGGATTCCTTTTGGAGGATGAGCTGGGTGTTGCGGGCGATCCGCGCCGAGTGGTCGGTCGGCAGTGCCATCGCCTCGTCGAAGGAATTGGTGTGCAGCGACTGGGTGTGGCCCTGCGTTGCCGCCATCGCCTCGATCATGGTGCGGACAATGTTGTTGTAGGGATCCTGCGCTGTCAGCGACCAGCCAGAAGTCTGGCAATGGGTGCGCAGCGACAGCGAGCGCTCGTCCTTGGGCGAAAAATTCTTCTGCATCAGGGTCGCCCACAACAGGCGCGCGGCCCGCAGCTTGGCGACTTCCATGAAGAAATTCATGCCGATGGCCCAGAAGAAGGACAGGCGAGGCGCAAAGCGGTCGATGTCGAGGCCCGCCGCGACGCCGGCGCGGGCATATTCGATGCCATCGGCGATCGTGTAGGCGAGCTCAAGGTCGGCCGTCGCGCCGGCCTCCTGCATGTGATAGCCGGAGATCGATATCGAATTGAACTTCGGCATGTTCTTCGATGTGTATGAGAAGATGTCCGACACGATCCGCATCGAAGGCTTTGGCGGATAGATGTAGGTGTTGCGGACCATGAACTCCTTCAAAATGTCGTTCTGAATGGTCCCGGCGAGATCCCTCTGTGCAACGCCCTGTTCTTCCGCGGCGACGATGTAAAGCGCCATGATCGGCAGCACCGCGCCGTTCATCGTCATCGATACCGTCATCTCGTCGAGCGGAATGCCGTCGAAGAGCTGCCGCATGTCGAGGATGGAATCGATGGCGACGCCCGCCATGCCAACATCACCGGCAACGCGCGGGTGGTCGCTGTCATAGCCGCGATGCGTGGCGAGATCGAAGGCGACCGACAGCCCCTTCTGGCCGGCGGCAAGGTTGCGCCGGTAAAAGGCGTTGGAATCTTCGGCCGTCGAGAAACCGGCATATTGCCGGATCGTCCAGGGCTGCTGGACATACATGGTTGGGTAAGGGCCGCGCACGAAGGGCGGCAGCCCCGGATAGGTGTCGAGATGCGGCAGCCCCTTGAGATCGCTTTGATTGTACAGATGCTTGGCTATGAGCCCTTCCGGCGTGGTCCGCTGGCCTTTGACCTCGACAGGCGCGCGGCGTGGCGGGACCCAGCCGATCTGGCCGAAGTCCGGGATCAAGAGCCGGCTCCGATCGATTGGTCGATGCGGACTGGAAACAGCGGCTCGCAGACGGCAACGCCTTCGGTGAAGGCCGGCCGCCGTTCCGCCGCCAGCGTCTCGACCGGACGTTCGTCTTTCGATGGATAGAGCGTGGTGCCGATGATGGCCCGTTCACCTGTGCGGTAGGCTGCATTGCGCTGCTCCGCCGCTGCGTGGACGCGCTTCTGGATGTGTCCGTCCTGAAGGCTGGACAGGACACCGCCCTCGGCTTCGATCGTCTGCAACTCCGCCCAGGCCAGTTCGCACAATTCCGCGGTCAGCGCCTCCACAGCGCCGGAACCATAGGCGGGATCGGTGACATGATCGATATGGCTTTCATGGGCCATGATCAGCTGCGTGTTGCGGGCAACACGACGGGCAAAACCCGCCGGCAGACCATGCGCGATCGTGTGCGGCAGGATGGAGATCGAATCGGCGCCGCCGCACGCCGCAGCAAAGCATGCAATGGTGGTGCGCAGGATGTTGGTCTCCGGGTCCATCGCCGTCATCATGCGAAACGACGTCTCAGCATGGATACTGGCCGTGGATGTCGGGATCGAACAAGCCTCCTGCGTCCGCGCCCAGAGCCTGCGCAGCGCCCGCATCTTGGCTATCGACAGCAACTGGTCCTGGTCGACGCTGAGTGCAAAACCGATATGAGGTGCGGCATAGACAAGCGGCTGCCGCGCAGTCTCGAACATTCTGAGGTAGGAGACAGCCGAAGCCAGCATGATGCCAAGTTCCTGCGCTTCCGTGGCGCCGGCATTGTGGAACACGCGCCCGTCAGCTTCCAGCAGCACGCCCGGAACGCCCATCGCAAAGAAATGCGCCAGCGACTGCGGCATGGAGGCCCGCAGCGCCTCGATCGACATGCGCAGCCGACCGGTTCCCGCGAAGATCGCTGCTGGATCGATGCCGAAGGAGAGGTTGAGTTTTGCCGGGTCCGACCGCCGCTTGCTCAGGAAAGCGACCAGCCAGTCGGCCACGGCGCGGCTCCAGGGATGGGCGTCGATGCGAACCTGGATGCGGTTGAGCGGTATGCCGTCAAGCACCGCCTCCAGCGCCTCCGCTGTTCTCGGCAAGCCGTAGCCGAACGCGTTCGGCGCCCCCTCGAAGACCAGCGACAATCCCGTGGCACCCTGTGCCACATCCTCCAGCGCTTGGCTTTTGGCGCGGTTGGTGTCGGGATCGTCGACCCGCTGGCTGACGATCCATGGCGATTTCGGGTTTGCGCGTACGATCGGTTCCGCCGCGGTGCTGCGGTCGTAGAGCGGTTCGATACGGATGTTGTCGTCGCTGTGCGAGACCAGCCTTTCCTCGAAGGAAGCGCCTGCCAAAGCCTTTTCCGCCAATGCGAGCCATCGCTGGCGCTCGATGTTTTCGGGTTCCACGTCCTGGATCAAGGCTCCGGCGCCCATCCGTCCTCCTCGTTTCATGCGGCCGCACCGGCCGGGAGCGGTTCAGTCTACGGTCCCCGGTCCGATATCGCAATGCAATGCGCTTTCAGAGACCGGATTCGATCCATCAGATATAGGTCAGTCCGCATGGACGACGATTGCCAAACAGCGGCAAAATCCGCAAGCTCCAAAAACCCGATTTGACCGAATGGGGCGATTTGGACGAATGGCCCGGATTTGGACGAATGGCCCCGATTTGGACGAATGGCCCCGATTTGGACGAATGGCATTGTCGCTGTGCAATGGCCTCACTATACCTGCGGCAAGGCCACTGGCTTTAGACACATCAGTTTGCGGAGACCGGACATATGGCTGACGACACCAGTATTTTCATCGGCGCCAGCCGCAAGCCCGACGACAGCTATCAGCGTGCCGAGCAACTGTTGCTACGATATGGGAATCGTCACGGCCTGGTGACCGGCGCCACCGGTACCGGCAAAACCGTCACCTTGCAGATCCTGGCCGAAGGATTTTCCAACGCCGGCGTGCCTGTGTTCTGCGCCGACATCAAGGGGGATCTGTCGGGCATCGCGATGATGGGCACGGCACAGGATTTCCTCGTCAAGCGGGCCGAACAGGTCAAGCTCGATCCTTATAACTTCCAGGAATTCCCCGTCATCTTCTGGGACTTGTTCGGCGAACAGGGTCATCCGATCCGCGCCACGGTCTCGGAAATGGGGCCGTTGTTGCTGTCGCGCCTGATGAACCTGACCGAGGCGCAGGAAGGCATCATGAACATCGCCTTCCGCCTGGCTGACGAGGAAGGTCTGCTGCTGCTCGACATGAAGGACCTGCAGGCGCTCTTGGCCAACATCGCCGAGCGTGCCGACGAGATCGGCTCGCGCTACGGCAACGTGACGAAGCCATCGGTCGGGGCGATCCAGCGCACGCTGCTGGTCCTGGAGCAACAGGGAGCCGCAAATTTCTTCGGCGAACCGGCACTGCGTATCGCCGATATCATGCGCACCACCCGCGACGGACGCGGCGCCATCAGCGTGCTTGCCGCCGACAAGCTGATGATGAATCCGCGGCTCTACGCGACCTTCCTGCTATGGCTGATGTCGGAACTGTTCGAGGTGCTGCCGGAAGTCGGCGACCCCGACAAGCCGAAGCTGGTGTTCTTTTTCGACGAGGCGCATCTTCTGTTCGACGAAGCACCCAAGGTGCTGATCGATCGCGTCGAACAAGTGGTCCGACTGATCCGCTCGAAGGGCGTCGGCGTCTATTTCGTCACGCAGAACCCGTTGGATATCCCTGAAAAAGTCCTGGCCCAGCTCGGCAATCGCGTCCAGCACGCGCTGCGCGCCTATACGCCGCGTGAGCAGCAGGCAGTCCGGACGGCGGCCGAAACGTTCCGGCCAAATCCCGATTTCGACTGCATGACCGCCATTACCCAGCTTGCCACGGGCGAAGCGCTGGTCTCGACGCTGGAGGCCAAGGGTGTCCCGTCCATGGTGCAGCGGACCCTGATCCGCCCGCCGTCGTCGCGCCTTGGACCGATAACGGCAGCCGAGCGACAAAAGCTGATCCAGGAAAGCCCGGTCGCCGGCCAGTACGATCAGGCCGTCGATCGCGAGTCGGCTTTCGAAATGCTGCAAAAAAAAGCCAAGGACGCGCACGATGCCGAAGAGCAGGCCCAGCAGGCCGGCAGCGGCGGCTCGCGCTGGACCATTCCGGGCTTCGGCAATGACGATCCCGCGCCGCAATCCGGTGGCAGGCGCACATCTGCACCGCGCCCGTCCAACCGCCAGACGGTGGCCGAGGCGGCGATCAAGTCGGTGGTGCGCTCGGTTGGCTCGTCGGTCGGCCGGGCAATCGTGCGCGGGATATTGGGGAGTCTGTCGAGGGGCAGGTAAGGAGCGGCAGCTATGCGCCACCCGTCGCGCGAGTAGAACACCCGTTGCTCAGCGCGGTTCCTGGCGAGCCTCGCCACTGTCCGTAGACTTTATTTATCCCGGATCAGCTCAGAGAAATGGTGCAGATAAATCTGCCAGTCACCATTGATTCTTGAAACAACGAACGAAGTCCTGACCCTATTTTTTACGACAGAGCCGTCACGATAGTAATTAACGATATCGCCAAACCCTTGCGCCGCGAACAGACCTCGACTCAACGATCTCGTATTCTGGTCGACAAGCGTTAAATTCACTTTTTCTAGTATGAGTTGATAGCTTCCAAAATACTCCTCTATTTCAGATCGTCCGACGTACAACCTAGGCAGTAGACCGAAAAAAAGAGCGTCCTGCGTATAAATCTGGGAGAGCAATTTCTTATCCCATGGCGCGGAGGCCTCGTTCCAGCGCTGCTGGATTTGATCGAGAGCAGCCTTGTGCATCTGGTAAATACTCTCGTGCAACCCGCCACGCGTACCGCGCCGCCTTGTTGAGGCGGTCCGCGCGCGCAACTGATTTTGAAGGACCATTTTGGTTTTTAGCGGTGCGGCCGGCGATCTTCAGCCGGCCGCATATTTCAGCGGAACCTAGTCATAGTATTCCGCCGGAGCTTTCTTGAACTTCTTCCAGGTTTCCATGTCGTGGCCTGGCACGACAATCGCGTTTTCTTTCTCGGCGATGCGCCGCAGCCTTCTGACGGAAGCAGCGGCTTCCTGCGCGGACGTCAGCGCGCCGGGCAGGCATTTCTCTTCCCAGTGATCCATCGTGTAAGCGGCGTCGATTGCGAGAAGGATCGAACCGGTGTTGGGCAGCCTTACCATGATGGACTGGTGGCCGGGGGTGTGTCCCGGAGACAGGAAAGTCTGCACGCTGCCATCGCCGAAGACATCATACTGGTCCTCGCCCTCCATCACGTCCCAGTTGATGCCATCCTTGGTCAGATCCTTCTTGATATAGCCGCCTTGCATGAACCAGTCGGCGGCGAACGCCCATGCAATCTCCCGCCGCTGCACAAGATGGCGGGCTTTTGGGAAATTGCCGCAGGCGCCGGAGTGATCGAGATGCAAATGCGAATGCAGCACGAACTTGATATCGTCGGGCTTCATTCCGATCTTGCCGAGTTGGTTCACGCAGCCCTCTTCGGGATCCATGATAGGATAGTATTTCTTGGTGGTGTCGCCCCACCAGCCAACCGGATCACGCGCTGCTTCAACCGCTGTGCCGCCGTCGATAACGATGTTTCCCTTGGGATGGACGATTAGGTACCAGGGGATTGGGGTGAAGAACTCGTCCTGGCTGTAGCCAAGCTTGATATCGACCTCTTTCTGTCGAATCTGCCCAGTCTGGAACATGTAGAGCCTGATATCCGTGCTCATCTGCTTTCCTCTTCTGTTGAACGGGTGACGTGCGGCGGCGACGCCGTGTGTCGCGACTTGCCGCTCAGGGTGACGGCCAGAAGGTCGTCATATGTCCAGCTCTTTTTCGGTGCCTCCGCGACGCAGTTGCCGTCATGAATGACCATGATCCGATCGGCGAGCGCGAGCATTTCGTTCAGGGACGACGAAATGAGCAGGACTGCGGCGCCATCGCGGGCAAGTTGCAGTATGATATCGTAGATTTCCTTGATCGCACCGACATCGACGCCGTTGGTCGGCTCCACGATGATATAGACGGTGGCTTTCGCACTCATCCATTTGCCGATGACCAGCTTCTGTTGATTGCCACCGGAGAAGAAGCGCACCTGCGTGGAGGAAGCGCGTGGGCGCACCGCAAGCTGGTCCAGCACGGCTTCCGCATATCTTTTCATGGTGCCGGGCCGGATCATCAAAAAATGTTGCAGCGAATGCAGGACCGGCAGGCAGATGTTTTCGGCAGCCGAGAGTGCGGGAAAAAGGGCTTGTTTGCGCCGGTCCTCGGGGATCAGCGCGATGCCTGAACGACGTGCAGCGATCGGGGTGGCCAGATTGACCGCTTTGCCCCGCACCTTTGCCGTGCCGGAATGCCGGCTGATGCCGCCAAGCGCCCGTGCGACATCTTCCATCCCGCCGCCAACGGGACCGGTGAAGCCCAGCACCTCTCCGGCTTGTATCTTGAAGCTGAGGGGCGCCAACTGCGCCGTGCCGAGGCCAGCAACCTCAACCAGGACTTCTGGACGGACGCTATTGCCATCATTGTAGGTCGCAAGCTCAGAGCGGCTGCGGTCCACCATGAGTTCAGTAACGCGGTCTTCGGTGACCTCGCCACGATTAAGGGTTCCGGAAACAAGTCCCCCTCGAAGGATCGTGGCGCGGTCGCAGATCTGCTGGACCTCTCGAAGCCGATGGGAGATGTAAACGATGGCTATCCCCTGCGCTTTGAAGCCATCGACGATCCGAAAAAGAACTTCCGATTCCGCTGCCGAAAGGCGAGCTGTCGGCTCATCAAGAACGATCAGTTTGTAGCGCCGATGGAACAAGGTCGCCAAGGTGACGAGTTGCATCTCGGCTGCGGACAGTGCACCGGCAAGCCGCCGCACGTCGAGCTCGATGCCCATTTGCGACAGAATCTCCGCAGCTTCGTCATGGATCGCCCGGTCGCTTATACCGATCCTCCCAGGCTCATTGCCAAGAAGGATATTTTGCCCAACCGTGAAGCTGGATACCAGTTCTGCGTCCTGATAGACCGCTCCGAGGCCCAGCCGATGGGCTTCCGGCGGGCTGGAAACCCTGACCGGTGACCCTTCAAGGAAAATCTCACCGGCGCTCGGGGCATAGACACCCGTCAAGATTTTGATGAGGGTCGACTTGCCCGCACCGTTTTCACCAAGCAGGCCGTGCACCTCGCCGCGCAGAAAGCTAAGGCTCACGCCCTTCAACGCTTTGGTGCCGGCGAACTCCTTCTCGAGATTCTTCAGTTCAACCAGTGGTGTCGCGTTCATCGCCGTCACCTCAGATAAACTTGAGATGGACTTCTTCACGGTTGAGAAGCGCATTTGCTCCAACCGCGACGATGAGCACCAGTCCCTGGAAGATGTGGCGGGCGGCAAAGGGGAAGCCGACCATATTCATCCCGGAATCCACCATATACAGGAAAAAGACGCCAACGAGAGTGCCAAACAGATGTGGCTTGCCCTTTCCGAGCACGGTTGCGCCAAGGAACACCGCGGCGAAGGCCTCGAGGAGGTAGCCCTCGCCACCGACCGGTTGCGCCGAGGATGAGATAGCGGTCACGATCACGCCCGCAATCCCCGACATCAATGCCGAAAGCACGAATGCGAGGATGACCCATCGATAAACGTTGATCCCGGAGTAGAACGCCGCCATCGGATTGTCGCCGACCGCCGCGATGTAGTGGCCGATCCGTGTCCGCGCTGCGGCGATGAGGGCTACGATGAACACCGCCACCAGGATGATTACGGGCACACCGACGATTCCGAGCTTACCCTGGCCGAGATAAAGAAATGCGGTTTCGTCGTAGCTAACTGGGACCTGATAACCGCCCGTGATAAAAACGTTGATCCCATCGAGCACGAACATCACGCCAAGCGTGACGACAATGCCCGATAGCCGTCCATAGGTCACCAGAAGCCCGTTCACCACACCGATCAGGCATGCGGCAAGCAGAGCAAACACGATTGCAAGCCAAGGGCCGGTGATAGGGATCAGAAAGGCGACGAGGATTGATGATGTCGTCACTGTGAGACCGATCGAAAGGTCAAAGCTCCCCGCGATCACGACCCAGGTCAATCCCATAGAGACCAACGCACTGACGATCATCGAAAAGAGGATGTTGTTCAAGTTGGAAGCGGTGGCGAAGTAGGGCGAGGCTATGGAAAATCCAACGGCGGCCACGACCAGGACGATGATTGTTCCCCATTGTCTGAGAAACCGCATGACGGCGGATTCGCGTCTTCCCGCTGGCACTGCGTTGACGGCAGTGCCCTTGGCTGTGTTCGCCTTGGCAAGGCTTTCCTGCTCCACATGCGTCACTTTTTAGATTCCAGTCGTTCGTTGATCAGATGCAAGGGTACGGTCCAGTGCCACGCGATTGCCGTCACCAAATGGATTGGGTCCCGGCACCCTTCGGCACGAGTCGCATTCTGCTGAAAGCGGGGCATACGGCGGCAACGCTCTGCTCGCCGTATGCCAGTTCGCGTCTAGCCGCCGTACTGTTTCAGCAGGGCGATTGCCTGCTCGTCCCAGCTTTTGAGTTCGGCGAGAGCCTCGCTCGCCTGATCCGGCGTCTTGGTGATCACGGGGATGCGGTAGACGATATTTGGCACGTCCTCGCCTCGCGCGAGCTTAACCGCGAGTTCGCCGGTCTTGCGGCCGATTTCAGGGAAGGGCGAGTCGCAGCTGAAGACCACCGGCACCTGCTTGGCCGCCCAGGCTTCAAGGAACTGGGTCGACAGGTAGTGATTGAACAGCGGAACGTCGTCCCTGTTGATCTGTTTCAGCGCCTGCGCCGCGCCGAGCGTGAATGGCCACCACCACGAGATGAAGGCCGCAAGCGAACCAGGCTCCGGATGGGCCTGCAAAAGCGACAGCATGTTCTTACGGCCGACCGAAATCTCATCGGTCGTGCCCTGGCCGCCGTCGATGAAGGGCAGCACCTTCATGCGCGGCTCGTAGCGGCACATGAGTTCGAACATGTCCACTTCCATGTCGAACGGCGTGAAATAACCACGCTGTTCCGCGGTCTGGGCGAAGGTGCCCTGGCGGCCGGTATAGTTCTGAACGAAGTAGCCGAGCGTGGTCGCAGTTCCCCAGACATCGTCCATGACGGCCGGTGAATTCTTGACCGGAATGGTGAAGCCGACCGTCTTGATGCCTCTCTTGTGCGCCTCGTCCGCAATATAGGCGGTTTCGGATTCTTGCGAGTAGATCCCCATCACAAGCGCGTCGATCCCGCGGTCGAGCAGCGCCCGCTCGGCGGACTGTTCGCTTGGCTTTGTCGGCTCGCCGCGAATCGTGACGACCTCGCCTCCGGCATCGAGCACCGCCTTGACGATCTGCCAGCAGCCACGGCGCCACGGCTGATTGAACGGCCCGTAGGTCAGCGGGACGCCAATGCGCACCTTCTTGCCGGCAGCGGGCGGCGTTATTTCCTCGGCGCTGGCAAGTATCGATGTGCTTGCAAGCGCCGCGCCGCCGATCAGACCGCCCACACTCTTCAGAAGAGTCCGGCGATTGAAATCGGTGTATTCGGTGGCCTCTTGTGCAAGCCGGCGTAACCGTTGCGGATCATCAAAAATATTCATGCGCTTCCTCCCGTTTCTTTATCCGTTCTTGCGAAGACCCGACCGGTCACCTCAGCGACTGAGCGTTCTCACGCTTCGGACCGTTGCCGACACGACATCCCAGCGTTCGCGCACCAGCAAGGCGTTGGTACCGCATGTCCGCAGTTGCCAATGAACCATATTGCCAGGTTGCCTGACAAGTTAAATCTGCTATTCTGACAAAAGAAAATTCGCGGCAGCGTGGGTACAACAGAGCCACAACAGCTTAGATGTGTCGTCCGAAAGCGACGATGTTGGAGCACCGTATGGTCTATGATGAAAAGGTTAGACGAGGACCTTCACTTGCCGATTCCGTAGCCTCGAGGATCAGGAGTGACATCACTTCGGGCGCACACGCCAAGGGCGACAAGCTGCCAACGGAGCACGAGCTATCGGAAAAATATGGTGTGAGCAGGCCGATCGTCAGGGAAGCAATCGGCATCCTCAAACGCGACGGACTCGTTGCAACCCGGCAGGGTCTAGGGGCGTTCGTAATCGAGACGAAGGAGATGGCGTTTCGATTGGCCGGTGTTGATCTGACCGATGCATTGGATGTTGAAAACATCATCGAGCTTCTGATGGCGGTGGAATCGGCTGCAACAGCTTTGGCTGCCGAACGGCGCTCAGCAAAGCAGCTTGCGGCGATTGAAATGCAATTGCATGCCATCCAGCGGGCGTTCGACAACGATGAAGCCGGCGTTGAGGAGGATATGGCCTTTCACAGAGAGATCGTCGATGCCTGCGGCAATCCGCATTTCAAGGAAATGTCCAATTTCCTGGAGTCGCATGTACGGAATTTTATCCGAAAGGCTCGCGCCAGTTCGCTGCGAAATGCCCTACTCTCCCAAGTTCAGGAAGAGCATATCGCCATATTCATCGCGATCGCGGAGGGGAATCCACAAGAGGCTCGCAAAGCTGCGGAAAAGCACCTTCGAGGAGCTGCAAATCGACTGTCCTTGCATCTGGGACTGAAGTGAGCCCGTTCGCCTAAAGTGCGCTCCCCAGTGAGATCAGGGTGTGAACGTCCCTACATTGGCGCCCGCTGAGGAACAGCTAAAGCTCCTCAGGGGGCAAACCTCGTCACGCCCCCGCAGATCAGAAGATCGAATTGGTGATCGCCTTGACCGGTCCAAGCAGCACCGATCCGTCTGGCACGCCGGCGTCGATCGGGATCGCCTGTCGGTTGGCCGTCGCCACCATGGGTTGGCTGGCGTCGCTGGTCACGACGACCGGAGTCTTCGAGGGCACGCGATCATAGAGGTCGATAATGTCCTGGTTCATCAGACGCACGCAGCCTGACGAGACCGACTTGCCGATCGACCGCCACTCAGGCGAGCCGTGCAGACGATAGAGCGTGTCGACATTGCCCTGGAACAGATAGAGCGCGCGTGCGCCGAGCGGGTTCTTCAGGCCGCCGGGCATGCCGCCATTGTCGGCGCTATAGGGCTTCAATTCCGGCTGACGGGCGATCATTTCATCCGGCGGCGTCCACTTCGGCCATTTCTGCTTCCACTGAACGACGGCGTCGCCGGACCATTCGAAGCCGGCGCGGCCAAGGCCGACGCCGTAGCGTATCGCCTGACCGCCTGGACGAACCAGATAAAGGAAGTGGCCGGTGGTATCGACGACTATGGTTCCCGGCTTCTGTCCCGTCGGGTCGGGAACGATCTGACGCAGGAACTGCGGATCGATCTTGTCGACGGGGATGGCCGGCAAATCGAAGCCGCCGTCGCTGACAGCGGCGTACATCGTCACATAATCGGCCAGAGGCGGCTCGACATAGGTTGGTGGCGGCGGCTCGACCGGACCCGGCCCGGTGGTAGCGCATGCGGAAACCGCGATCGAAGCGGCGCCCAGGGCTGCGGCGTTGAGAAAGCCGCGACGGCTCAGGCGAAAAGATTCGATTTCGGTAATGGACATGGTTGCCTTCTTTAAGTCTCAAATCGCAACAAAACGTGAATTCGCCGACAGTTGCGCGGGTGCCTGACAACACCTGGGGCGATAGGCGGTTCCGATTCTGGCCCGAACGTGGGCAAACAAAGGCGAAGCTGTGACCAGGCTGCTACTGTGGCGCCAGAGACACAGGTTTCCTAGCTGCCGGGCACAAGGGCTTCGAGCGACGGCAGGATAAGGGCCGGTGGAAAATCCCGGTATTCTTCGGGCTGGTTGGAGCGGTTGATCCACACCGTGCGAAAACCGAATTTGGTGGCGCCAGCAATGTCCCAGCGATTGGACGACTGAAAGGAAACCGCGCCGGGGTAAAGGCGCCAGCCGGTGGCGACCATATCGTAGACCGCCGGGTCGGTCTTGAAGCGCCGCACCCTATCGACGGAATAGATGTCATCCAGAACCTGGTCGAGCGCGGCGGATTTGACCGCCGCCTGCAGCATTTCGGGCGAGCCGTTGGACAGGATCGCCAGCCTCGCTCCCGAAGCCTTGAGCGCCTTGAGCACGGCCGGCACTTCCGGATAGCAATCCAGCCGCCAGTAGGCATCCAGCAATATCGCCTTGAGACCGGGGTCGGCCGAGGGAACTTTGCGCAAGGCGAAATCGAGCGCCTGTTCGGTCAGTTGCCAGAAATCGGCATAGGCGCCCATCAGCGTGCGCACCCAGGAATATTCGAGCTGCTTGGCGCGCCAGATCTCGGACAACAATTGGCCGTCCGGCCCGATCCGGTCGGCATGACGACGCACGGCGGCATGCACGTCGAACAGCGTGCCATAGGCGTCGAAGACATAGGCGGCGTATTGCATGACAACAGTTTTGAGGGCAGGTGCGACAAGGTGCAAGCTTTGATTGCATTGCGCCCCGGCACTGGCCTCAACAAAACTCCATGATGCCGGTTGACGGCGCCCGCCAAAGCATCTTCCAATGGCCGTCACACGAGACCGACTGAGGCGGGACCACACGATGACACTGGCGGCTGCGGCGCAATCCGCGACATGGACTTTCGTCGATGGTGATTGGCACGAGGGCAACGTCGCCATTCTGGGGCCGCGCAGCCACGCCATGTGGCTCGGCACCAGCGTGTTCGACGGTGGCCGCTGGTTCGAAGGCGTGGCGCCGGATCTCGACCTCCATGCCGCCAGGGTGAATTCTTCGGCGATCGCACTCGGCCTGAAGCCGAACATGAGCGCCGACAAAATCGTCGGGCTGACATGGGACGGGTTGAAGAAGTTCGACGGCAAGACGGCGGTCTATATCAGGCCGATGTACTGGGCCGAGCATGGCGGCTATATGGGCGTCCCGGCCGATCCGGCGTCTACCCGCTTTTGCCTTTGCCTCTATGAATCGCCGATGATTCCGGCGACTGGCTTTTCGGTGACCGTGTCGCCGTTCCGGCGTCCGACCATCGAAACCATGCCGACCAACGCCAAGGCCGGCTGCCTTTACCCCAACAACGGTCGGGCCATTCTCGAAGCCAAGATGCGCGGCTTCGACAACGCAATGGTGCTCGACATGCTGGGCAACGTTGCCGAGACCGGGACCTCGAACATCTTCCTGGTCAAGGACGGTCATGTCTTTACACCGGCGCCGAACGGCACCTTCCTGTCCGGCATCACCCGCTCGCGCACGATAACGCTGCTTGGCGAGTATGGGTTCAAGACCACGGAAAAGACGCTGTCGGTGCGCGATTTCCTCGAAGCGGACGAAATTTTTTCGACCGGGAACCATTCCAAGGTCGTGCCGGTCACGCGTATCGAGGATCGCAATCTGCAACCCGGGCCGGTGGCCAAAAAGGCGCGCGAACTCTATTGGGATTGGGCGCATTCGACTTCCGCTGCTTGAGCGGATAAAAAGGCGACCGACGCTTCATCCGGAGTTGTCCCAATCCATTCCAGACCTATCTTACTCCGGTATCGACACCGGATTTTTCCACGAGGGAGTACTATCCATGGCCTTTGAATTGCCCGCTCTGCCTTACGACTATGAGGCCTTGCAGCCTTACATGTCGAAAGAGACGCTGGAATATCACCACGACAAGCACCACAAGGCGTATGTCGATAACGGAAACAAGCTCGCCGCCGAGGCAGGCTTGGGTGATCTGTCGGTCGAAGAGGTGGTCAAGCAGTCGTTCGGCAAGAATGCCGGCCTCTTCAACAATGCCGCCCAGCACTACAACCATATCCATTTCTGGAAGTGGATGAAGAAAGGCGGCGGCGGCAACAAGCTGCCGGGCGCCTTGCAGAAGGCAGTTGATAGCGATCTCGGTGGCTATGACAAGTTCAAGGCCGACTTCATTGCCGCCGGCACGACCCAGTTCGGTTCCGGCTGGGCCTGGGTTTCCGTCAAGGATGGCAAGCTGGCGATCTCGAAGACGCCGAACGGCGAGAACCCGCTCGTCCATGGCGCGTCGCCGATCCTCGGGGTCGATGTCTGGGAGCATTCCTATTACATCGACTATCGCAACGCCCGGCCGAAATATCTCGAGGCGTTCGTCGACAGCCTGATCAACTGGGACCATGTCCTTGAATTGTACGAAAAGGCGAAGTGATCGATTTCCAGGAAGCCCCGGTATCACCCGGGGCTTTTCTTTTTCAGTGTCCCATAAAAAGCAAAGATCTGGCAAAAGTCGTCCGGGGAGGGAATTTTCCTCCTACGGCATCCGTTAACGTCCTGTTCCGAAATGCCTTCATCATGGAGCCAATTGAATGAGAAAGC
>NZ_RZTT01000749.1 GCF_003996995.1 Mesorhizobium sp. M7A.T.Ca.US.000.02.2.1 | reverse complement strand
GGTTTCTCGCCCTTGGGCGGCGGCAGCTTGCCCTTGTAGATATGGCCCTTCAGCGTCAGATCGTTGATCGCAGAGCGGATTTTCCTGGCTTTGTCGGCGTGCAGCGTGCGCTCGGAGAAGAACACGTCGTGATGCACGTTGAGCATCGCAAGGTCCTCGCGGATCATCGCCATCATCGCATCGATGGTGCGATCCTTGACGATGGCGAGCGCCTCGTCATCGGGCATCTGCAGAAGCGAGCGGCCGAATTCCGTGACCAGCGCCTGGCCGACAGGCACCAGGTAATCGCCGGGATAGAGACCGGCAGGTATTTCGCCGATGTCGTCGCCCAGCGCTTCGCGGTAACGCAGGAATGCGGAACGGCCGAGCACGTCGATCTGCGAGCCGGCGTCGTTGATGACATATTCCTTGGTCACGTCGTAGCCGGCGAAGGCCATCAGATTGGCAAGCGCGTCGCCGACGACAGCACCCCGGCAATGGCCGACATGCATCGGCCCGGTCGGATTGGCCGAGACATATTCGACATTGGTCTTCCTGCCGCCGCCAACCGTCGAGCGGCCATAGTTGCGGCCCTCGCCGAGCAGTGCGGTCAGATGTGCCTGCCAGAAGCCGTCCTTCAGTCTGAGATTGACGAAACCGGGCCCGGCCACTTCCGTCGCCGCAACATCCTTGTCGTCACGCAGCGCCTGCGCCAGTCTTTCGGCCAGCGCGCGCGGGTTCTGGCCGGTCGGCTTGGCCAGCACCATCGCCGCATTGGTCGCCAGGTCGCCGTGGCTGGCGTCGCGCGGCGGCTCGACGGCAATGCGCGACAGGTCAGGCGAAACGCCGTCTTTGTCTTTCAGATCAAGCGCTTCGACGGCTTTTATGATTCGCGCGGTGAAATCGGCGAAGATGTTCATTTGTGTGACTCTGAGGTCTGGCTCTGGCGGCTTTGCAGCGAATCCGGCTCGTTGGCCGGCAAAATCGAGCCCGCCCTAGCCCAATTCAGGCGTATGGTCAAACAAACGCCGGTGTTCCTTGAGCGCGTAGGTGTCGGTCATACCCGCCAGGAAGTCGGCGACGCTGCGCGCCTTGATGCGGTCGTCGGCCCGATCCAGCCCCTCGCGCCAGCCGTCCGGCATGGCGCGCGGATCGGCGAAATAGGCGTCGAACAGATTTTTGACGATCTGCTCGGCGTCCGCGCGCACCCGCATAACCTCCGCGTGCCGGTAGAGGTGCTTGTACAGGAAGGCCTTCAGTTCTTTCTCCAAGGCAGCCATCTCGGCCGAGAATACCACCATCGTCTCGCCAGCTGCCCTCACCGCATCGGCGCTCCGCGGCCTGATGCGATCGAGATTGGCGGTCGTCGACTTGATCACGTCCTCGACCATGGCGGTTATCTGCCGCCGCATCAGCTCGTGGCCGGTGCGCACA
>NZ_RZTT01000748.1 GCF_003996995.1 Mesorhizobium sp. M7A.T.Ca.US.000.02.2.1 | reverse complement strand
GGACGGATTCCTGCCTCGTCGACCCACCCATGATGGCGGTAACGCGCTCGGCATTGGCGCCCGCCGCCTGCCGGAACAGCTCATGGTCATCGGCATGAATGGCGACGACGATCTCGCTGGTCCGCGGGTGAGCCAGAAAAATGTCCAGCGTGTGTGCAATGACGGCAAAGCCGCCAATGTGTTGATATTGCTTCGGTCCGTTGGCCTGTCCGGCGCGCGCACCACGGCCGGCCGCAACGATCACCACCGCGACCTTGCCATCCGTATCCGAAACGTGATTTTCACTTGCGTCAGTCATGCCCGTTTGGTCCTAGCGCACGATCCCGAAAAGTGTAATCGGTTTTCGGAAAGATCGTGCGCTAATGAAATTCCAAAGCGTCCTTTGCGCGTCCTGAGGGACGCGCGGCGCTTTGGTCTCGGCCAAAGCCGAAGGCCAGCATTTTCCCAATTGCGCCTTAATGTGGCGTCATTCCGCGTTGCACATTGCGGCCGATATGGCTAGAGAATGTGCAGCGTATGAAGATGCTTGGTTTTTGTGCATGGTTAACTTGACCCAATTGGCCGCGCGGCTTGACGTCGGCCGCGTGAGAATCCGCAATCGTGTGTTCCTCGCACCGATGTCGGGCATTACGGACGAGCCGTTCCGGCAGCGTGCCCACGCGCATGGAGCGGGCCTGGTCGTGTCCGAAATGGTTGCCAGTGGCGAGCTCGCCAAGGGCAGGGCCGGTTTCAACCTGCGCATACGCCACTCCGGCCTGCCGGTCCATATGGTCCAGCTAGCAGGCCGTGAGGCGATGCACATGGCCGAAGGTGCCAGAATCGCGGCCGGCGAGGGGGCCGACATTATCGACATCAACATGGGATGCCCGGCCAAGAAGGTCACCGGTGGCTATGCCGGCTCGGCATTGATGCTGGATCTCGACCACGCACTGTCGCTGATCGACGCTGTTGTCGGCGCGGTAGAGGTGCCGGTGACGGTCAAGATGCGGCTCGGCTGGGACGAAGGCGCGCTCAACGCGCCGATGCTGGCGCGCCGCGCCGAACAGGCCGGCGTCAGGATGGTGACCGTGCACGGCCGCACGCGCTGCCAGTTCTACCAGGGCAAGGCCGACTGGCGCGCCATCGCCCGCGTCAAGGAAGCCGTGTCCATCCCGGTCGTCGCCAATGGTGACGTCTCTTCGCCGGCGGAAGCGGCCGACATTCTCGATCAATCGGGTGCCGACGCCGTGATGATCGGCCGTGCCCATTATGGCGCGCCCTGGATTGCAGGCGGCATTGCGGCCGCAGCGACCGGCGAGGCGACGCCAAACATGCCACGGGACTCGACGGCGGTCGCCGACTACATCGTGGCCCACTATGAGGACATGCTGGCGCTCTACGGCGCCGAAAGCGGCCTGCGCCAGGCGCGCAAACACCT
>NZ_RZTT01000747.1 GCF_003996995.1 Mesorhizobium sp. M7A.T.Ca.US.000.02.2.1 | reverse complement strand
GACGGCAATTGCGGCGGGGCGTGGGCGGGCAGGGCGCCGAAGGCCCCCATTAGGCCGGCCACAAGCAGGGCGGCGATGGTTCCCGCGCCGGCCGTTATCCAGGTTTGAAATTTTGAGCGGGCAGTCTTGAACATTCCAAACTATGCACGTCGACGATCAGCCACCCCTGCGCAGTCCAGAAAGAAAAAATTGCTGATGGAACCCGCAAATGGCTGGTCCAGCCTCACGCTGCTTCGCGCGCCCATAGAAGATGGCCATGGCGACGAAAATACCGCGCCACCAGCCGTTGTTGCTTGGCCCTGATCAGGTCGGGCAAGCGCCGC
Source organism: Mesorhizobium sp. M7A.T.Ca.US.000.02.2.1 (assembly GCF_003996995.1). Classification (GTDB taxonomy): domain Bacteria; phylum Pseudomonadota; class Alphaproteobacteria; order Rhizobiales; family Rhizobiaceae; genus Mesorhizobium. The sequence goes on along the minus strand of NZ_RZTT01000747.1, from coordinate 1,094 downwards.
TCCTGGCGCCAGCGCGGTACGTTGCGCCAGCAGGCTATGAAGCGGGCGGCGTCCTCGATGGCCTCCTCTGCCGAGAGCGCCGGGCCAATCGCGGCCAGGAACAGCGCCTCCGACGGTTTCAACTCGTCGATCACTGCCTTGCGCCTGACGTGATCCTGACGGGCGTGGGCGATGCCGTTTCGGCGGATGGCTTCGAAGGCTTCAAGTAGGACCAGGCTGTCGCCGGCGTAACCGCAGGAACGGGCAAAATCGGCGGCAAGGGCGTCCATTATCGCTCCCAGGGCTGATGCAGTGGGCGGGTTCGTGCTCCGACTCACATTGCGTATCCAGTATGAAAGCATAACTCAAATTACCTTAGAAGAAAAACTTCTGGGAAAGTTTGAAAACTGCGACTCGACTCCCGGCGTAAAACACAGGAATATGCGAACAAATCAGGAACAACGATGAGGCAGGGGCGATGGCATTGCCGGGCAGGGAACCAACAATCGCGCATGTCGCCTCGATCTCGGTCGAGTGCGCGGATTGCGGCCGCAACCGTTGGTGGCGACCCGATCAGCTGAAGCGGTTCGGCGTGACGGGGAACACGCCGCTTGCCGCTCTGTCGGGCCGCATCGTCTGCGCGGCCTGCCGTGCCGACGGACTGCCAGGGGCGACCGTTACGATCCAGGCGGCCTTCATCGACGAGCGCCAGCGCGTGCGCAGCGAAACGCAGATGCTGAGCGATCGCGAGGTGCCACTGGAGGGAGCGAGGCGGGCTTGAGTCTTGTCGAAGGGTGAACGGCCGGTTCGCGTGAGTGAATTGATCGTGCCAGTGGCACGATCAAAGGCCAGCGAACGCCGGGACGCTGCGAAGCAGCGGGGACCCGGCAGGTGGATCCTGCGCTACCCGGCCCTTCGCAAGCTCAGGGCGTTCAAGGCTCGAAAAGCCAAGCAATTGGCTTTCGTCCGCTGTGCGGACCGCCTTTCACCCCGCAAGGGGAGAAGGCAAGAAGCGCTCCTCAATACCCCAGCAATTCCTTCAGCGGAATCACGCGCCAGACATGTTTGATGGCGTAGCGGTTGAAGGTCAGCGTCTTCGGCGGGTTGTATTGATC
>NZ_RZTT01000746.1 GCF_003996995.1 Mesorhizobium sp. M7A.T.Ca.US.000.02.2.1 | reverse complement strand
CCGCATCGCCGACACCGAACTTGAATTCAATCTGGGCGAGGCCGCGCATTTGGCCGAGCTGATCCTTTCCGGCGACCAGCGGGCGAAAACCACGCCCGGCCTGTCGCGAATTCTCTGCGCCACCGTCGCTGTTTTGTTCCGCGTCTCGCTCGCGGCGGGGGCACTGCAACGCCAAGAGGACTTTGATGGCGGAGACGCTGGACATCTGGACGATCAACCGGAAGCGGGCAGTGAAGAAGATCCCGATCGTTGACCTCTGCAGCCAGGCGGGCATCGGCGTGACCGCGTGGTTTCGCGCCATGAAGGGCACTACGGAAATGCGGCCGGAAACGCTTGCCAAGCTCAATGCGGCGCTGGGACGCGGCAAGATCGCCTTCGCCGGCGAGCATGGGCCGGTGACGACGCACGGCACCTTCAAGGTGTGCCTGGTCTACGCCGCCCAGGAGCTGAAACAGAACCCGAAAACCGTGCTGGCCAGCGACCCCGGGCGCAAGGCGACCGGCGATCCCGAATGGCAGGCGGCCGCGGAAGTGCGCCAGCTCGCCTTCTGGATCGCCACCCGCATGCTCGGCTTCGCGCAAGCCGATATCGCCCGAGCCGCCAGCGTGACGCGCCAGGCGGTGAGCACGGCAATCCAGGCGCTGGAAGACGAGCGCGACACCGACAAGCAGCTGGACCGGCTTTTGAACCACATCGAGGAGGTGTTTTCGTGAAGGGTTTTCCATGTCAGCAGGAATGGGTTGTCAATCTCTCGTGGATGCAACAGGCCGTGCTTTTCGCTGCGGTTCGCGCACCCGATGGCATCCGCAAAGACCATCCGGTCAAGGTGATGATGCGCTGGTATCGGCGCAGCGTCCTGCAGGGCGCGTTCGAAGGCCGCCCTTTCATTGATCCGTTCGAACCAGGCGGCGGCAGCTTCACGGGGCCGTTTACCTCGTCGCATGCCGAAGAGGCCGGCTTGATCCACCCGCAATGGGTAGCGGTCCCTCCGGCGCAGCGTGACCCGCTCTGGCAAGTCATTCGTCACGATGTCTTCAATAAAACGCGCGACCTGTATTTGCGTCACGTCGATGAACTGCCGCACCATTTCCAACTGCACCTGATGCATGCGGCCGAAATCATAGGATACGAGCATCCAACGCAATGGATCGCCGACTGGTGGCGGCAGTTCTATTTCATGATTGTCAACGACGCGCATCTGTTCCCGGAAACCCGCGAGCAGATGAATGAACGGCTATCCGATGATGAGGATGCATGGCGCGCCCGCGAAGTGGTGACGGCAGCATGAAAGCGCGCAGCCAGGAAGACATCACCGAGACCAGCCAGACGGTCGCCGGCCAGCTGCGGGCGTTCATCGAGCGTTTGGAGCGTGTTGGCGCCGAGCGCGAGGAGCTGGGCCGCGACCTGGCCGACATCTACGC
>NZ_RZTT01000745.1 GCF_003996995.1 Mesorhizobium sp. M7A.T.Ca.US.000.02.2.1 | reverse complement strand
GATTTTCGCATTACACTGGCCGAAAGGCCGCGAGCAAAGGGGAGAGGGCAGACGCCGCAAGCAGGCACCGATAGCGAATCCCAAGGATTTGCCGGCCGTGAATTGCTGCGCGAGGCGGTGGCGCGGCTGCGCGATGGCCGCTGGGTTGCCGTGGTCGTCGCCCTTGCCTTTCTGGCCGGCGCGATCGCCATTGCCGGGCGCATCGCCTCCGGCCAGGCGGCCGATAATCTGCGCGAGACGGCACTCGCCGCACTGCCCCTGGCGGCGGGAACCCTGACCGGTGAAATCGATAAGCAGCGCCTGGTTCCACTGGTGTTGGCCCGAGACGACGCGGTGCGCGGCGCTCTGCGCCGGGCCGGAAAAATGAAAGAAAAGGCCCTCAACGACAAGCTCAAGTCAATTGCCGGCGATGCCTCTGCATCCGCCGTCTACATCATCGATACCGCAGGCATCGCCATATCAGCCAGCAATGCCGACGAACCGGCGAGCTTTGTCGGCATCGACTACAATTTTCGGCACTATTTCCAGGAAGCGATGAGCAAGGGTGCTGCCAGCCAATATGGCCTCGGCACAATCAGCGGCAGACCGGGGCTGTACCTTGCCAGCCGCGTCGACGATGGCGGCAAGCCGCTTGGCGTTGCGGTGCTGAAGGTCGAACTCGACGGCGTCGAAGCCAATTGGCGTTCCAGCGGTTTCCTTGTGTTCATCACTGATGAACGCGGCGTGGTGCTGGCTACCAGCCAGCCCGACTGGCGGTTTCGTGCGCTGGCGCCACTGTCGGCCGAGGACACCGCCGCAGCCCACGAGCAGCTCCAGTTGGCCGATGCAGGCTTCGAGCCGCTGCCGATCCGGCGCGGCGCTGGTGACGGCCTGGCGACGATCGACAACGCGGGAAAACCGCGCCAGTTCGTCGAGGTGGTGCAGGATTTGCCCGGTGCTGTTCCTGGCTGGCGTCTCTGGCTGCTCACTCCCGCCGACGCTGCTCTTTCATCGGCCGCCAACACGGCGCGGCTCACCACGCTGCTCGGTCTGCTGCTGATGGGCCTGCTTGCCTACGTGCTGACCCGGCGCCGGCGAACGCGCAGGCTGAGGCAAGAGGCGCTGGCGCGGATGAATGCCGAACTGGAGAGTCGGGTCAGCACGCGAACGGCCGAGCTGACCCGCTCCAACACCGCACTTGCCGGCGAAATCGCCGAGCGCGAGAATGCTGAAGCCAAGGTGCGCCGGCTGCGTGACGACCTCGCCCAGGCCAACCGGCTTTCCATCCTCGGCCAAATCGCCGCCGGCGTGGCGCACGAGATCAACCAGCCGGTCGCAGCTATCCGCACCTATGCCGAGAATGCGGGCCGCTTTCTCGAAACCGGCAAAACCGAACCGGCCAGCGGCAATCTGACGTCGATCGTGTCGATGACCGAGCGCATCGGCGCGATCACCGGCAC
>NZ_RZTT01000744.1 GCF_003996995.1 Mesorhizobium sp. M7A.T.Ca.US.000.02.2.1 | reverse complement strand
GGATAGCGGCGGCCGAAGCGACTGTGCCTGCATCCGGCCGGGGGGAGGCGGCGATGTAGCGGCGCATGAAGTCGCGCAGCTCCTGGGAGCCATTTCGGTCGTTGTTTTTCGCAGCGGCGAGGAAGTCAGCTTTCAGCTGCTCATCGAGGCGGAAGGTGAAATTGACTTCTGACATTGGATCTCCGGAATCAGGAATGGCACTACCCTAGCGCACATACAAGAAAAGTGCAAAATATTTGCGCGGTATGTGCGCAAGCCCGAAACCTGTGGTAGAGTGACACAACAGAACGGCCATAAACGACACAACAGCGGGCCGGTTCTTGTAGGCGCAATCTCCCTGCGCCCTGAGCACAAACCACCACAAAATGAGGGCCGCAACATGCTGTATCGAGCACTGGAATGCTGTGTCATGGGTCGTCCCGATGAACCCACGGCGACAGCCTGGATCACCGGTCACAGCCAAGAGGATGCGCGTCAGCGCCTGCGGGCTGCACTGGCTGCCACCTGGGGTGTCGAGCCTGCGGAAATCGTGTGGGGCCATTTCGCCAGCGAAATCGAGCTTGAACGCAATTCGTGTCAGCTCGGGACTGCGGGTGCGCGCCAGTGGCTGGAAACGGGCCAGATCGCCACGCCATCCTCCTGCGCTTTCATGCCGGTCTACGACAGCTTCGACCAGGCGTTGATCTTCCTGCCCGCCCGTGATCGGAAGCGGCTGGCAAATGCGTGGTTCGAGGCGCGGCAGCATGCAGGAAAGTGCTCCCGGATCGTGGCCACGGAAGCCAGGGAGGCGCGGGAGCGGGGCGACCACGAAACTGCCAAGACATTGCAGGGCTATGCAGATCAGATGCGCCTGCAGGCGTGCTCAATCACCGATTCAGCGGCCAGCGCCGGCAATGAGGCAGTTGGCGCGGTGTATCTGCGGTCTTGGCTGGCGGACCAACGCCGGAACCTGGGTAAGGCCGCCGATCAGTTCGACCGGGCCAAGAGGCTGCGCGAGAACGGCTCCCCCTCGGCGCGGGATTACGAAACCAATGGCAGGGAAATCCTTGCCGACGTGCTGTGCCGCCACCCGAACCACACCAACTGAGGGCTTACCCCATGAACATCGAATTCGATCACACCGTGCTGACCAAGAAGCAGGCGACCATCCGCCGCGTTCTGGAAATGTCGACCGCCGTCGTGCTGATGACCTGCGCCACGCTCGCCCTGTGCGGTTTCGTGGTCCGGGGCGCGGCCGAAGGCTGGCCGATGGATTTGCGGGCCGGAACGGCTTTCCTGAGCGTGCTGACCATCCTGTTCCCGTTCTGGCTGCTGCCGCTGCTCAGCTTCACCAATGAACTCGATGCCAAGGGCCGCGTGCGGCTGCAGACGCTGGCCCGGCGGAGCCCGGATCTTGCGCCGATCATTCTCGCGTGGCTGGCAGACGAAACCCTGGAGCTGCGCAAGGA
>NZ_RZTT01000743.1 GCF_003996995.1 Mesorhizobium sp. M7A.T.Ca.US.000.02.2.1 | reverse complement strand
TCTTCAGGCTGCGCCGCAACGATGTCCGCATCCTGGTCGGCTGTGGTGCGGCCGGCGCCATCGCCGCCGCCTTCGATGCACCGCTGACCGGCGCCTTCTACGGCTTCGAACTGGTCATCGGCATCTACTCGGTTGCCAATGTCGCGCCAGTCTTGACAGCCGCGATCTGCGCCTCGCTGACGGCCGAGATGTTCGGCGGCGTACCGTTTCCGCTTGAGCTTTCGGGTCTGCCGGCGCTCACCGCCAGCCAGTATGTGCCGTTCCTGCTGCTCGGCCTGCTCGGCGGTGCCGCCTCGATCGCCATCATGCATCTGGTGACACTGATCGAGCGCGGTTTCGCCAGGCTGTCGATCGATGCGGCGCTGCGCCCCGTCATTGGCGGCGTCATCGTCGGGCTGCTGGGGCTGATCACGCCGCAGGTCCTGTCCAGCGGCCATGGCGCGCTGCATCGTGAATTCTCGATGAATTACGGGCTGGCCGTGGTGGCCAGCGTCTTCGTGCTCAAGCTGGCGGCGTCGGCGGTCTCGCTGGGGTCGGGTTTTCGCGGCGGATTGTTCTTCGCCTCGCTGTTCCTCGGCGCGCTGCTCGGCAAGGCGTTCGCGGATGTGATGATTGTCGTCTCGCCGGCAACCGGCATCGACCCTGCCGTCGCCGCCGTCGTCGGCATGACGTCGCTCGCAGTCGGTGTCGTCGGCGGTCCGCTGACGATGACCTTCCTGGCGCTGGAATCGACCCGCGACCTGACGCTGACCGGCGTTGTGCTGGCCGCCTCGATCATGTCGGCGATCCTGGTGCGCGAGACCTTCGGCTACTCGTTCTCGACATGGCGCTTCCATTTGCGCGGCGAGACCATCCGCAGCGCCCACGATGTTGGCTGGATGCGCAGCCTCACAGTCGGCTCGATGATGCGCAAGGACATCAAGACCATCTATGCCTCGACGACGCTGGCAGCCTTCCGCAAGCAAGTGCCGCTCGGCTCTGCCCAGCGGGTCATCGCCGTGGATGCGGGCGATCATTATGTCGGCGTGCTGATCGTGGCCGAACTGCACAGCGATCCTTCCGATGGCGAGGTGCCGGTGCGCGATCTTGCCAAATACAAGGACGCGGTGCTGGTGCCGAGCATGAACGTGCAGGCCGCCGCGGAAACATTCCAGCGCGCCGGCGCCGAAGAACTCGCTGTCGTCGAGGATTTCACCGACCACATCGTGCTGGGCCTGTTGACCGAAGGCCATCTGATGCGGCGCTATGCCGAGGAACTCGACAAGGCGCGCCGGGATCTGTCGGGCGAGGGCTGACGGGAGGGCCAAGCGGGGTGCCTGCGGCAGGGGCGCGATTGCGGAGCCCTAATGCTCGATCGGCCCCTTGGCCATCACAAGCGCTGTGCCGGCGGTGGTCGGGCGTTCGATCATGCGCCGCACGCGGGGCGGTTCGTCGCCGCTGTGCAGGGCC
>NZ_RZTT01000742.1 GCF_003996995.1 Mesorhizobium sp. M7A.T.Ca.US.000.02.2.1 | reverse complement strand
ATGTTGACCACCGCGCCGAGCAGGCCTTGCGCCAGATCGGCGACCGAAGCGGGTCCATCGGCGGCAAATGTCGGCGTCACGAAGGACGGGACAGCGACTGCGCTGACAAGAAGTGCCGCCGCGCCGGCGATGAATGTCCGCCGAGCCGCGCACAGAATTGTATTGGATGTCATCGAGAAGCCTCCCGGTATCCTTGAAAAGAAAAGCGCTTCGACGAAAACGCCGCGTCACGCCATGTTGGCAAAAAATACGGCACGTTTGCGGCTATGACTATCGGCAGAGGATAAATCATCGCCGCCGTCATGCGCCCCGTACCAGCCAGACGATGCCGACGCCGATCACGATCGCCGCCAGCCCGGCGATCCGCAGCGCGTTCTCGGGCAGCGACAGCACTTCGGTGGCAAGTTTCCTGGCCAGGCCGGGAAAACCGCCATAGACCAGACCCTCTATGACAAGGACCAGGCCCATGGCGGCAAGAAAATCCTGCACCGGCCGCTACTGGCCGGTGCTGGGCTGTGCCGCCGGCGCGGCGGGTGCCGTCGCCGGAGCGTTTGGCGCAGGCGAAGCCGGCTTTGCCGGCCCCTCGCCGCCGTCAGGATTGCGGAAGAAGCGGAAGAACTCCGAGTTCGGCGACAGCACCATCGTCGTTCCGGTGTTGTCCAGCGCCGTGCCATAGGCATTCATCGACCGGTAGAAGTCGAAGAAGGCCGGATCGCGCTGATAGGCTCCCGCGAAGGTGGCGCTGCGCTGGGCTTCGCCCTCGCCGCGCAGGATTTCCGACTCTTTCTGCGCTTCGGCGACGATCTCGACCACTTCGCGATCGGCGCGGGCGGTGATGCGCTGTGCCGCTTCATTGCCGCGCGCCCTCAGCCGCGCAGCTTCCGCCAGGCGTTCCGCCTTCATGCGGTCGAAGGTCTGCTGCGAGACTTCGGCCGTGAGATCCGTGCGGCGGATACGGACATCCTCGATCTGCAGGCCGAGCGAGGTGGCGTCGGGCCTGAGCTGGTCGCGGACTTCGCGCATCATCACGGTGCGCTGTTCGGAAAGTGCGGCCTCGAAATCACGCAGACCGTAGACACGGCGCAAGGCAGCGTCGAGACGCGTCCTGAGCCGGGCTTCTGCCAGTTCGATCTGACCCGAGACGGTGGAGCGGAAGACCCGCGGATCCGAGATGCGGTAGGCGATGAAGGCGTCGACCTCATAGAACTTGCCGCCTGACACCTGGACGCGGATGTTGTCGAGGTCGAAGCGCAGCACCCGGTTCTCGATCAGTTGCACGGTGTCGGCGTCGAAGAACGAGAACGGCGCCTTGAAGTAGATGCCGGGTTCGCTCTTGACGTCGACGATCTCGCCGAACCTGAGCACCAGCGCCTGCTGGCGCGCATTGACCACGAAGACCGACGAATAGAGCAGGAACAGGATAACCGCTGCTGCGACGACGATGATGGGA
>NZ_RZTT01000741.1 GCF_003996995.1 Mesorhizobium sp. M7A.T.Ca.US.000.02.2.1 | reverse complement strand
TCCGCTGGGGCTGGCCTTCGCGCCGAATGGCGACCTGCTCACCTGCGTCGGCGGCATGGGCGTCTACCGCGTCTCGCCGGACGGGACGGTGGCGAAGGTCACCGACGAAACCAATCGCAGCCTGCTGTCGGTGATCGACGATTCGCGGCTGCGGCTTCCCGACGATCTCGACATCGCGCCGGACGGGCGCATCTTCTTCAGTGAAGCGACGATCCGCTACGAGATGTCTGAATGGGCGGTCGATGCGCTGGAGGGCAGGGGCAACGGCCGGCTGATCTGCCACGATCCGAGGACCGGCTCGACCCGCACCATATTGCGCGGCCTGATCTTTCCCAACGGCGTCACCATTTGCCGCGACGGCCAGTCGCTGCTCTTTGCCGAGACATGGGCGTGCCGCATCAGCCGCTACTGGTTCGACGGACCGGACAAGGGCAAGCGTGAAATCTTCCTCGACAATTTGCCAGGCTATCCCGACAATCTCAACCGCGGCTCCGACGGAACCTACTGGATCGCGCTGCTCGGCATGCGCACCAGAACCTTCGATCTCGCCATGCGCAAGCCGGGTTTTCGCCGCCGCATGGCCAAGCGGATCGCCGCCGACGAATGGCTGTTCCCCAACATCAATCGCGGCTGCGTGCTGCGCGTGTCGGAAACCGGCGAGATCATCGACGCGTTGTGGGACGAGGCCGGCGAAAACCATCCCTCGATCACCTCGACCTGCGAGCACAAGGGCTGGCTCTATCTGGGCGGCGTCTCCAACAACCGCATCGGCCGCGTTCGCATCGAAGGCGCCGATCCGCAATGGACGGCGCATGACGATTACTGGGGGAAGCGCTGATGGCGGGGTTAGGCACGTTCGTCCGCCGGCTGTTTTCGGCTGATGATGCCGGCATCAGCGTGCCGGCCATGGACGGCGTATTCAAACCGGACAACCGCCTGGAAGAGGCGGAGCGGCTGCTGTCGCTTCCTGCGATCGACAATCTCGTTGCGTCGCCAGCGAGACTGCTGTGCAGCAGCGGCAACACGCTCTTCCGGATCGACCTTGGGAGAGCGGGCGCTTCGGCGGTCGCAATAGCGGAGTTCGCGGCGCCGATCAGCTTTGTCGCATCCGCGCCCGATGGCCGCCTTGCCGTCGGCATCGAGGGTGAGGGCCTGCAAATCGGGCAGCCGGGCACCTGGAGGCGCATCGGCTTGCCAGGCGGCGTGGCGTCCTGCCTCACCGCCGGGCTCTTTACCGTGGATGGCTCGCTCTACCTGTGTGTCGGCTCGCGCAAGCATCCGGCGCGCGACTGGAAGCGCGATCTGATGGAGGGCGGCAGCAGCGGCGTCGTGCTCGCCATCGATCCGGACAGCGGCTCCCAGCGTGAGCTTGCAGCCGGATTGGCATTTCCCAACGGCGCGGTCATGCTCGGCAACGGCCGTCTGGCGATCAGCGAAAGCTGGCGCCATCGTATCGTCG
>NZ_RZTT01000740.1 GCF_003996995.1 Mesorhizobium sp. M7A.T.Ca.US.000.02.2.1 | reverse complement strand
GATCGAGGCTGGACGGCGCGAGAACAGGATGATCCGGTCGGCGAGAAATACGGCTTCTTCCACGTCGTGGGTGACGAAGATGATGGTCTTTTCCTCGCGGATCTGGATCTGCCGCAGCTCGACCTGAAGCCGCTCGCGCGTCAGCGCGTCGAGGGCGCCGAAAGGCTCGTCCATCAACAGCACGTCTGAGCCTGCGGCGAGTGTGCGGGCTATGGCCACGCGCTGGCGCATGCCTCCCGAGATACGGTTTGGATAGGAGTCGGCAAAGTCTGCGAGCCCGAACAGCTTGAGATAATGGCTGATACGCTCGGCTCTTTCGGTTGCGCCTAGGTCCTTCCTGTAGCGCATGCCGAAGGCGATGTTGTTTTTGACAGTCAACCAGGGAAACGACGAATAGGACTGGAACACCATGCCGCGCCGACGGTCCGGCCTGACCACCCTTTTCCCGCCAAGCAGGATCGAGCCCGAACTCGGTTCGTCGAGGCCACCGACCATGCGCATCAAGGTGGTCTTGCCGCAGCCCGATGGGCCGAGAAAGACGACCAGCGAATTGCGCTCGAGGCCAAGATTGGTGTTTCGCACGACATCGACGGGGCCGAAGGACTTGGCCGTGTCGACGAATTGAACATATCCGGTCATGTCATGCTCCTCACAGATACCGGAACAGCCGGCGGTGAAGCAGGCGAAGAAGCTGGTCGGTGACAAGGCCGATCAGGCCGATGACGACGACGCCGGCCATGACCTCCGGTGTCTTGACGAAGCGCCGGGCCGTCCAGATCACATAGCCGATGCCGGAATCGGCGGCGACGATCTCGGCGATGATCAGATAGGTCCAGCACCAGCCGAGCGTGATGCGCAGATTGTCGAGCAGCGTCGGGCCCATCCAGCGCAGGGCGACGTCGATCATGACTTGCCTCGAATTGGCGCCGACGGTGCGGGCGACCTCGACGAATTCCTGCGGCACGCGCCGCATGTCGTCGGCGACGAGCAGCACGAGCTGGAAGAACGTCCCCAGCCAGAGCAGGAAGATCTTGGTCTCCTCGCCGACGCCGAACCAGATGATGGACAGCGGCACCAGCGCGGGGACCGGCAGATAGCGGATGAAATCGATCATCGGCTCGAGGGCGGCGCCGACGATCCGGTAGCTGCTCATCATGATGCCGATCGGGATCGCCATGACGGCGGCCAACACGAACGCAATCCAGACACGGGTGGTCGAGACCGCGACGTGCCACAGCAGGTTCTGCTCGGTCAGCATCGTCCACAGCGCGACGACGACACGGCTCGGCGACGGCAGGAACTGCGGCGCAATGATGCCCGCGCGCGCCGCCAGCTCCCACAGGGCAATAACGAGCGCAGCCGCAGCGACACTGACGGCAAACTCCAGCATCGGCGATCCGCGACCGCGGAAGACGAACAGGCTGCTGAACAAATCATTATCCCCGGATGATCGAAAGAACGGTCGTCACCGGCGGTAAGC
>NZ_RZTT01000073.1 GCF_003996995.1 Mesorhizobium sp. M7A.T.Ca.US.000.02.2.1 | reverse complement strand
GTTGCAAACTCGCTAGAGGACATCGGCAAAGCCCCTGCGGGTCTTCTGAAAAAATTGGTAACCGAGAGATGCGACTACAATCGCCACGAGTGAATAGCAGCCAAGCGCCAGCCAATTCGGCTCCACGCCAAAAAGAACTACATCGCGAAAACTCTCTACGGGAATCGCGAGCGGGTTAAGCGACAGCCACGGCTGGAGCCATACCGGCAGCGAGGCCCTTTGGAAGAAAACCGGAGAGAGGAACATAGTTGCTGTCACCAGCGGCGCTACGATCTGGCTCATATCGCGAAAATAGACACCAATGGACGCCAATACCCAGGCGATGCCAAGCACCAGGACAATGAGCGGCGCGAACACCAATGGCGCCAGAACGACCGTAAGCGGAACATGGCCAAAAACGATGAAGGCGAAGACCAGCAGAACCAGCAGGCTGACTGCAGCATGAAACAATGCCGCGCCGGCAGAAACTACCGGCAGTATCTCGATCGGAAACACAATCTTCTTGACGTAGTTGGCATTGGCCACGACCAGCCCAGGCGCCAGCGATATCACCTCGGCAAAAAACTGGAAGACGATCAGCCCGCAAAACAGGACGACCGCAAACTCGCCCGTCGAGTCCGTGGCACTCTGCTGACCAGGGGTCGTCCAGCGCGATTTCATCACCACGCCGAACACGAAGGTGTACACAGCCAGCATGAACAGGGGATTGAGAAGCGACCACAGCAAACCGAGCGCAGAGCCCCGATAGCGGCCCGCTATCTCGCGGCGGGTTAGAGTCAAGATCAGCGTCATGGCCCTACGTCATCTCTTCCTAGCAACTAGAAAAGTTCCAGAGGCCAATTCAAATTGTTTGTCCTCACTTAGCTCCTGAACAAATGGCTCTCCCATGTCTTTAACTACGAAATTCATAAGTTCTTTCACAGTCAATTTCTCAAAAGACTCTTTTGTTCTAGGTGACAAGCCATTCGCCCACGAATTAAAAAACCAACTCGCAACCCAAACAGGGTGAAAATAAAATGGGACCGTATGACTTAGAACTTCCATGTCGCGGTCAAAAAGGCTTCGAAGACCATCCTTCGTCATATTGTAGTAATGGTGCGGAAAACCATGATACGGCTGCAGGAACGGGACATGGACGAACATCTCGCCCCCAGGTTTAAGTACACGGGTCATTTCACGAGCAGCCGCGAACGGGTCTCGCACATGCTCTAATACGGCGTTGGAGATTACGTAGTCGAACGATTCATCCCGAAACGGTATCTTTTCCAAAACCGCTAAAATATCAGTTGTAGCATATGGGACAATCTCTAAATTTACTACATTTCTATAATACACGGGCCTAAATCCTGCACCTGCGTCGAGAAATAACTTATCTTCATTCCTTTCGATTTTGGCTTTTATCATATCTATGTAGTCGTGCTGAGATATCGAATCTGTTGGCACAACTCCAGCTATCTTTGCAAGATCGTCTGGCAAACAATTGTAGCCACCATTAGGAAGCCTTGGGGGCACCTCGTCCCACTGAAGCAAGTCCACGATATGAGAGAGCTTCGATTTCCTTGCCTCAACAATTGAAGTTGCTCGAACGATCCGACGATTTTCTGTATGGCCAATAATCTTGAAATGGTATCGCCCGCTCGCCAAACGCCCCTCTTTAACCGCGACTGCAACATCTGGATTGGCTTGCAGATAACCCTCCTCATCGAAGTTCTCAAACGTGGCCGTAACGGAGGTTTCAAGCATTCTGTGGCGCCTCTATAGCTGTGTTACAATACCGGCACATCATTCTCGATCGAAGAATATCCTTGAATATCCATCCCACGGAGAAGGACACTGGACGCCGCGAAACCTTGACTGCGTACGACTGGGCAAAAAACTCTTTCGATCGCATGGGCGAGCGTGCCGTCCTGCTGGCCATTTTCTGCCTCGAACACGAGACTCGTCTCAGGTATGTTCTTGAGAGGCGAAAGCGCCTTTGGCGCGAACCAGAACATCGAGCCAGCAAAAAAGCCGAGATCGATGTTCGCTTCCGCGTCGAGACCGGTCATCTCTTGCAGTAACCGATGCACCGTGTCGCGGTTTGCACCCCAAAATCTATCGCTGGTTAGATAATACCGATGCGGGCCGACGATACCGACTTTGCCCGATTTGATCAGCTCCACGGACCGCAACACCGTCAATGAGTCTCCAGCAACGGACCCGTACAACCTGTCTCTCCAAACCACGCCGTTCGTACTATAAGTACTTTTCTTTGAGTGAATTTTCAAAACAGCGTCGTAGCGGTCAAGCGCACCGCTTCGATAAATGGAAACGAAAGGTCCGATATCTCGACCTCTGTTCTCAGAGCAGTAGACTGACACACTCTGTGCAAGCTTAGAGAATCTTGAAAATATCTCCGCCGAATCTCCTTCAAATGCCGTCGTCACGTACATGTCAAACGGGAGTACAATATTCTGTAGAAGTTGGCAGATATCATAAATCATCTCAACGTAATAAAGATGAAGTACTACTGCAACACGAACTTGCTCCGGCTTCGTCCGCTGCCACCGCGCGATCTTGGCTGTGGGAAGCGGACCCATCTCCGTCCTGAGAGTAGACAGACTGTCACTTCCTCGCGCGTAACTAGCTCGGCTGCGGTTGACCATTTCCCGTATTTCGATAAGGCGCTCCTGGTCGCAAATCTCATCAACAAAGGCTAGGTCGATTTGATGAGGATTCTCCCTGAGCAGTTCAAGCTTCACATACCCTAGCTCGCGAGCGATGGACTCTGCGAGATAATGCACTGGGTTTAACCCAGGCGCCAAGGTTACGTTAGAGGTGGGAACCAAATCGGCGGCATACTGCTTCCTCTTACCCATGCTCCAGTAAATAGCCGAAAACTCACGCTGCTCAGACGCTGGCTGCACCAAGGTTGCGACCTTGACATTGTTATGTTTGAGCATCGACGACAGGCCAATCTCGAACCTCTGAATGGTGTCAAATTTTGAGTTCGTCGGCTCTACACTACTAAGAAAAGCGTCGAGCCACGGCTCTCTCAAAATTTTAGACCCAAGCAAAACCAAGTACGACTGCACATGCCAAGAGAACTGATGCGACTCTGTCGCGCCGACCACATCATAGTCGGATCCCAAGTCAATCATTCTTGATAAAGCGCTGTCAAAAATACTTTTTGATAGAATTGCGAAGCTGGAATTAACCAGCAAGGCGCTCCCTACCTCCCATTTTTTTAACGCATATGTCAGCCCGACTCGATAGCTATAAAAATCATATCCGAAATTTGGTCTTTGTATAACAACGGTGTTTGGGAATCTCTCCGCAATATCTACGTCTATCTTACTCGTGGTAACCAAGACCGTTCGGTCAAAATTCTTCGTTATGCAAGTCAAAAGGTCCACAGAATTGACCTCGACGCAATCGTTTGCGTCGAAATGAGCCACAATAGCGACGCTATCCATTGTAGCTTTGCCTCGCAAGCAAGAGCCGCTTATAGAAATGCGCTGCCATAGAGTGCAGCCACGGCCATCTTTGCAGCAACTTCGAAGCACTTATAGCCATTTGGCTGGGAGGCACTATGGCCACGAGATTTTCCTTGGCTATGTGCGCGCCGGCATTTTCCTCACGCCCCGACAAAGCCACGAGCTGATCGAATAAATGCGACCGCGCGCTATTTATATCAACCGGCTCCTTTGCGGCGTCGAAGAATTTGCCGCGAAGCGTTTCCTCCAGATAAGACAGCCCCCACCGCTGGTCGGGTTCAAGGTAGCATCCCTCGCCCCACTCATTCCACGCATTGACAAATAGGAGGCGGCTGTCTGGGTCAGGGTGATCCCGCCTAGCCTGAAAGCGCAGGAATTGAAGCCACTTGCCATACAGTTCGGGCGCCGAATTGACCACAATTGTGGGGTTGTTCTGCCGCCGAGCGGTATTGTCCCATCCTGGAATAATGCCTCTGAACATATTGAAGGACGGCTTGGGGCGATTGGCGCTTTGAGCAATCATTTTCCGATAGTCAACGACGCCGCCCGAGAAATTCGGATTTGTGAAAGTCGGAAATTCCGAGGGGTGGTTCTGAGGTCCGTTGAACTTATGCGGGGGAAACTCGACCAGAGAGTCAGCCCCCACCTCTTCAGGCGTGGATATGTCATAGAAGTCAACAACGCTGATGTGGAGGCCTGGAAACCCGTTGGCAACCACGCGATCCCGCCACAGGGAAAACCATCGTCGAGGGTCCGGGATATCTTTGGCTCGATAGACGACTAATAACGGCATGCCGCCAATCTTTATATATCTTTGGTCATTGAAGTAGCCGAGCATGGAGTCGATGAAGGCCTCGGCATCCCCGTCGGCATACTTCTGTTCCAGCAGAATGTTCTTCGTATCGCCATCCCATGCGCGGGTCCAATTTTCGTTGGCCCAGCACAAACAAAACTTAAAATCTATATCGGAATTCATAAATAACTCTACCGGCTTCTCTAGTACTCTCCTCCCGCTAAACCAATAGTGGTAAAAACAGAAACCATGAAGACCGTAAAGCCTCGCAACTTCGACCTGCTCTCGCATTATCTGAGGGTGCGTGAGGTCGTAGTATCCTAACTCGCGAGGAATTCTTGGCTGATTGTGGCCTGAGAAATTAGGGGTCGCCCGCGCCACATTCGTCCACTCTGTAAAACCCGGCCCCCACCATTCTGAATTTTCATCTATTCTGTGAAATTGTGGAAGATAAAAAGCTATCAACTTTGTCTCATCAGCACAGATACTTACTTCCTCTTGCTCATCCGGAGTCTTGGAAAAAGCTAAAAACGAAGGTGAATGGCTGTCGGTGCCAGTTGGGGGGCTTGGCAAATTGTCATTCAATTGAATTTCAAGCGTCACTCTTTCTGCTTGGAAAGCCTGTATTTGACGGTTTAAATCGACAACAAGATCCTGCGATTGCTTAAGCTCATCCGCCACCGAGGCGGCCTCTTCCAAGAGACGCTGCTGTTCAGATCGGTCTGCTTCGAGCTGTGCTATATGGGCCTGCACCTCCGAAATCTTTTGAGTGTGTTCAAGCGTCAATTTTTCGATCTCGTGGCCGCGCTGCTTGGCCAACTGCTGCTCCGCAACATTCTGCTGTCGTAGCACCTTGAGACGGCTATCAAGTTCGAGAAAAAAAGCGTCACCAAAAATTTTCGGAACGGAATCGAACTCTGCTTTAATCCTATCGAGATCGGATGTTGCAGTCGTATCAACATCATCGGACCGGAGCGCAATCAGCGCCATATACGTGTCCTTGACCCAGTCAATGATACGTGGATCGGCGTCGAGCAGTTCGTTACTGGCGGCAAAGTGCTGATTGTCCGACGAGAAATGCTCGGCTAGCAGGGATTGCCACTCCACATTGGACCTCGGCCACCCGATTCCGAGAGCGCTCGTGAGCCCGTCGATTCCCTGGCGCCAGTCATCAAGCAGTCCCTCGTAAGACAAGAAGATCCGTGGCGAACCCCGTGTTGCACGCTCAGCTTCTAGTTCATGTCGAAGCCAAAGAAGTGAACTGAACCCGGTCGTAAAACCATCCCGGTTGGCCAGTGAAGCGATCACGGCCAACGGATTGCGCTCTATCAGCACATAGCGCACATCGATGCGCATCCGTTTTAGAATATCCGCGTACAGCGGCACGAAACGCGAAATGCGCGGCTCTTTCAGGACGAACAACGCGGCACCGCCATATTCCTCGTCGATCAACCGGGCAATCTCGGCTTTATAGAATTGGAAACGCACAGTTCCAAGATCGTTAGGATCAAAGGATCGCCAGTCATCCCAGCTGCTTCCTGCTTCGGCCAGCATCTGATCGTGCAGTTCGATGAGGCGTGCCGGCTCCCAGTGCCCAGTTGGATTGGAGGGGTTGGCGCCCAGCAGATTCTTCGGCAGTTCCGCGCCAAGCAGATTGATCGCCCTTGTCAGCGCGCTGGTGCCAGAGCGATGCATGCCAAGCACCATGATGCAGGTGCGTTTGGCTGCTTTCGGCGTTGCCTTGCGTGCTTTCGGCGTCGCTTCGTCGACGGGCGCAGCATCGCGCATGTTTTCCGCTGAAGGGCGCTTGTTCATGCCGTCGATGCCTGTTTCGTCTCACCGTCGAGAAGCCGGCGCACCACCGCTTCCGTCGATTGCCGCCAGTCCGGTGCATTCCAGCCGAACGCCGCCGCGAATTTCGCGCTCGACAGCCGGGAATTGGCGGGGCGGCGCGCCTTGGTCGGATAGTCCATCGTAGCAATGTCCCGTACCCGCGCCCAGGGACCACCCAACACGCGGCTTGTGTCGAGGATATGGCGGGCAAAGCCGCTCCAGTGGGCCTCGCCGGTTCCGGCCAGATGATAGATGCCGGATGTGCCCGCGCCCTCGTGCAGCCGTGCCGCCGCATGCAGGATCGCGTCGGCGATATCAAGTGCCGATGTCGGATTTCCCCTCTGATCGGCCACCACCGCGATCTCGTCGCGGTCGGCGGCCAGCCGCAGCATGGTTTTCACGAAATTCTTGCCGAACGGGCTGTAGACCCATGCCGTGCGCAGGATCAGATGGTGCGTATTGGCTGATGCAACCGCCTGCTCGCCGGCAAGCTTGGAGGCGCCATAGACGCTGCGCGGTGAGGTGGCGTCGGTCTCGACATAGGCGGCGTCCTTGGTGCCGTCGAAGACATAGTCGGTCGAAAGATGGATGACGGGAACGCCCAGGCGGCTTGCTGCTTGCGCCACCTTGCCGGCGCCGGCGGCGTTCACCGCGAATGCCAGATCGGGCTCGTCCTCGGCCTGATCCACCGCCGTGTAGGCGGCGGCCGACACGACGATATCAGGCTTCGCGGCCGCGATGGCTTCGATCACCGTGTCGGGTCTTGCGAGGTCGAGTTGCGGACGGCCAATGGCGATGACCTCAACGCCGGCGGCCGCCTGGCCGGCCTCCAGAAGGCTCGCCGCGACCTGTCCGTCGCGTCCGGTGACAACCAGCCTCACGCCGCCCCCTTGCGTGCTTCGCCCAGCCGTTCACCGGCATAGCGCTGCTCGCGGATCGGTCCCCACCACCATTTGTTGTCGAGAAACCAGTCGACGGTCTTGGCGAGGCCGCTGTCGAAATTCTCATTGGGCGCCCAGCCCAGGTCTCGGCCTATCTTCGAGGCGTCGATGGCATAGCGGCGATCGTGACCGGGGCGGTCGGTGACGAAGGAAATCAGGTCGCGATAGCTCTTGCCCCCTGCCCGCGGCCGCCTGCCGTCGAGCAGATCGCAGATCGTCTCGACGACGCCAAGGTTCGTCCGCTCGGAATTGCCGCCGACATTGTAGCTTTCGCCCGGCAGTCCCCTGGTCGCGACAAGTTCCAGCGCGCGTGCGTGATCCTCGACGAACAGCCAGTCGCGCACATTGGCGCCGGCGCCATAGACCGGCAGCGGCTTTTCATCGAGCGCATTGAGGATGACCAGCGGGATCAGCTTTTCGGGAAAGTGATAGGGTCCGTAATTGTTCGAGCAATTGGAAAGCACGACCGGCAGGCCATAGGTTTCGTGCCAGGCCCGCACCAGATGATCCGAGGCCGCCTTCGAGGCGGAATAGGGCGAGGATGGCGCGTAGGGCGTTTCCTCGACGAACATGCCGCCATCGAAGGGAAGATCGCCGAACACCTCGTCGGTCGAGACATGATGGAAGCGGAAATGGCTCTTCCGGTCTTCGGGCAGGCCGCGCCAATATTCCAGCGCGGCATTAAGCATCTTGTAGGTGCCGACGATGTTGGTCTCGATAAAGGTGCCCGGCCCATCGATCGAGCGGTCGACATGGCTCTCGGCGGCAAGGTTCATGACGATGTCGATATCGTCGCGCCGGAGGATGTCGAGCACGGCCCTTTCGTCGCAGATGTCGGCCTGCGCGAAGCGATAATTGTGTGCGTTCTCGATCGGCCGCAGCGAGGCCAGGTTTCCCGCATAGGTTAGCTTGTCGAGATTGGTCACCCGATAGGCCGGGTTGGCGCATAGATGCCGGCACACCGCCGAACCGATAAAGCCCGCACCGCCCGTCACCAGAAAATTCATGCCGCTGTCCTCACGCAACCCATCAGGCGAACACCTCGGCGGCGGCAAGCAGCGGCGCCTTGAGGTCCTTGTCCGAGAGCTGAAACCCGCCGGTCAATGACGGCCATTCGATGCCGATGGCGGGATCGTCGAAACGGATCGACCGATCATGCGCCTGCGAATAGGTGTCGGTCACCTTATACAGAACCTCGGTGTCGGGCACGAGCGTCACGAAACCGTGCGCGAAGCCTTTCGGCACCAGAATCTGGTTGCCCTTTTCGGCCGACACTTCGAGAGCGACCCATTTTCCGAAGGTTTTCGAACCGCGGCGAACGTCGACCGCGACATCGAGAATGCTGCCCCGGATGACGCGCAGCAGCTTGTCCTGGGCGCGCGGCGCAAGCTGATAGTGAAGCCCTCGCAAGACGCCCGCCGCGGCGGAATAGGAATGATTGTCCTGCACGAAAGCCAAGTCTATGCCGGCCTGCGAAAACCGCTCGGCATTGTAGGTTTCCACGAAGAAGCCGCGCGCGTCGCCATGTCGCTTCGGCACGATTTCCAGCACGCCATCGATGCCAAGGGGCCTGACCTCCAACACCTAGCCCTCCGACAGGTCGACGACACGCCGGCGCAGATAGGCGGCATATTCATTCTTGCCCAGGTGATCGGCGCGACGCAGAACCTGGTCCACTGTCAGCCAACCCTGTTCAAAGGCGATCTCTTCGGGACAAGCGACCTTGATGCCCTGGCGGTGCTCGATGGTGCGCACGAATGACGAGGCCTCATGCAGGCTGTCATGCGTGCCGGTGTCGAGCCAGGCATAGCCGCGCCCCAACCGATGCACATGCAACTGGCCGCGCTCGAGGTAGACGTTGTTGACCGCCGTGATCTCGAGCTCGCCGCGCGCCGAGGGGCGGATGGCAGGGGCGATGTCGACGACGTCGTTGTCATAGAAGTAGAGACCGGTGACCGCCCAGTTGGATTTCGGCACCTGCGGCTTTTCCTCGATCGTCAGCGCCGTTCCCGTGGCCTTGTCGAAGGAAACCACGCCATAACGCTGGGGATCCTCGACATGATAGGCGAACACCGAAGCGCCCTTTTCGCGCGAGGCAGCGTCGCGGCAAAGCTGCGACAGCCCGTCGCCGAAATAGATGTTGTCGCCGAGGATCATCGACACGTTGTCCTTGCCGATGAAATTGCGGCCGATGATGAAGGCCTCCGCCAGCCCGTTGGGCTGCGGTTGCTCGGCATAGGACAGGTCGAGGCCGAACTCCGATCCATCGCCAAGCAGATCGCGAAAAACCGGCAGGTCACGCGGCGTCGAAATGATCAGAATTTCACGGATACCCGCGAGCATCAGAACGCTCAGCGGATAATAGATCATCGGCTTGTCGTATATCGGCAGAATTTGCTTAGAGACTGCTAATGTTAGTGGATAAAGACGCGTTCCACTGCCCCCAGCAAGGATAATTCCTTTCAAGAAGCTCTCCTCGACATGCCTGAACCCCCCGGCCCCAGCCGACCGTGCTTAGGTTCCATGCAATGGCTTGTCAATCTCGGCGTTCGGCAAACGTCTGGGTCACGATCCAGCGCCAATCCATCGCCAATTCCAGGCGACGCATTGCTATCGTCTTGCCAGAGCCGGCCTGACGGGAACAAGCAGATTGTCATCATGGGCCTCGGTCGACTCGCCTCTCTGGCTTAACCGCCCAGCGAATCCCTTGTGAAAGATGATGCCATTCATATAGGCGAAAGTCATCGCAAGCGCCGCCGTTCGCATGGGATAATCGACCAGGGAATGAACGAGCAGAAACGATACTGAGAGAAACGCCATTTCTGCAGCCGATCTCGCCGTGCCGCCAGGGAAAACGCAAAAAGCAATATCGAGTAGGCCGCGACCAGAAAGACAACAGGCGCGCCAGCTTCAAGTGCCAGTTCCAGATAATCATTGTGGGCGTGATTGACGTAGGGCTTGAAGATCATCTCTCCCTTTTCGTAAATCTGGTAGACTTTCGGAAAACTCCCAAAGCCGACGCCCGTCGCCCAGTTCTCTTCAATTCCCGCGATCGTGGTGCGGGCAAATTCGGCCCGTCCAAAGGCCGGGTCAACCACTTCCGCATCGATCTTCGTCCACGCCCCGATCGTGTAGAGCGAAAGTCCGATGAAGACAGCGGGTATTCCATACCCGCCCAGCCTCGAGCGACGCGGACAGAAAGACGACTGATATTATGGTGATCGCCAGCCCTATCAGAATACCGGCGCGCGAACCGGCGGCCAGAAGCAGCAGCAGCAGCGTTATCAAACCGAGCGACCCGATATCCGAGACCAGAGCAAGGATCTCGGTGGTAATTTGCAGAGAGTCTACTTCAGGGTCATACCCACCAATATACCAAAAAATACCCGAAAATTACCGACATACCCAATAAAGGACCCATAAATACCCAAATTCGGGCAGCCGGCCAGCTTGAGAACAGACCCACTGCCGGAGCCAGCCAAAAACGCGGTTCGATCCTTGTGAATAGTATCGTCAGCAGGTTGCTCAACCCGAGCGCCATCCAGACATCGCCGCTCCCGAAAGGTACCGGGCTTTTTTGTTTGTCCGGAACCAGAAACGATTGGGCAAGTTGGAATGCCGTCAGCGTCCCTTCCGTGGAGGCGGTGATGGCCATGGACGTACAGCCGTGGTCGGCCCGCTCTGCTTCCTCAGTGCAGCACCTGGTGCACCATGCCGTCAACCTCGATACGCAGATTCGAATACAATCCGGACACCAGGGTCCTATCGGTGTGGTTTGTAGCGAGCGGCAGGCAGTACGACTTTCTGGACGTGCCCCCGGAGACCTTCGCCGACTTTAAAACTGCTTTTGCCAAGGGCCGCTATTTCAACGATCGCATCCGCAACCATTTCGCGTTCCGACCCGTGGCACAAGCTCCAACTCCAGCGGCTCATGTTGGGGCTGATCGTGCCAAGCGACCTGACGGAAGTCACGCATGTCGAGTTGCTGGCCGCACACCGGACAGGTCATGAAATTGTCGCGCACGTCGGCAGGCTCGCCGCCGTGCTGCTTGCCGGGAACCGGCGGTCCAAGGTCGGATAGTTTCGTCATCGGCTGCCCAGTGCCTTTGCCTCACGCTCCAGCGTCTCACGGTCGTTCCCGTGCTTTCTGATAAGTTCCCGCACTTCAGGGATGGTAAGCTGGAACTTGCTGGCGAAATAGCCGGCCTCATATTCCTCGTCGCCCGATACCCGATCGCGGTCACGAAAATCACGTTTGCTTTTATCGTCTGGCATGGTTGTTCCTCCTGAGAAAAGAACAGCCAGAGTGGCGTCGGGTTCCACGTACCTATTCGCGAACACCCACCCTCGATGTCGGTGAGGGTCAGCGAGCGCATCGGCATCCACCGTGACCAAGCCACCGCGCTAATGATCGAAACATTCAACTTAGCTAAAATGTTCCGGAACCGATCGGGGCCGCGTGCCTTGAATCGCAATCGTGTGAGTTCAACGCATGCGTTTGAAATTTATCCCGCCGATGGAGCCGGAGCTTGTCGACACCCCGCCCGAGGGTGAGGAGTGGATTCACGAGATCAAGTTCGATGGATACCGCACCCAACTCATCAAGGACGAAGACGGCATTCGCCTGCTGACCAGGAGGGGGTACGACTGGACTGCACGATACCAGGTTCTTGCCGATCAGGCCGCCTCCATCGAGGCCGACGACTTCATCATCGAAGGCGAGGTCATAATTGTTGACGCGGACGGGCGCTCCGACTTCCACGCACTGCAGTCGGCCGTCAGCAGCCGTGAGCCTTCGCAGGATTATTATCTCGTCGCCTTCGACCTCCTGCACATGAATGCTCACGACCTGCGCAACATGCCGCTGGAGGACCGCCGCCATATCCTGCAGGGAACGATCCTGGCTGGCGGCCGTATTCAGTTCAGCGAGGCAATGCCCGGCACGGGTGACGCTGTTTACTACCTCGCCGACCAGACTGGACAGGAAGGCATCGTCTCGAAACGCAAGGACAGTCTCTACCGCAGCGGTCCAACGAAGAACTGGCGCAAGATCAAGTGCTACGATGAAAAGGAGATGGAGATTATCGGCGTCCAGCGCGATCCGGGGCAGGCGGCAAGAGTTCTCATGGCCGACAAGGGGCGCTATGTCGGCGCCGCCAACGTCCAATTCAAGTTCGACAAACGCAAGCACCTGTGGGACCGCGTACAGGGCAAGGTGGGCGGCCCGGTGCCGAAGGGCTTGAAAAAAGACAAGGCGGAATGGCTGAAGCCGGGTCTTGTTGGCCGCGTGAAATTCCTGAAAGGTGAGGAGCAGCTTCGCCACGCGAAGCTGCTGGATTACCGGGAGGAGGAATAATGCCTGGGGCAAAAGCCGGGAGTCCGGCCCGTTGCCCCAAGCGCGCGAGAACCGGCGCATTGGCGTTCTAGACCATCAGGCTTAATTGCTGGATTCCTATCATGCCGGTAGCATGACAGGGCCGGTCATTAGGCCCACCCTTGTGCCCGGCACTGGCCGGCGCGGTCCTGTCACCCCAAATTCGTAATCCGTGCCGGCCATTCTGGGTAGACAACTCTCAATGGTCGGATGCAGGGAATTAGGCAGAGCCCTCGGTCTCGCTTTCCTCATCGAACAGGCGCGGCACCGGGAGATACGCGTTGGCAATCAGCCAATCGCCAATGATGGTCTTGATCAGATCCGATTTCGCCAACCCCAATTCTACTGCGATGTCGGACAGCGTATCCTCAACGCCAGGATCAAGATCGATGCCGTCGGTGTTTCGAATTATCAGCGCGGCGCGTCGAAGCATGATTTGAAGATCAGCGCGCGGAATGTCTGCGATGCGGTCGGACGCCTGCTGCAATTCATCGGCGAAGGTCGAGCGGGTCATTGGCGCCTTCCTCCCAAGAGATATTGATCGCCGTCGGCGCGATGCCCGCGACAGAACCAATGTGATGGCCCCTCCGGTCTTGCGAAGCCGAAGGGTGCGCGCATGCCACATCCAACGTGCTCGCAGGTGTGGTTCTCAATCCGCTGACGTTCGCGCGGGGCGGCTACCATGCCTTCGGCAAGTCTGGCTGGTTCATCGCTCATAGAGGATTGATCGGCCCGACCAAGGCGGGATGGTCGTTGGGCTGCTTGTTAATCAGTGTCGCGTTGACGTCGCGGCCGACGCGATTGAACTGCAACTGGCCGCCGACGTCGTGGCTGAGAATGTCTTTCAGGTAGTCCTTGGGCGTAGCCGGGTCCAGCCACGCATCATAGTAGGCATGGTCGAGGATGACCGGCTGCCGATCGTGCAGGTTCTTCATCGGGTCGCCAGCGGGCTCGGTGATGATGGTGCAACTTGTGATGTCGAGGTTGGAGTTGTAGGCCCACAGCCCTGCGAATGAGAACGGCGCGTGGCCGGGCAGATAGATGTGCCAAGGGTCCTTCTTGCCGTCGGCCGGCGAGATGGTCCATTCGTAGAAGCCGTCGGCCGGGATCAGACAGCGCTTCGACTTGAACGCGTCACGGAAAGCCGGGGCCGTATCGACGCCTTCGATCCTGGCGTTGAACATTGCCGCCTTGGGCATCTCTTTCGCCCAGAACGGTACGAGCCACCAGCGGCCCTCACGGAGTTTGTGATTGCCGTCTTCGCCGGCAGTGACGAACGGGACTTCCTCGGTCGGCGCGATGTTGTAGCGAGGGGCGTCATTGCGGCCAACCTCCGCCGGCGCCGTCAGACGGTATAGCCGATGGATTTCCGACCAGGTCAGGTATCTGGTGTAGCGGCCGCACATGCCTTTGCCCTCTGTTGCCTCAATGCGATGTGGGCATCTTAGTCGCAGCTTCAAGCGCGTTGATCGCGTCGTAGACGGCTTGGCGCTTAGGCTCGATCGGCTCGGCGGGATGAAATCCCGCAAGCTCTAGCCTGGTAAAGGCAACCGTCACCGCCGCGATTAGATCGCGCGGATTGTCCAGATCGACAGCCAACCTGTCCGCCAGTATGCCAATTTGCGAATTCATAAATTCGCCGTTGCCGTCTTGCGCGGCAGTCAGAGCTCGGAGCATGGCCAAGGCCGTTGGCCGGTCAGCCAGTTGCGTTGCCGAGTCTACCAATTGCAGATCGGCGGCAACCGGGCGCTTTTCGGCGGGCCAGTCAGCGCAACATGCGTCTAAGGCTGCCCGCGACGCTTCTATCCAGGCGCTCGCTGCTTCGTTCTCTTCCCCTGTTGGCAGGCTCTCGTCGGCGAAACTGGCGTCGTCCCAGCCTTCAATGGCAAACATTCCATCGGCGGCCTCAAGGGCTGAAATGCCAGCGCGGTCCAATACCTCATTAGCCGCGGCTATCCCCCGCGCGATTTCCTCGGGCGATGCGCCCGGTACTGTCAAAAGCAGGTCCATTTCTGCCTCCTGTGGCTTTCCTGCCAACAGTGAACAAAATGAGAACGCGAGAGTCAAGAGGCGCTTGACTTGAGAGGAATATGTTCCTTTTTAGAGAGATGGCACACGAACCGCTCGACACGCTGGGCAAGGCAACCCGGCACAACATGCTTGTGAAAGCAGAATGCAGTTGCGGCAATGTCCGCTACATCAGGTCGGCCGATTTGATGATGGTCTACGGCGGCGGCGTCGATCCGCAGACGCTGAGGTTTGATTGCAGTCGCTGCAAGCCACAGATTAGGATCACGCTGATCGAGGTCCATCCCGAGCATCTGCCGAAGCGCCTCGTAATCCTCGATGGAAAGATCCATTGGCACACCGAGCGGTTTAGGGGATAGCCATGGCTAGATCAAAACCGTCAAAGCAATTTTCACAGGCTGAAATCGAGCGCTTTCTGTTAGCGGCGGAAGCTCTGCACCTAAGCATCGTCAAGCCGTTCATATCTCCTCATTGCGATCACTACAGGCAGACACGCGTCTTGCATGAGGTGCTGTTAAAAACGGTTCGGGAAGTCACAGGGAAGGAAGTCGAGTTCATCCGATGGAACGCTACTGGACCGGTGCTGCCTCCTAAGGCTGAGTAGATTGGCGACGGCTTTGCCCTATAACGCTTGGGAGGGGCGCCCGGCGCCTCGCCTTATGTCGAAGCTTTTGCCCTAACTGACACAGCCGTCGGGCTTCGCATCCGTCACCTTGTCGCTCTAAAACTCCAACGCGTTGTCCCGGAAACGCCGAGCCTTATCCCCGCGCAAAATACGCCTTGTACCACTCGACGAACCGCCCCACCCCTTCGGTCACCGTCGTCGCCGGGCGGTAGCCGACCGCCTGCTCCAGTGCCGAGGTGTCGGCGAAGGTATCGGGCACGTCGCCGGGCTGCAGCGGCAAGAGTTCGACGATGGCTTTGCGGCCCAGCGCGTTTTCCAGCGCCTCGACATAGGCGGTCAGCTTCACCGGGTTGTTGTTGCCGATGTTGAAGATGCGCCAGGGGGCGCTGCTTGTGGCCGGATCGGGACGCCTGGAGTCCCAGGCGGCATTGCCCGTGGCCGGGCTGTCGCTGGCGCGGATCACGCCTTCGGCGATGTCATCGACATAGGTGAAGTCGCGCGTGTGGTTGCCGTTGTTGAACAGCTTGACCGGCTCGCCGGCCAGGATGTTCCGGGTGAACAGGAACAGCGCCATGTCCGGGCGCCCCCAAGGGCCATACACCGTGAAGAAGCGAAGCCCGGTCGTCGGCAATCGGAACAGATGGCTGTAGCTGTGCGCCATCAGCTCGTTGGCGCGCTTGGTCGCGGCGTAGAACTGCAGCGGATGGTCGGCCGGACGATGCTCGGAAAACGGCATGTCGGTGTTGGCGCCGTAGACACTGGATGTACTGGCATAGGTCAGGTGCGCGACGGCGCTGTTGCGGCAGGCCTCCAGCATGTTGGTGTAGGCGATGATGTTGCTTTCGACATAGGCATGCGGGTTTTCCAGGCTGTAGCGAACCCCGGCCTGGGCGGCGAGATGGATCACCCGGTCGAATGCATGGTCGGCAAAGCAGGCGTCGACCACGCTCTTGTCGGCGAGATTGCCGCGGATGAAATGATAGCCGGCATTGGTCTTGCGGCTCGCCTCGTCCAGGAGCCGCAGCCTCGCCTCCTTGATCTGCGGATCGTAATAGTCGTTGACGTTGTCGATGCCGACGACCTCGTCACCGCGCTCCAGCAGCCGCTTCGCTACGTGATACCCTATGAAGCCGGCCGCGCCGGTGACCAGAACCTTCATCAGAAGCGCCCATCCGTGACATGCCTGGGGAACAGACCCTTGATGTCGTAGATGACGCCCGGGGTCTTGCAAAGCGCCATCAGGCCGTCGACGCCCAACGCGCGGAACTGCCTGTGGCCGACGGCCACGATAACGCCGTCATAACGCATGTCGGGAATGTCCTTCATGCTGGCCACGCCGAAGGCACGCGCGCATTCCTGCGCGTCGACCCAGGGGTCCCATATGTCGATGCCGGCGTTGTATTCCTTCAGTTGGGCAACGATATCGGCGACCTTGGAATTCCTCAGGTCCGGACAATTTTCCTTGAAGGCCGCGCCCATCACCAGAATCCGGCTGCCAACGACAGGTATTCCCTTGCGCATCATCAGGCGGGCGGTCTGATCCGCCGCGTGCCGACCCATGCCGTCATTGATACGGCGGCCGGCAAGAATCACCTCCGGATGATAGCCGAGCTCCTGGGCCTTGTGGGTGAGATAGTAGGGATCGACGCCGATGCAGTGGCCGCCGACGAGACCAGGCGTGAAGCGCAGGAAATTCCATTTGGTGCCGGCGGCTTCCAGCACTTCGGACGTGTCGATGCCGAGCTTGCCGAAGATAAGCGACAGCTCGTTCATCAGCGCGATGTTGAGGTCGCGCTGAGTGTTCTCGATGACCTTGGCCGCTTCGGCGACTGCAATGCTCGAGGTACGGTGTGTGCCTGCCGGCACGATCGAGGCATAGAGCGCATCGATACCTTCGGCCGCTTCCGGCGTCGAGCCGCTGGTGACCTTGACGATCGTTTGCAACCGATGCTCGCGGTCGCCCGGGTTGATCCGCTCGGGGCTGTAGCCCAGGAAGAACCCCTCATTGTAGCGCAGGCCCGAATGTTTCTCGATCAGCGGCGCGCACACCTCTTCCGTGCAGCCGGGATAGACCGTCGATTCGAAGATCACCACCGCGCCTGGCGAGATGACCTCACCGACCAAAGTCGATGCCATGATCAGCGGTTTCAGATCCGGACGGTTGGCCCTGTCGATCGGCGTTGGAACCGTGACGATGAAAATCCCGCAATCGCGCAGATCGGCCTTGTCGGTGGTGAATGTCAGCCGCGACGCAGCACTGATCTCATCGCTGCTGGCTTCCAGCGTATGGTCGTCGCCACGCCTCAGCGCGTCCACCCTCGACTGGTCGATGTCGAAACCGACGACATCCCTGCCGGCGCCGAAGGCGACCGCCAGCGGCAGGCCGACATAGCCAAGCCCGATGATCGCTATTTTCCTGGAGGCGAGATCCATCTGCTTCCTGCGCTTGCTATTCCAGAGCCATGCTTCGCATTGGTTATCTCGCACCAAAGCCGGTAAGCATCGTTTTCAGCGTCTTGAGAGTTATCAAAACGTCCAGCCAAGGCGAAAAGTTCTTTATGTAATAGAAATCATAGTGCAATTTTTCCATAACGTCATCGACGGCAGCCACATGCCTTTGATTTACCTGTGCCACCCACTTATGCCCGGCCTGACGATATGCCTGTAGCGGTAGAATGGCAGCTCAGCCTCGTACCACTGCGACAGCACGACAGCTTCCGGCCGCGGTCCGATCCAACTCATTTCGCCACGCAGGATGTTGATGACCTGCGGCAGTTCGTCGATCCTGGATTTTCGCAGGAAACGCCCGACTCTGGTGATGCGGTCATCGTCGTGCCTGGTGATCGCCCTTTCCTTGTCGCTGCCGGCGCCAGAGTGCTGGCGCATCGAGCGAAACTTGTAGACCGTGCAGATCTTGCCCCGGTAGCCCATGCGTTGCTGGCGAAACAGCGCAGGACCATCGGAATCCAGCCGGATCAGCAACGCTATTAACGCCAGAACGGGGGAAAGAACGATGATCAAGACAAGTGCCGAGACCCAGTCGACCGCCTGCTTGATCTTGAGATAGGCCTGGTTCGGATTGAGCGAACCAAGCGTGTTTTCCGACAGGTGCTCGATCTCGACCCGACCGGTCAGCGACTCTCTGACCTGCTTGACGTGGTATACGGGAGTTCCCGAAAGGGCCCGATCCGCGATGTATCGTTCCCATTCCGCGCCAAGATCGGCACGCAGATCAACGACCACGCCGCTGGCTCTTTCGATTATCGTACTGGTCGACTTGATCCAAAACCAATGCACACCCGGTAACGTCTTGAGGCGCTCGACATCTCCGCCGGGAATCACCACGAGCCGGTACGGATCGAGACGCCGCGTCAACAGGCTCAGGCCGAAGTACCAGAGCGTGGACTGCGTGAAACTGGCGGCAGCCTGAAACCGGCTGTACTCGAACCGAAAAAAGAAGATGGTCAGGAAAACAGCCCCGTAGGACAGGGCAAATGTCGGCAAGATGTAACTTGCCGCGGCCACGCCTGGGAAATTTCCGATGCGGCGATAAGACAAGAAGCCCACAAGGTGCGCGATGACCGCAGCGGCTACTGTTACCTGAAGATTGGCCGAATAGATGAATTCAGGATTGAAGACAATCCGGATGATCGCCGGCGCAAAAATCGCGAATGTCAGTCCGCCAAGCAGTTGAAACCGAATCCTGAACAGGAAGTGCCGGCTTCCGACAATAGTCGACGCTGCGACATTCAACGTCTTCCCCCCTTCCCCGAAGCTGCCGTATCGGCGACAGACCAGCGCGATAGTGCATCTGACCTGATCGTTCACAACAACGAATCGGACGTCTCGCCCCCCGGCGATTCGATACAGTCGAAGACCAAGAGCTACGACAGCGCGGCCGCGCCAGCAAGCATCTATTTTTCAGATCAACAGTTCGGGAAATTGAAAAGCCTGGGCTAATAAAGCGGCTTAATGATCATTACTGAAGATGTCGCAGCGTTAGGGCGATATAACCGACAATCTATCGAGGTTGGCGGACATCAGACCGGAAATCCGCCAGTGACGCCGCTCCGGCCAGTGGCTTGATTGCCCCTGGCCGTTTCTTCGATCGCGCGCTTCAGCCGCGCTTCAGCAGCGTCCAGACGGCCGGCACCAGGCTTGCCGCGAGCGCCACCTTGATC
>NZ_RZTT01000739.1 GCF_003996995.1 Mesorhizobium sp. M7A.T.Ca.US.000.02.2.1 | reverse complement strand
ATTCCAGGTCGCCCGCCACGATTGGATGGTGGCGGGTCAACGGAAGGAAAGCATCATGATCCAGAAAAATTGGCAGGAACTGATCAAGCCGAACAAGATCGAGTTCTCGTCGAAGAAGAAGACGCTGACCACGCTGGTCGCCGAGCCTCTCGAGCGTGGCTTTGGCCTGACGCTGGGCAACGCGCTGCGCCGCGTGCTTCTGTCTTCGCTGCGCGGTGCGGCTGTTACCGCCGTGCAGATCGACGGCGTTCTGCATGAATTCTCGTCCATCGCCGGCGTGCGCGAGGACGTGACCGACATCGTCTTGAATATCAAGGAAATCGCCATCCGCATGGAAGGCGATGGTCCCAAGCGCATGGTCGTTCGCAAGCAGGGACCGGGTGCTGTTCTTGCCGGCGACATCCAGACGGTTGGCGACGTCGAGATCCTCAACCCCGACCACGTCATCTGCACGCTGGACGAAGGCGCTGAAATCCGCATGGAATTCACCGTCGACACCGGCAAGGGTTACGTGCCGGCCGACCGCAACCGCGCCGAAGACGCGCCGATCGGCTTGATCCCGGTCGACAGCCTTTATTCGCCGGTCAAGAAGGTCTCCTACAAGGTCGAGAACACCCGCGAGGGCCAGGTTCTCGACTATGACAAGCTGACCATGACGATCGACACCGACGGTTCGATCACCGGCGAGGACGCGGTGGCTTTCGCCGCCCGCATCCTGCAGGACCAGCTCGGCCTGTTCGTCAACTTCGACGAGCCGCAGAAGGAAGTCGCCGCCGAGGCCGTCACCGAGCTCGCCTTCAACCCGGCGCTGCTCAAGAAGGTCGACGAACTTGAGCTTTCGGTGCGTTCGGCCAACTGCCTGAAGAACGACAACATCGTCTATATCGGCGACCTGATCCAGAAGACCGAAGCCGAGATGCTGCGCACCCCGAACTTCGGCCGCAAGTCGCTGAACGAGATCAAGGAAGTCTTGGCGGCGATGGGCTTGCACCTCGGCATGGAAGTGCCGGACTGGCCGCCGGAAAACATCGAAGATCTCGCTAAGCGTTACGAAGACCAATATTGAGCATGAATTCCAAGGATGGGCGGCGTGGGCCGCTCGATCCGACGGTCATGCGGAAAACCATCAGAGGCCGCGGCCTCTTGAACAACTGAAGAAGGAAAAGAGCCATGCGCCACGGTTTCAAAGGCCGTCGCTTCGCCCGAAGCATTAGCCATCGCAAGTCGATGTTCGCCAACCTCGCCGTGTCGCTGCTCGAGCACGAGCAGATCGTCACGACCTTGCCGAAGGCGAAGGACCTGCGTCCGATCGTCGAGAAGCTGGTGACGCTCGGCAAGCGCGGCGACCTGCATGCCCGCCGCCAGGTCATTGCCCAGATCGGCAATGAAGGCGTCGTCAAGCGTCTGTTCGACACCATCGCGCCCCGCTACGCCAACCGCAATGGCGGCTATCTGCGCATCATGAAGGCGGGCTTCCGTCACGGTGACAA
>NZ_RZTT01000738.1 GCF_003996995.1 Mesorhizobium sp. M7A.T.Ca.US.000.02.2.1 | reverse complement strand
CCTATTACCAGCAAGTGCTCAAGGGCGCCCTCATCGTCGGCGCCGTGATGCTCGACCAGAAGAGAAACTACGGGGCTTAGCGTTTCGGGCTGAAACTGGGACCCGGTTTTGGGTCCTAAGCTCAGACGAGAAGGCCCTTCCGGGATCGGACCTGCACACCGCGTGTCCGTTGATAGGCGAACCATGTCGGTCGCTCACTTAAAGTGGAGGTACGAAATGAAATTATTGATGATAGCGCTCGCATCCGCGACCGCGCTGCTGGCCTCGTCGGCCATAGCGCAGGAGAAGATCAAGATCGGCGCAGCACCTTACGGGTTGAATGCGGAGTTCATGCAGATCTGGGCGGCGGCGCTTCAGGAACACCCTGCCGTCAAGAGCGGTGAAGTCGAACTAACGGTCTTCGACGGCAAATATGATGCCCTGGTCCAGCAAGACCAGTTCAAGACGATGGTCACACAGAAATACGATGCGATCATCTTCGCGCCGATTGACGTCGATGCGGGCGCGGCCGCCGTACAGACGGCCGTCGACGCAGGCATCCCGGTCATCGGCTCCAACACCCGCGTCAATTCCGATCTCTTGGCCTCCTATGTCGGCTCCGACGATACGATCTCGGGCTACATGGAAGCCAAGACCGTGCTCGACAAGATCGGCTGCAAGGGCAACGTCGTCATTCTCGAGGGGCCGGTCGGTCAGTCCGCACAGATTTCTCGTCTCGAGGGCAACAAGAAGGCGCTTGCCGAGTGCCCGGACGTCAAGATCCTCGAAGATCAAACGGCGAACTGGTCGCGCGCTGAAGCCCAGACGCTGATGGAAAACTGGCTCACCGCTCACCCCAAGCAGATCAATGGCGTGATTGGCCAGAATGACGAAATGGCTCTCGGCGCCATCGAGGCGATCAAGGCTGCCGGCCTTGACGTGAAGAGCTTCTCCATTGCCGGCATCGACGGCATCACCGACGCGCTCCACGCCGTCAAGAACGGCGAGATGACGTCGATCCTTCAGGACGCGCGTGCCCAGGCACAAGGGGCGCTCGATCTTGCCATTTTCAATGCAAAGAAGGGTGACTACAAGCCCCAGTCCGACATTTGGGAAACCTACAAGGATATGCCGTGGAAGGACGGCAAGGAGAAGATCTACAATGTGCCGTGGACGCCGGTAACGGCCGAAAACGTCGACAAGCTGCTTGCGACGCGCAAGTGATTCAGCCGTGGGGTGTGCCTCTGGCACACCCCACTTTCCAACAGGCCGGGAAGAGAACCATGACCGATTCAATACAGGTTGATCTCAATTTTTCACTTGGTGGCAAAGTCGCTCTGATCACCGGCGGCGCCTCCGGCATCGGAAGTGCCATTGCATCGGCATTTGCCGTGAAGGGCGCTGCCGTCGGCGTGATCGATATCAATGAATCGGTTGCGAGATCGAAGGCCGACGAACTCGGCAACGGCGCGAAGTCCTTCGTCTGCGATGTGTCCGATCCGCAATCCGTG
>NZ_RZTT01000737.1 GCF_003996995.1 Mesorhizobium sp. M7A.T.Ca.US.000.02.2.1 | reverse complement strand
CAGTGATGCGGGCCCTGGTGGCCTGCATCCCCCACAGCGAGCGCGTGATTACCATCGAGGATGCCCACGAACTGTTCATGCAGGGGCACCCGAACAAGGTTCACTTGTTCTACAAAGCCGCGCGCCCAGGTGAGGCCGGTCCGCAATGTACGGCGCAGGACGCCCTCAAATCGTGCATGCGCATGAAGCCTGATCGCATCCTGCTGGCCGAGCTGCGCGGGCCAGAGGCGTGGGACTACATGGACAGCCTCAACACTGGCCATCCCGGTTCGCTGTCCTCGATCCACGCCAACAGCGCCCTCGATGCCATGACGCGCCTGGTGTCGCTCCTGAAATCGAGTCCGTCCGGCCGCGATCTGCCGCCGGAATACCTGCAGCAGATGTGTTTCGAGACGATCGACGTGGTGCTGTTCTACAAGAAACGCAAGCTGCAGGAGGTCTATTTCGACCCTCATCGCCGGCTGGCCTCGTCGCGTGTCCACAGCACCCTTTCGGAGGCAGCATGAGCCCGCAGCCGCCCAAGTGGGCAAAGGCAGTTATCGGCGTGGTGCTGGGTGTCGCCCTTGTCGCGTGCTGGGCCAGGCTCGGCGCGGAAATCTTCGTGCCGCTGGCCAAGGTCAACGTCGAGCCGGGTTTCCTGACGCTGTATCAATACTGGCAGCACTACGGCGACCAGCAGCGGTTGATGCAGCACATGTATGTGGCCATGTTCATCGCCACACTGCCGTTTGGTTTCATCGGCTGGCTGATTTTCAGCAAGCGCGATGATCGCGCGCTCTACGGTGCGGCCCGCTTCGCAAAGCTGCGCGAAATCAAGAAGGCCGGCCTGCTCGGTGACAAGGGCATCCTCGTCGGTAAGCTCGGCGAGGACTACCTGATGTATAACGGCGACAGCCACGCCCGCGTGGCCGCGCCCACGCGCGGCGGCAAGGGCGTCGGCATCGTGATCCCGAACCTGCTGAACTGGGGCGAGTCTGCCGTCGTACTCGACATTAAGCAGGAGAACTGGGATCTGACCTCCGGTTTCCGCACCGCGTGCGGCCAGGCCTGCTATTTGTTCAATCCGGGCGCGCGCGACGGCCGTTCGCATGGCTGGAACCCGCTGCACTACGTCGCCAGCGAGCCTGGTGCTCGCGTCAACGACATTCAGAAAATCGCCGGCATGATCTGGCCGGACCCGGCTGACGGCGGTGATCCGATCTGGACGGCCTCGTGCCGGTCGTTGTTCCTGGGCACGGTGCTTTACCTGATGGAGACGCCGGACGAGCAGGTGACGCTCGGTGCGGCGCTGCGGTTCGGCATGCGGGCCACGGCGAAGTCGCTCAAAGCGAAGCTGGCGGCGCGGCAGGAGTCGGATAACCCGCTTTCGGCCGAGTGCATCATGGCGTTGTCCGATTACCTGGACACCAGCGACAACACCCGTACGTCGATCCGCAAGAGCTTTACCAGCCGGCTCGAGCTTTGGCAGAACCCGATGATCGACGCGGCAACGAC
>NZ_RZTT01000736.1 GCF_003996995.1 Mesorhizobium sp. M7A.T.Ca.US.000.02.2.1 | reverse complement strand
AATCCGGACAGTGCGCAATGCGATCTGTTGATTACTGATTTCGACCTGGGCAACAAGACAACCGGTACCGATTGCATCGCCATGGTTCGCGAAATGAATGGCTGGAAGGTGCCCGCCGTCATCATGAGCGGGCACGGAGACGCGCGTATCCGGGAGGAAGTAGGCGATCCGAAGATTCCGGTACTGTCCAAGCCAGTACGGCCGGCCGAGTTAAGGTCAGTGCTGTTACTGACCACCCTGCAGACCGATTCTCAGTAGGCCGGGGCGAGTAGCCCCGCGTTGATGCCCTTGGTAACCGCCGCGGCCCGGGAGGAAACGCCCAAGGCCCGGAACAGGGCAGAGACGTGGATGCGGACGGTGAACGGAGAGATGCCGAGCGTGATGGCGATTTCCTTGTTCGTCTGGCCCTGCGCGATCAGCTGCAGGACAGCGTGCTGCCGGTCGCTCAGTCCGGCGGCTGGGTCTACCGCAGGCGTTGGGACGGCGACCACAATCTCCCCTTCTTGGACTGCCTGGAGGGCGCGGCCGATTTCATGAGGGGTTACGGACTTGTTGATGAAAGCATTGACGCCGCAGGCCATAACGGCGTCAATTGTTACGCGGTCATCGGCCATCGAGACGATGACGATGGCGGCGCCGGCGAACTCACGGCGCAACGCCGGCAGTGTGTCCTTGATGCTCTTGTGACCGAAATACAAGTCGAGCACAAACATGCTGGGATGACCAGCACCAGAACGGGCGATGGCCAAGGCGCCGTCAAGAGAATCGGCGGTGGCTACCGCCACGTCCGGCAGCATGTGCTCGATGAGGGTACGCAATCCATCCCGAAATACTGGATGATCGTCAGCGATGACGACTATTTCACTACCCACTTCTAATGGCTCCTTCGCTATTGTTTAAGGGTCAGGGAAATATCAGGGGCGAGTTGTCAATGCCACTAGTACGCTCGCCCTAGGGTTATTAGTCGCAGCAAAAAGGGGGCTTACGCCCCCTCGGTTACAACAGCCCGGATTCGGCGAAGGAGACGGTTTCGGTCCGCCCGACGACGAAGTGATCGAGCAGCACCACATCGATGAGTCGCAGCGTCGCCTTGAGATCCATAGTCACGCGCTCGTCCGCATGGCTCGGGGTCGGCACGCCCGAGGGATGGTTGTGCGCGATGATGATGCCGGCAGCATTGAGCTGCAGTGCCTGACGGGCGATTTCGCGGGGATACACCGCCGCAGCGTTGATCGTGCCCTGGAACAGTTCGCGCGCTTCGATCAGTCGGTTTTGGCTGTTGAGGAACAGGCCCATAAAGACCTCATTCGGCCGACCACGCAGTTTCAGCGAGAGGTAGCCGCGAACCAGCTTCGGATCGGTGAAGGTCGGTCCGTTGGCATACTGCAGATCGGCCACGACGCTCGCGATCGACAGAATTTCATCGTGAGTCGCCTCGACGTAGCCGCCGGCGGAGTCAGCGACGAACAACGGCCGGTAGGTCGAATGGGTCATCTGGAA
>NZ_RZTT01000735.1 GCF_003996995.1 Mesorhizobium sp. M7A.T.Ca.US.000.02.2.1 | reverse complement strand
ATGTTGGAGTTGCCGACCGTGTCGATCCAGAACGGGCGGTTGATCTGGCGGGTGATCTCCGACGAGAGAACATCATCCAAAATCGAGAAAAACGGTTTTGGGCCGGGCGCGGGCAGCGGGTCGGGCGGCAGGAGGTCGACCTTCAACTGCATGCGGTCCTGGGCGATGCGTATGATGTTGGTGTAGTCGGCATCGCGCGGATAGGTCTCGATCAGGTCGATGATGGCCGCGATGTCGCGCACGGTGGCCTGCGACAGGCGCTGCGTCACGGTTGCCCAATGACGTTCCATGAAGACGAAGGCGACGACCGATTGCAGCAGGATCATCGGCGCGATGACGATGATCAGCGAGCGGGCATAGAGCCGCTTGGGCATATACAGCGAGACGAGGCGCCAGAAGCGGTTCCAGGCGCGCGGCACCGCCTTCAGCGTCCGCGCGGCGCGTGCGCTCAAGCCGCCATTGCCCGGCTGTTCCAGTTCCGTGGTTGCCATTCGCTCATTTCGCTTGCCCGCAGCCGCTCAGCAGGCCGCAGGCGGCATTCTATTCCACGCTGAGCCGATACCCAATACCGCGCACGGTCTGCAGCCAGACCGGGTTGGACGGATCGCGCTCGATCTTGCGGCGCAGCCGGTTGATCTGGACGTCGATGGTGCGCTCGCCGACCTCCGAATCGTCACCGACAAGCTCGTGGCGGGGTATCGTCTCGCCGGCCCTTGCCGCGAAGATCGCCAGGATCTCCTGCTCGCGGTCGGTCAGCTTCAGCGCCTCGCCGCCACGCTTCAATTCGCGCCGGGCGATCTGGAAGGTGTAAGGGCCGAAGACCAACTGCTCGACCTTGGGCGTGGTCGCCGGGCCACCACGGCGAAGGATGTTGTTGATGCGCAGGATCAACTCGCGCGGATCGAACGGCTTCGGCAGGTAGTCGTCGGCGCCGGCCTCCAGCCCTGAGATGCGGCTGTCGGTCTCCGACAGGGCCGTCAGCATCAGGATCGGTACGTTCTTTTCGGCTCGCAGCGACTTGGTCAGGTCGACGCCCGTTTCACCGGGCATCATGACGTCCAGCACCAGAAGGTCGAAGTCGAGGCCGGCAAGCTTGCGCCTGGCTTCGCCGGCATTGCCGGCGACGGTGACGCGAAAGCCGTTTTCGGTCAGATACTGCTTGAGAAGATTGCGGATGCGGGTGTCGTCGTCGACGACAAGCAGATGCGGCGCGTCGTCGTCCGGCGCGGCCGCGTGATCGACCCGTTCAGTGCTCTCCATGGCTTTTCCCTGACATTTTTGCGGACCCAACGTCGATCTGCGCCCTCAGTTCCGGATTGACCATCGCTTCGAGGAACCGTTCCACCAAGGTCCGTTCGGTTACTCCGGAATCCCCCAATGCAGCATGGATGCGGCGCGACTGTGGCCGCGCCAGCGCCAGCGCCAGCGCACGGCCCTTGGCGGTCGGATAAAGTTCGCGCTGTCGGCGGTCGCGCGGACCTTGCAACTGGACGACATGGTCGGTG
>NZ_RZTT01000734.1 GCF_003996995.1 Mesorhizobium sp. M7A.T.Ca.US.000.02.2.1 | reverse complement strand
CTCCAAGCAGGTGTGGCTGAACCGGGCCGGCTGGGATTCGCTCTACAGCGAGGCCTACGATTACGTGCTGCCGAACCGGCGGCCGGGCGGAACCGGCAAGGTCAAGCAGCCGACCCAGATGATTTTCGACATGACCGGACCGAATTCGGCCATGCATTGCGCCGGCGAGATCCAACGCCAGATGTTCCCGGCGTCGACGCCGTTCATCACCGAAACCGGCCCGCTGGTGGCGCAGCAGCTGAAGGCGGCGGAAAAGACCGCCTGGGACAAGAAGCTGCAGGGCATCGCCAGCTTCGTCTATCCCTTCATGAAAACCGGCGATTATGACGACGCCATGCACGAGGCCTGCACCGACCTCACGGTCGGCACCGGCGTGGTGCTGCCGCTCAAGGGGCCGTCGATCAACGAGCCGGTGCGGTTCTGCTGCATCCCGCAGGACGAATGCGCCATCGCCCAGGACGCGTTCGGGCGCGTGAATTTCGCTTCATGGAAGCGCTGCAATCTCGGCTACGAAGCCATTCTGGAGGCGTGGCCAAAAGGCAAGTTCACCGACGAATTCAAGCAGACGGCGAAGACAAAGCCCTATGACGAAATCACCGTCTATCAGGATTTCTATCGCCTGCCGGACGGCCGCTGGCGCTTTTGCGTCTATCTCGAGCGCGATGGCGACTTCATCGCGCAAGAGACCTACCGGACCCAGCCCGTTTCGGTCATGCGCTTCTATCGCTGGCCTGGTGAACCCTACGGGCGCGGCCCGGTGCTGTTCGCGCTGCCGACCATCAAGACGGTCAACAAGGCGCAGGAACTGACGCTGAAGGCGGCCGCCATCCAGCTGCTCGGCATCTGGGGATTTAGGGCGGGCGGCACGTTCAACCCCGACACGGTGCGGCTCGGGCCGGGCGAGTTCTGGCCGATGCAGTCGACCGGCGGCCTGCTCGGTCCTGACGTGCAGCGCCTCGATCCGGCCGGCGGCCGCATCGACGTGGCGAAAATGATCATCGGCGACGGCCAGCGGCAGATCCGCGAAGCGCTGCTAGACACGCGGCTGTTCGATGATGGCGGCACGCCGCCCTCGGCCTCGGAAGTGGCGTTGATGCAGGCGCAGAATGCCAAGGTCCATATCGGCGCCTATGGCCGTCTGAACACCGAAGGCACCGGCGTCATCGTGCCCCGCGTGATGGAAATCCTCAACGAATGGCAGCTCCTGCCGCAGCTGATGTCGTTCAACCAGCTGCTGGTTTCCATGTACATCAATTCGCCTATGGCGGCGGCCTTGAAGGCCGACGAGCTGCAGGCGTCGGTGAACTATTACCGCCTGGCCGTCGAGACGGTCGGGCTGGAGCGGGTCAACGAATACATTTCCGTCGACCGTTATCTGGACCGTGCCCGGCAAGGCCTGCTGGTTCCGATCGACGTTGTCACCACGGAAGACGAAAAGACGGCGGCGGTGCAGGAAAACGCCCAGCGCCAGGCCGCCGCCGTCTTTTCGTCTTCCGTGGTGACAACGT
>NZ_RZTT01000733.1 GCF_003996995.1 Mesorhizobium sp. M7A.T.Ca.US.000.02.2.1 | reverse complement strand
TTGCGGCGGTTCCAGGCATAGAGAAGAGCGGCGAAGCGGTCGTAGGCAAAGCGTGTCAGCGGCAAGATAAACGGATTGCCGAACACCATCGCCAGCCAGCCCTCGCCTGGCGTGACCTTCCACACGGCGATGGCAACGTCGGCGCCGACCAGCAGCCTGCCCGCCGCATCGGTGGCGTGCAGCCGGCGGCGGATGTCGTCAAGCGAGGCGCCATGTCCGGCAAGCGCTGCCGGTTCAAGATTGATGTCTCGGAACTCGATCCGCCCGGCCTTGACCGCCTCGATCAGCCGCCGCTTCTGCCTGCTGATACCGGCATCGCAGACCGGGCAGCGCGTGTTGTACCAGACGGTCAGCATCTATCCGTGGCCATGCCTGTGGTGCAGGTCGGGATAATGCGGATGCCGGTGGCGCATCGGGGCATGCCGGTGCCAGTGCGAATGCGGCTCGCTCACCGGCCCGTCATGATGGTGCTGGTGGTGCTCGTCATGCACATGGCTGTGCTCGTGTTCCAGTTCCTCATGGTCGTGCTCATGCTCATGGCGTTCCGACAAATGCAGCCATAGGCCAACGCCCATCAGAACTCCGGCGGCCGCAAGCTTGAGCGTGACGGCGTCACCCAGGATGGCGATTGCCAGCAACGCGCCGATGAAGGGAGCGAGCGAGTAATAGGCCCCTGTCCGGGCGGTGCCCAGATGACGCAGCGCCACGATGAACATC
Source organism: Mesorhizobium sp. M7A.T.Ca.US.000.02.2.1 (assembly GCF_003996995.1). Taxonomy (GTDB): domain Bacteria; phylum Pseudomonadota; class Alphaproteobacteria; order Rhizobiales; family Rhizobiaceae; genus Mesorhizobium. The sequence goes on along the minus strand of NZ_RZTT01000733.1, from coordinate 793 downwards.
ACCAGGCTGACCCCGATGCCGAAGAAACCGACTGCGGCGGTCGCTGCAATGACCGACGTCGGGGGAAACAAGGCCCCGCCGGCAAGCGCCAGCCCGACATTGACGACACCCGCCACCAGCCCTTTGAGCATGGCGATCACCACCGGGTCGGTGGCGGAGATCCTGCGCGTGAAATTGTTGTCGATCCCCCAGGCCAGACAAGCCCCCGCCACCATCAGGGCGCCACGGTTGAAGGCGACGCCCTCACCTTGCCACGACAGAAGAATGGCACCCGCCAGAATGGCGAAGGCGCCAAAAAGCAGGCGCCGGTCGACATTCTCGCGATAGACGAGCCAGGCGATCGCCATCGTCGCCAGCCCTTCCAGATTGAGCAGCAGCGCCGAACTGGACGCCGTGTTGAGGGTCAAGCCGAACATCAGCAGCACCGGCGCGATAACGCCGCCCATGCCGATCGCCAGCGCCAGCCAGGGAATATCCCCAGCGGTCAGTTGCGCCTCCCCGGCCACGGCCTGCCTGCCCCGAAGCAGGCGGTACAGAGCGAGGCCAAGACCGGCACCGAGATAGAGCAGCCCGGCCAGCATGAAGGGATTGACGCCATTGAGCAGCAGCTTGCTGAGCGGCGGCGTCGCCCCGAACAGGGCGGCCGAGCCAAGCGCGAGTGGCACGCCGGGCCACAGATGCGAATGGGAATGCGGTTCGGACATGATCTCACCCTATGATGGCAGGTGTGTCACTTGCGGCGCATGGCCGCCTTCGGCCCGACGCACTTGTTGTCGCGAAACAGCGCCCACTC
>NZ_RZTT01000732.1 GCF_003996995.1 Mesorhizobium sp. M7A.T.Ca.US.000.02.2.1 | reverse complement strand
AGATTGCGGCGATCTTCGGCGATGGAAAATCCGAGGTCGCCGAAGGTCCCGATATCGAGACCGATTACTACAATTTCACCGCGCTGAATTTCCCAGAAGGCCATCCGGCGCGCGAGATGCACGACACCTTCTTCTTCCAGCCGGACGAGAAGGGCGAGCGCAAGCTTCTGCGCACCCACACTTCGCCGGTGCAGATCCGCACCATGGAGACGAAGAAGCCGCCGATCCGCATCGTCATTCCGGGCAAGACCTACCGGCAGGATTCGGATGCCACCCACTCGCCGATGTTCCATCAGGTCGAGGGGCTGGTGATCGACAAGACGGCCAACGTCGCCAACATGAAGTGGGTGCTGGAGGAGTTCTGCAAGGCCTTCTTCGAGGTGCCGCAGGTCAAGATGCGCTTCCGGCCGTCCTTCTTCCCGTTCACCGAACCGAGCCTCGAGGTTGATATCCAGTGTGACCGCTCCAGGCCCGGCGAAGTGCGCTTCGGCGAAGGCTCCGACTGGATGGAGATCCTCGGCTGCGGCATGGTGCATCCCAACGTGCTGCGCCATGGCGGGCTCGATCCGGACGAATATCAGGGCTTTGCCTGGGGGATGGGCATAGACCGCATCGCCATGCTGAAATACGGCATGCCGGACCTGCGCGCCTTCTTCGATGCCGACGTGCGCTGGCTGTCGCATTACGGGTTCAGGCCGCTCGACATGCCGACGCTGTTCGGAGGCCTGAGCGCATGACAGCGCCCTATGCCGGCGGCTGCCGCTGCGGCGCCGTGCGGTTCGAGGCATCAGTCGAACCGCATCACGTCAGCTATTGCCATTGCGGCGATTGCCGGCGGGCCAGCGGCGCGCCGATGTCGGCCTTTGTCGGCTTCCTGGTCGATCAGGTCGCGTTCACCGGCAAGGCGCTGAAGATGTATGAGAACGGCCCGGTGACGCGCTCGTTCTGCGGCACCTGCGGCTCGCCCATCGCCTATGTCGACGAGCGGCTGGAAGACGACATCTACTTCATGCTCGGCACCATGGACATGCCTGCCGATTTCCAGCCGACGCAGCATGCCTATGTCAGTGAGCAGCTCCCCTTCCTGCATATGTCCGACGACCTGCCGAGACATCTGAAAACAAGCGTCAAAAGACCAGACGGAACAGTCCCATGAAATTCACCCTCTCCTGGCTCAAGGACCACCTAGAGACCGACGCCACGCTCGACGAGATCGTCGAGCGACTGACCTCGATCGGCCTCGAAGTCGAGCATGTCGACGACAAGTCGAGCCTGAAGCCCTTCGTCATCGCCAGGGTGCTGACGGCGGTCCAGCATCCCGATGCCGACCGGCTGCGCGTGCTGACCGTCGATACCGGCGACGGCAAGCCACCCGTGCAGGTCGTCTGCGGCGCGCCAAACGCCCGCGCCGGCCTGATCGGCGCCTTTGCCGCGCCCGGCACCTATGTGCCCGGCATCGACGTGACGCTGGCGGTCGGCAAGATCAGGGGGGTCGAAAGCCATGGCATGATGTG
>NZ_RZTT01000731.1 GCF_003996995.1 Mesorhizobium sp. M7A.T.Ca.US.000.02.2.1 | reverse complement strand
GTGCCGGCTCGATCGTCACGGTGAGGTCTTCGAGTTCGCCCGCCATCCGCGTTTCGATGATCGCCTTCAGCGCGTCGATGCCCTCGCCGGTCACCGCCGACACCGCAATCGGCGGCGCCTTGTTGGCGTCGGCGCCGTCTGCAAGCAGCCGGGTCCGGTTGCCTTCGTCGAGCCGGTCGATCTTGTTCCACACTTCTATCACGCGCTTGGCGTCGCCGGCGTCGACACCGAGGTCGGCCAGGATGCGCTCGACATCTTCGGCCTGAGCGGCCGTGTCCGGATCGGAAATGTCGCGCAGATGAAGCACAAGGTCGGCCTCGACCACCTCTTCCAGGGTGGCGCGGAAAGCCGCGATCAGATGCGTCGGCAGGTCCGAAATGAAGCCGACCGTGTCGGAGAGGATGATCGGCGTGCCATGTGGGAGGCGCACGCGGCGCAGCGTCGGGTCGAGCGTGGCGAACAGCATATCCTGCGCCAGCACATCCGCCCCGGTCAGCCGGTTGAACAGCGTCGACTTGCCGGCATTGGTGTAGCCGACGATCGCCACCACCGGGAACGGCACCTTCCTGCGCTTGGCGCGGTGCAGGTCGCGCGTGCGCCGCACCGTTTCCAGCTCCTGCTTCAGCTTGATGATCTTTTCCTGCAGCTGCCGCCGGTCGGATTCGATCTGCGTTTCGCCGGGGCCCCCGAGGAAGCCGGCGCCGCCGCGCTGGCGCTCCAGATGGGTCCAGCTGCGCACGAGGCGGCCTTTCTGGTAGTTGAGATGGGCGAGTTCGACCTGCAGCGTGCCTTCCTTGGTGCGTGCGCGCTCGCCGAAGATCTCAAGAATCAGCCCGGTGCGGTCCAGCACCTTGGCGTTCAGCTCTTTTTCGAGATTGCGCTGCTGCACCGGGGTCAGCGGATGGTCGACGACGACCACTTCCGCATGTCCCTCTTTGACGATTTCCGCGAACTCCGCAACCTTGCCGCTGCCGAGCAGCGTCGCCGGGCGAGGATCGTTGACGGTCACCACCGCCGTGTGGATCAGATCAAGGTTGATGGCGCGGGCAAGGCCGACGGCCTCGTCGTGGCGAGCGTCAGCCGAACGCATCAGCCGTGGGCGGTTGGTCTCGTCGTCGTTGCGCTGGTGGCGGGTAAGGACGGGCACAATGACAACAGCCCGGGTCGGGCCCTTGGCTTCCGTCCCGGGATGATGCGTTGGTTTTCCGCGAACGGTGGCGTCCGCGTCTTTCTCACGTGCCAATCAGGCGCCCTGGCTTTCCTCGCCATCGAACATCTGAACCGGCTGGCTCGGCATGATCGTGGAAATGGCGTGCTTGTAGACGAGCTGGGAGTGACCGTCACGGCGCAGCAGGACACAGAAATTGTCGAACGAAGTGACCACGCCGGTCAGCTTGACGCCGTTGATAAGGAAGATGGTGAGCGGGTTCTTGCTCTTGCGAACTGAATTCAGGAACAGGTCCTGAAGGTTTTGCGATCGTTCCGCCATTGTTCTTGTCTTTCGCCGATCCCCTTCGGTTTGC
>NZ_RZTT01000730.1 GCF_003996995.1 Mesorhizobium sp. M7A.T.Ca.US.000.02.2.1 | reverse complement strand
GCTCGAAGCCTTGCGGCAGCCGCAGCCGTACCTCGACGCTCTTGCCGTTGACGGACTTGACCTCCCAGGCGATCGAGGTGCCTTCGTGCTCGGCGACGGCACGTGCAAAACCGGTCATGCTCTGCAAATTCATATCGCCCACACGTCCCTGGCACATCGCCCTGAACCGGCTTTCCGGACAGAGCGAGTGCGGCTTGAAAAAGACTGCGCCGCAGGCGCGCCGAAACCGGACGCGCGGCGCTCTTCCAAATGTCAGGGCGTTGCCTGCCGGGCAACGCCTTTCTTCATTTACTGGGCAGCGCCCGCGTCACCGCCGCTGTCGTCGGCACCGTCAGCCGGCCCACCGCCAGCGGGTTTGACGGCATTGCTGTCGCCGGTGCCAGTCGTCTTGGCGGCTTTGGCGGCATCATCGGCCTGCTTCTTCAGCAACGCGCGATAGCGGGCGACGTTCTCGTTGTGCTCGTCCAGCGTCGCGGCAAAGACGTGCCCGCCGGTGCCGTCGGCAACGAAGTAGAGGTCGGCGGTCTTCGACGGATTGGCCACCGCCTCCAGCGCTGCACGGCCCGGATTGGCGATCGGCGTCGGCGGCAAGCCATTGATCACATAGGTGTTGTAGGGCGTCTGTTTCTGGATGTCCGACTGGTAGATCGGCCGGTCCGCCGGCTTTCCCTTGCCGCCGAACAGCCCGTAGATGATGGTCGGATCGGATTGCAGGCGCATGCCCTTGGCAAGCCGGTTCAGGAAGACGGCGGCAACTCGCGAACGCTCGTCACCCTTGCCCGTCTCCTTCTCGACGATCGAGGCCAGCGTGACGAACTCCTCGACGTTGGCCAGCGGCAGGTCAGGCGCGCGCCGCTGCCAGACATCGTCGACCAGCTTCTTCTGATCCGCCAGCAGCTTGTCGACCATCTGCTGGCGTGTCGCTCCGCGCGTGAAGCGCAGCGTGTCGGTGGCGAGGCTGCCCTCCGGCGGCGTGGTTGCCGGCATGTCGCCGCTCAAGGCATTCTCCTCGGCGATGCGCTGCAATGCCTGGTCGACCGTCAGTCCTTCAGGAATGGTCAGCGAATACATCACCGACTTGCCGCTCTTCAGAAGCTCCATGATATCGCGCATGGATGCCCTGGGCTTGATCTCGTACTCGCCGGCTTTGAGCGCGGAATCATTGCCGAAGGCCCGCACGCCAAGGCGGAATACCCGGGCGTCGCTGATCAACCCGCGGCGTTCGAGCTGGTCGGCGATATCCTGGACGCCGGTGCTCGGCTTGACCAGGAAGGTGTCGCCATTGGCCGAAGGTCCGGGTTCGGTGAATTCCTGCTTGCCGAAATAGACCGCGACGCCGGCCGCCAGAACCACCAGCATCACCGAGGAGATGACGAAGTTCATGAACACGACGACCTGGCTGCGTGACGCACGCGAGCGCTTCGGCGGCGGCGTGCCAGCCTCCGGCCGCAACGCTTCGCTGGCCGTTTTCGGCACGATCGGGCCGGATGTCGGCGGCCGTTGCCCGAATTCTCCGTTGCCTG
>NZ_RZTT01000072.1 GCF_003996995.1 Mesorhizobium sp. M7A.T.Ca.US.000.02.2.1 | reverse complement strand
ACCCGGCAGGTCGCGTTCAACTCGGTGATGAAAAAGGCCGACGGCAAGAACCGCCGTTGCATCATCGACGTGACCCTAAGCCTTAACGGACTTCCCGTGGCGACGGCGGAACTGAAAAACAATCTGGGAAGTAGTCCACAGCGCGCATCTGACGCTGTCCGCCAATATTGCGATACGCGCGACGAGCGGGATTTGCTGTTTGTTTTCAAAAAACGCGCTCTAGTCCATTTCGCCGTGGACCCCGACGAGGTGTGGATGACCACCCGACTCAAGGGCAAGGAGACGGTCTTCCTGCCCTTCAACCGGGGCAATAATCACGGCGCTGGCAATCCGCCTGTGGAAGGCAACTGGAAGACCCATTACCTCTGGGACGAGGTGCTACAGGCCGACAGCCTGATCGACATCCTGCAGCGCTTCATGCATCTGGAGGTGAAGGAGCGGCAGGTCAAGACCGACAAGGGCGTGCGCACTATCCGCAAGGAAACGATGGTGTTCCCACGCTATCACCAACTCGATGCGGTGCGCAAACTTGTTGCTCATGCGCGTAACTTCGGGTCGGGGCGCAACTATCTAGTCCAGCACTCGGCAGGGTCGGGAAAATCCAACTCCATCGCCTGGCTGGCTCACCGGCTGGCCAGCCTACACGACGCCAATAACCAAAAGGTATTTCATTCAGTGGTGGTCGTCACAGACCGTCGGGTACTCGATCAGCAGTTGCAGAACACCATCTATCAGTTCGAGCACAAGACCGGGGTGGTCGAGAAAATAGACGAGGATACACAGCAGCTCGTTCGCGCCCTGTCCCAGGGCACTCCGATTGTCATCACCACGATCCAGAAATTCCCGTTCATCTCGCAGGCACTCTCCACGCTCGAAGGCAAAGGCACTGGCGTGAGGATCGATACGGCGGGCAAGCGGTACGCTGTGATCGTGGACGAGGCGCATTCTTCACAAAGCGGTGAGACGGCTACCGCGCTCAAAGGGATGCTCAACAAGGATGGCATTGAGGCAGCGGTTGCGGCCCAGATGTCGGATGAAGAGGATGACGATCTGTCCGACGACGCGAAGGCGGCAATGCTGCGCGATGCGCTGAAGCGCGCCCGTCAGCCGAACCTCTCGTTCTTCGCCTTTACAGCCACGCCGAAGTTCAAGACGAAAGTTTTGTTTGACGAGCCAGGGTCATCGGGCACGTCGCCGTTCCACGAGTACACGATGCGGCAAGCCATCGAAGAAGGCTTCATCATGGACGTCCTCTTGAACTACACGACCTACAAACGCTTCTTCGGCTTAATCAAGCAGGTGGAGAATGACCCGGAGGTGCCGCGCAAGAAGGCGGCTAAGGCTCTCACTCGCTATCTGGAACTGCACCCCGTTAACATCGAGCAGGTCGTTTCTGTTATCGTGGAGCATTTTCGACTCTCCGTCATGCACGAGCTCGGCGGTCGGGCCAAGGCGATGGTCGTCACCGGCTCCCGGCTTGCTGCCGTCAAATACAAGTTGGCTTTCGACCGCTACATCAAAGTCCACGGATATTCTGGCATACGCTCGCTAGTGGCCTTCTCCGGCAGCGTCGAGGACCCTGAAGACCCCGGCTCTTCCTATACCGAAGTTTCAATGAATGACGGGCTGGCTGAAAGTGAGTTACCCGAAACATTCGAGCGCGACGACTACCGTGTGCTTCTGGTGGCGGAGAAATATCAGACGGGCTTCGATCAGCCGCTTTTGCAGACTATGTATGTGGTAAAGCGCCTCGCCGGGGTGCAAGCGGTGCAAACGCTTTCCCGTCTCAACCGCATGGCTCCGGGCAAGGCCCGAACCTTCGTTCTCGATTTTGCCAACGACGAAGACGACATCTACACTGCGTTTAAGCCCTATTACGAAGCGACGCCCATTGGCGAAAATGCCGATCCGCACCGCCTGTCGGAATTGCAGCACAAACTCTTGGAATGGGCAATCTTCGCCCCCGACGACGTAAATGCCTTCGCAGAGGTGTGGTATCGGGGCAAACGCGACCATTCCGCAAGTGACCATCGGCTGATGAATGCTGTGCTCGATGCAGTTGTAAATCGGTTCAAAGATCAAGAAGAGCATGAGCAGGACGAATTCCGGGGCCAACTCACGGCCTATCGCAATCTCTATGCCTTTCTCTCGCAAATTATCCCATATCAAGACAGCGAACTTGAAAAGCTCTACGCCTTCGTTCGCAACCTCATCGCCAAGCTGCCGCCGCCCGGTGACGGACACGCCTTCGCGCTGGATGACGAGGTAGCGTTGCGTTTCTTCCGGCTTCAGCAGATCACTGAGGGCTCAATCGACCTAAGCCACGGCGAAGCTCCTCCACTCAAGGGGCCGACAGACGTCGGCACAGGCGGATTCGGTGAAGAAGCAGTTATCCTGTCTACGCTGGTATCGAAACTGAACGAGCGCTTTGGGACCAACTTCAATGAGGCCGACCAGTTCTTCTTCGATCAGATACGCGCCAGTGCGGAAGAGGACGACAAGATCGTTGAAGCGGCGAAGGCCAACAACCTTGCGAATTTCTCATCTTATCTGGAACGGACGCTGGATGAACTTTTCATCGACCGCATGGAAGGCAACGAAGAGATTTTTTCGCGCGTTATGACCGACAAGGAATTTCGCTCGGCCGCGCACGAACACCTTGCTCTTGAGATTTTTAGGCGTGTAAGGGAGCAGAGTTCCCCGGAAATTCAAGCAAGGACGAAGGTACCCTGACGTTCAGACTTGGGTCACAATCTGGTCACACTGGCACCCGCCGAAAGAGCCCTTAAAGACCCTTGCGTGTCCGTCGAGATCTGGATATATCTTCGGAAGCAGTTGAATTCATTGGGTCTTTAGGAGCGCGGCTTCGGATGGGCGTGTAGCTCAGCGGGAGAGCACTGCATTGACATTGCAGGGGTCACAGGTTCAATCCCTGTCACGCCCACCATCCAACCAGACAAGCAGATCTTGCATCGGCATTTCCCGGCTGGTTCCCCAGAGGTAGAGAGGTTCGCATAGGTTGACTTATAGCCTGCACCTGGCGCAACGCCGCATGCAGTGCTTGAGCTTGGCGAACGGTTTGTCGATTGGGCTGAGGTCCGGACTATAGGGGCAGGAAGAAGAGCCCTTGCGAAGCCAGCCTACTGGTCATCGTCATCGCCATTGTCTGGATTGTCGACCAAACATCCCGCGCCGTGACACCCTTGGTAATTGCCTTGAGTGTCGAAATTCGGATTGCCATCCTTGTCGTAACTCGGCCTTGGGTCGATGTAGCTGTCGTTCTTTCGACGCGCTTCCTTGCGATCCTTGTCTCTCTGTTCTTGCGCGGCTATGCGATCCAATGAGCGCTGCTCGTCTTCTGAACGTTGTGAAGTCTGTTGCATCATGCAGTCGGCAAACCTGTTGGTTCCTGGCCTATAGCCGTAAGAAGCGCACTGTTGCTGGTCCATTGCGCGTTGATCCTCAGCGCTGACGCAACCAGCAACCGCCAACGGCGCAAGCGCGATCAGCACATATCTCATCTTGAAATTCGGCATTTTGTCACTCCAGATCATTCTGATGGCACCGGGCAAGAGAGGTCACCCTCCTGGCAGTTCAGGTAGGCCCTCAACTGCCTGGTGCGAGCCTTGGTCAGTTCAGCTTGACAAGCAGCGGCAACCATCGGCGCCGCGGAGCCACCATCGTCACCGCTGGATTGAAACGTGCATTCGTCGTTGCGGAACGCAATCCACGCTCTCTGCGCTTTCACCAACCGTGCCTTGCCGTCGGAATCGTCCGTAAGCCGCTTCTGGATTTGCTTGAAGGTTTGGTTCAACGCCTGATCTGCTCTTTTGAAGTCCGAAGCTGGATCAGCCAGAGCCGCAGTGGCGGCGAACGACAGCATGGCGACGCCAGCAAGTAGAAAACGCATGATTGTATCCCCGGAATGAAAACAACCACAAGTAAGCACGCGTGGGGGCAGCCGACAAGCACCGAAAAACCGCATAGTAAGCAAAGGGTTGTCGGGTTCAACAACGCAGGACGGACGAGGCTGGGGCCGTGAGGTGATATGCGGGGAATGGCCGCCACAAGCTGACGTTGAGATTTGCCGTTTCGCCATTGTCGTGGGCGGCGCCGGCGAGTTTCGCAACCCGGTCCTGGCAGACCGGACGCCGGACGCAAACGCCGTCGCGGAAAGCTGTGCGCCCGTCCCGGTGCTGACCGGGACGGGCGCACAGGCAATCAGATCATTGCGGCTCTGGATCAGGCGTATTTCCCGGCCTGTCGCCGCCGCCCTTGCCTTCACGGCAAGGCTCGCCGATGCCGCAGCATTTGCCGTTGTAGGTGACGCCGGGCTTCAGCTTGTCGCATTCCCTGGGAGCGGTTGTCTTGCAGCCGGCCAGCACCGAAACGGCGATGGCGGCCAAAAGGACGTTTCTTGAAACAGTAAACATCAGACGTTCTCCTTGATGGACCATGTTTGGACACATCGCTTGGTCGCGCCTCGGGAGAAATTGGTTCACAAGAAAATTGATGACGGCGGCGAAACCTTCCTCGCGGTCGTTCGACACCGGAGACGCCTGGGCAGGCGCAGCAATCGCGTGGCGACGCGTCCTCTTCGACCGGTCAGCCTTTCCGCGCTTCAGATGCCCGCGACGGTGCAAAGGCTCTTCATTCTGGCCACCGCCAGATCGGGATCAGCGAGCAATCCTGCCTGGTCGGCAAGGCGGAACACGTCGGCATAGTGACGGATGCCGCGCGCCGACTGCATGCCGCCGACCATCGCAAAATGGTCCTGATGGCCGTTCAGCCAGGCCATGAAGACGATGCCGGCCTTGTAGTACTCGGTGGGCGCCTCGAAGATTTTTCGCGATAGCGGCACGGTCGGCGCCATCAAAGCGTCATAGCCGGCGCGATCGCCTTCCGCCAGTTTCGACAGCGCCGCGTTGGCGACCGGCGCAATCGCATCGAAAATACCGAGCAGTGCGTGCGAGTGTCTTTTCTCGTCGCCGGCGATCAGTTCGGGATAATTGAAATCGTCGCCAGTGAACATGACGACGCCGTCCGGCAGACGGTTCCTCAGCGCGACCTCCTTGCCGGCATCGAGCAGTGAGATTTTTATCCCCTCGACCTTGCCAATATGGCGTTCGATGATGGCAACCACTGTATCGAGAGCGGCCTCGAAATTCTCGCTGCCCCAATAGCCCCTGAGCGCCGGATCGAACATGTCGCCCAGCCAGTGCAGGATGACCTTGCCGGATGCCTGGGACAGGATGCGGTCGTAGACGCTGACATAGTCGTCCGGCCCCTTGGCAACTGCCGCCAGTGCCCGGCTGGCCATCATGATCGCCTTGCCGCCCAAGCCTTCGATGAAAGCGAATTGCCGCTCATAGGCGGTGATCACATCGTCCAGCGTCCTGGCGGCGGCGGGCGCCAGATGGTCGGTCCCGGCACCCGAGGCGAGATCGGCGCCATCGACGGTACGCGCCTCGGCGATCGAACGGCGGATCAATTCCTGCGCGTTTGCCCAGTCGAAACCCATGCCGCGTTGCGACGTGTCCATCGCTTCGGCAATGCGGAATCCCAGCCGCCACAGATGGTGACGGAACGCCATCGTCCTGTCCCAGTCGACCACCGGCCTGGACCACGGATCGGTCATGGCAAGCGGATCGGCAACGACGTGCGCGGCGGCATAAGCGATACGCGAAAATTGCGCGCCCACCACCGGCTGCACGGGTTCGCCGACCAGCGTGTAGCGGGTGCTGCCGCCACCCTCACCAGGCAAGGCAATGTCCATCGATCTCTCCCTTCGCAACGCTACTAAATGGAACGTTCCAATAAATCAAGAACCTTCAAGATTCGAACTCCACGGCGGGAAGAATGCTGCATTGCAACACAAAATCCTTATAGAGCAAGCCATTTGAGTACGCACAATCGACATTCGAGGCGCGGGAAAAATCCCGATTGACTCACGAGCGGAGCAGAGATTAGAACGTTCCAATAGTTTGGGCCTGCAGTCGGGGAGGATGCATCTGGATGGCCAACCGGGCCAAGGCGACGATATTCGACATCGCCCGCGAAGCAGGCGTGTCCAAATCGACGGTATCGCTCGTGCTCCAGGGCAGCGGGCTGATCCGGCCCGAAACAGCGAGCAAGGTGCGCAAGGCGATCGAGGATGTCGGTTACGTCTACAACCGCGGCGCCGCCAATCTGCGCAAGGCGCACTCCAATGTCATCGGCATGGTCATCAACGATCTCACCAATCCCTTCTTCGCCGAGCTGGCGGTCGGCATGGAACGCGTCTTCCAGTCGGCCGGCATCGTGCCGTTCATCGCCAACACGGCGGAAAATCCGGTGCGCCAGGAAGAAGTGCTGAAATCGCTGATGGAGCAAGGTGTCGCCGGCCTCATCGTCTCGCCGGCTCGCGGCACGACGCCGGGCGCCTTCAGGCGGATCGAGACGGCGGGGCTGCCGGTTGTCTTCGCCATGCGCCGGCTTCCCGAGAGCCGCATTCCGGTCATCGCGCCCGACAATCATCGCGGCGCCTATCTCGCCACCGCTCATCTGATCGGCAAGGGACATCGCCGGCTGGTCTTCTTCGGCGGCTCGTCCGACCTGGTGGTCTATCACGAGCGGCTTGGCGGATTTCGCGAAGCCTGCGAGACGCAGGGCATCGCCGCCCGCGACGCACTGGTCGTCGAGGGAGAGACCAGCCGCAGAGGGGGTATAGGGTGTCTGGAAACCGCTCTCGCTATGGCTGAACCGCCGACCGCGGCGCTCTGCTTCAACGACGCTGTCGCCTTTGGCGCCATGCTGGCGCTGCGCAAGCGCGGGCTTGAGCCGGGAGTTGATTTCGCCATCGTCGGTTTCGACGATGTAGCCGAGGCCGAGCACTATATGCCGGCGCTGACCAGCGTCGCGGTGGACTCGGCTGGCCTCGGCGAACGCGCCGCCCATGTCATGCTGAAAATGATCCAGTCGCGCACCACGCGGGCCGAGGACCATATCGGCGCGGTCAATCTGGTCGTCAGGGAAAGCTGTGGCCCGGATCGCCGCACCCGAAACAGGACGGCCGGTTCGGGGAGCATGAATTGAGCAAGGTCGTTTCGGCAGCGCAGGCAGCGGGCCTGATCAAGGACGGCATGGTCGTATCCGTGTCGTCGTCGAGCGGTCTCGGCTGTCCGGACGCGGTGCTTGCCGCGATCGGCGAACGCTTCGAGGGGGAAGGCCACCCAAAAAATATCACCACACTTCACCCGATCGCCGCCGGCGACATGTACGGCATCAAAGGCATCGACCATCTGGCCAAGCCCGGCCTGCTGAAGCGTACTTTGTGCGGCTCCTACCCGTCCGGCCCCTCCTCTTCCGAACCGCCGCAGATCTGGAAGATGATCGGCGACAATTCGGTCGCCGCCTACAACGTGCCGTCCGGCATCCTGTTCGACATGCACCGCGAAGCGGCCGCCAAGCGACCGGGCGTGCTGACCAAGGTCGGCCTCGACACCTTCGCCGACCCGCGCCACCAGGGCTGCGCCATGAACGCCGCCGCAAGCGAGCCGATCGTTTCGGTGCAGCAGTTCGACGGCGAGGAATGGCTCTATTTCCGCTCCATCGTGCCGCAGGTCTCGATCATTCGCGCCACGTCGGCCGACGAGCGCGGCAACCTCACCTACGAGCATGAGGGCGCCTATCTCGGTGGCCTCGAACAGGCGCTCGCTGCCCGTAACAATGGCGGCATCGTTATCGCGCAGGTCAAGCGCGTCGTCGAAAACGGTACGCTGAAACCGCATGACGTGCGCGTGCCGGGCGTCCTGGTGGACCATATCGTCGTCGCGCCCGACCAGTTGCAGACGACGCTGACACCCTATGACCCGGCGATCTCCGGAGAAATCTTCCGGCCGCTGTCGAGCTTCCGCACGCCGGGGATGAACGTCCAGAAAGTGATCGCGCGCCGCGTCGCCATGGAGTTGCGCGACGGCATGGCCGTCAACATCGGCTTCGGCATTTCCGCCAATGTCCCGCGCATCCTTCTCGAGGAAGGACAGCATGGCAAGATTACCTGGGTGATCGAACAGGGCGCGGTCGGCGGCGTGCCGCTGCTCGACTTCAAATTCGGCTGTTCGTCGAACGCCGACGCCTTCATGCCCTCGCCGCACCAGTTCATCTATTTCCAGGCGGGCGGCTTCGACGCCTCGCTATTGTCTTTCCTGCAGATCGACCGCCATGGCTCGGTCAATGTCTCGAAGCTTTCGGCGCGCCCGCATGTCACGGCTGGCGCCGGCGGCTTTGTCGACATCACCGCGCGGGCGAAGAAGATCGTGTTTTCCGGCTTCTTCAACGCCGGGGCAAAACTCTCATTGGCCGATGGCGGCATCCGCATCGATCAGGAGGGCAAGGTCAAGAAGGTGGTCAACGAAGTCGAGCACATCTCGTTTTCGGGCAAGCGCGCAGTCGCGCAGGGACAGGACATCACCTATGTCACCGAACGCTGCGTGATGAGGCTGACGCCGGAGGGCCTGGTCGTCACAGAACTCGCACCCGGCATCGATCTGCAGCGCGATGTGCTGGCGCAGTCGGAAATTCCGTTGGGCATTGCCAAGGACCTCAAGACGACACCGGCAGCCCTCTATCAGGAGCAACCGATAGGCCTGTCGCTGAATGGCGGCGCCTCGCTTGGAGGCGCGCATGGCTGAGCACCTCGTCACCTTTGAAACCGACGGCGCCATCGGCGTCGTCACGCTGCGCCGGCCGGAGAAATTCAACGCGCTGGACATTCCGATGCTGCGCGCGTTGGAGACGGCGCTTGACGCGGCCGAGATGGCCGAGGGCGTCCGCGTCGTGCTGCTGCGCGGCGAAGGCAAGGGATTTTGCGCCGGTGGCGATGTTGAAGCCTGGGCGCGGATGAGTGCCGCCGATTTCCAGGTGCAATGGGTACGCTACGGCCACCGCGTCTTCGACCGGCTGGCGCGGCTGCGGCAGCCGACCATCGCCGTTTTGTCGGGCCATGCACTGGGCGGCGGGCTCGAACTGGCTGTGGCTTGCGACTTCCGCGTGGCCGAAACACAGGTAAAATTGGGCTTCCCCGAAACCTCGATCGGTGTCGTGCCCGGCTGGTCAGGCACGCAACGCGCCGTGCGCCGCTTCGGCGCGCAGACGGTGCGCCGCATGGCGCTCGGCGGCGAGATCTTTCTCGCCCCCGAGGCGCTCGCTCTGGGCATCGTCGACCGGGTGGCCCCGACTGGCAAGGCATACGACGAAGCAAAGGCGTGGGCGGAAAAGATCGCCGAGCGCGGCCCGCTGGCGACCGAATCCGCCAAGCTGATGATCGCGGTCGCCGAAGGCGAGGAAAGTGCCGCCGCCACCGAAGCGCTGGCCAGCGGCTTCATCGCCCTGACCGGAGATCTCAAGGCCGGCGTCGATGCCTTCAAGGCCAAGCAGAAGCCGGCCTTTTCGAGATCCTAGAGGAAAACAGATGAACGCCCCACTCAAGATCGCCATGCCGGCCGAGGCGGCTGCGGCACCGAAAGCCTACAGGCTGCTGATCGACGGCAGGCATGTCGATGCCCGCGACGGCCGCACGATTGCTCGAAATAGCCCCGGCCACGGCTTCACCGTCTCGCACTACGCACAGGCCGGCGAGGCCGAAGTGGAAGCCGCTGTGCAGGCCGCCCACAAGGCGTTCGAGACCGGTCCATGGCCGCGCATGAAGGCAGCTGAGCGTGCCGCGATCCTGCTCAAGGCGGCTGACCTGATCGAGGGCCGGCTGGAAGACATCGCCCGGCTCGATGCACTGGAATCCGGCAAGCCGGTCGCCCAGGCGCGCGGCGAGATCGGCGGCGCCCTTGACATCTGGCGCTATGCCGCCTAGCTTGCCCGCACGCTGCATGGTGAATCCTACGCCAATCTCGGCGATGCCATGCTGGGCGTCGTCCTGCGCGAGCCGATCGGCGTCGTCTCGATCATCACCCCATGGAATTTCCCGTTCCTGATCGTCAGCCAGAAACTGCCCTTCGCGCTCGCCGCCGGCTGCACGGCGGTGGTCAAGCCGAGCGAAATGACCTCGGCCTCGACCTTCGTGCTCGGCGATATCCTGATGCAGGCCGGCCTGCCCGCCGGCGTCGTCAATATCCTGGCCGGGCTTGGCGCCGATGTCGGTGCGCCGATGGTCAGCCACCCGCTGGTCGAGATGGTCTCGTTCACCGGCTCCACCCGCGTTGGCAAGATGACGATGGCGTCCGCCGCGCAGTCGCTGAAGAAAGTCTCGATGGAGCTCGGCGGCAAGAACGGCCAGATCGTCTTCCCGGACGCCGACCTCGAAGCGGCCGCCGATGCGGCGGTGTTCGGCGGCTTCTTCAATGCCGGCGAGTGCTGCAATGCCGGGAGCCGGCTGATCGTTCATGAGGCGATCGCCGACGATTTTCTCAGCACCGTCAAGGCGCTTACCGCCAGGGTTACGGTCGGCGATCCGCTCGATGACCAAACCAAGGTCGGCGCGATGATCTCGTCCGACCATCTGAAGAAGGTGGCCGGCTATGTTTCTGCCGCTGAAGGCGACGGCAGCCAGGTTTACAGCGGAGGCAAGCAATTGGCCTCCAATGTCGGCCAATACCTCGATCCCACCATCATCCGCGGCGTTACCGAGGAGATGGCCATAGCGCGCGAGGAAGTGTTCGGTCCGGTGCTCTCGGTGCTGACTTTTGAATCGATTGAAAAGGCGTTGCACATCGCCAACAACACGCCCTATGGTTTGTCGGCGGGCGTGTGGAGCGCCAGCATCGACACTTGCATGTCGGTCGCGCGTGGAGTGCGTTCGGGAACCGTTTGGGTGAACACATTCATGGAAGGTTATCCCGAGCTGCCTTTCGGAGGCTACAAGCAGTCCGGTCTCGGACGCGAACTCGGCAAACGCGCCGTCGAGGACTATACCGAGGAAAAGACAATCCAGTTTCATCGCGGCCTGCGCACCGGGTGGTGGGTCGGCTGAGTTGAGAAGAACCCGGTGGGCTTCACCGGTCGTGTAATGCAACAAGGGAGGTAGTACATGTTGCGCAAACTGCTTATCGGAACCGCTCTCGCATCCGGCCTGGCTTTCGCGGCCCACGCCGAGGACGTCAAGGAAGTGCAGATGCTGCATTGGTGGACGTCGGGCGGCGAAGCGGCTGCTCTCAACGTCCTTAAGGGCGATCTGGCCAAGGAAGGCTATGCCTGGAAGGACGTGCCGGTGGCCGGCGGCGGCGGCGATGCCGCCATGACCGCGCTGAAGGCGATGGTCGCGGCCGGCAATTATCCGACCGCCTCGCAGATGCTCGGCTATACCGTGCTCGACTACGCCGCTGCCGGCGTCATGGGCGACCTGACCGAAACGGCGAAGAAGGAAGGCTGGGACAAGTCCGTTCCGGCAGCCCTGCAGAAGTTTTCGGTCTATGACGGCAAGTGGGTCGCGGCGCCGGTCAACGTTCACTCGGTCAACTGGCTGTGGATCAACAAGGCCGTCCTGGACAAGATCGGCGGCACCGAGCCGAAGACCTTCGACGACTTCGTTGCCCTGCTCGACAAGGCCAAGGCGGCAGGGGTGATCCCGCTCGCTCTCGGCGGCCAGAACTGGCAGGAAGCCACCATGTTCGACTCCGTCGTGCTGTCGACCGGCGGACCTGAGTTCTACAAGAAGGCCTTCAACGACCTCGACGACGCCTCGCTCAAGTCCGACACGATGAAGAAGTCGTTCGACAATTTGGCCAAGCTCGTCACCTATGTCGACCCCAACTTTTCCGGCCGCGACTGGAACCTTGCCACCGCCATGGTCATCAAGGGCGACGCCCTGGTGCAGGTCATGGGTGACTGGGCCAAGGGCGAGTTCAACGCCGCCAAGAAAACGCCGGGCACCGACTTCCTCTGCTATCGCTTCCCGGGCACCGACGGCTCGGTGATCTACAACTCCGACATGTTCGGCATGTTCAACGTTCCGGACGACCGCAAGGCCGCCCAGGTCGCGCTGGCCACCGCCACCCTGTCGAAGAGCTTCCAGTCGGCCTTCAACGTCGTCAAGGGTTCGGTTCCGGCCCGCACCGACGTTCCGGACACCGACTTCGACGCTTGCGGCAAGAAGGGCATCGCCGACCTGAAGGCAGCCAACGAAGGCGGCACGCTGTTCGGCTCGCTGGCCCAGGGCTATGGCGCGCCCCCGGCGGTCGCCAATGCCTATAAGGATGTCGTCTCCAAATTCGTCCATGGTCAGATCAAGACCTCGGACGAGGCCGTGACCGAGCTGGTCAAGGCGATCGACGACGCCAAGTAAGCGCCACGCGCCAAAAACGCCTTCCCCGCTCCGGCGGGGAAGGCCCAGATCCGCGAACTTAGATCCGCGAAGCTGGTTGGCCGCGAGTCGACGGGAGGAGCCCCATGAGCACGGTAGCGACAAGCCAGATCAAGCTGACGCCGGAGCATGCGCGGCCACGCGCCTCGGTGCGCTCACGCCTGCAGGACGCATTGCCGAAGATCGTGCTGGCGCCCAGCTTCGCCATCACCATCGTCTTCGTCTACGGCTTCATCCTGTGGACGATCTATCTGTCCTTCACCAATTCCAAGACCTTTCCATCCTATGTCCTGACCGGCTCGCGCGCCTATCAGCGGCTGTGGGGCTGGACCTTCGACACCGACCCGCCGTCGAGCTGGTACACGTCGATCACCAATATGGGTATTTTCGGTTTCCTCTACATCGCCATCTGCCTGGCGCTCGGCCTGTTCCTGGCCATCCTGCTCGACCAGAAGATCCGCGGCGAAGGCGTGCTGAGGCCGATCTATCTCTACCCGATGGCGCTGTCCTTCATCGTCACCGGCGTCGCCTGGAAATGGTTCCTCGATCCCGGCCTCGGCCTCGAGCAGACCTTGCATCAATGGGGCTGGACGAGCTTCCATTTCGACTGGATCAAGAACAAGGATTTCGTCATCTACACGGTGGTCATTGCCGGCGTCTGGCAGGCCTCCGGCTTCATCATGGCGATGTTCCTGGCCGGCCTGCGCGGCATCGACGGCGAGATCATGAAGGCGGCGCAGATCGACGGCGCCACCACCTTCCAGCTCTACCGCCGCATCGTCATCCCGCTGCTGCGGCCGATCTTCCTGTCGGCTTTCATCGTGCTCGCGCATCTCGCCATCAAGTCCTACGATCTGGTCGTAGCCCTGACCAGCGGCGGCCCCGGCGGCTCGGCCTGGCTGCCCTCCAACTTCATGTATGAGTACACGTTCAAGCGCAACGAAATGGCCGTCGGCTCGGCCAGTGCGGTGATCATGCTGATGACCATCGTCGCAATCATCGTGCCCTATCTCTATTCGGAACTGCGGGAGAAGCCGCGATGAGCGCCGTCACCATTCCCGCCCGCCAGGCCTCCGGCGGCGTCAACGTCAAGGTTATCAATCGCATCGTCATCTACGGGCTGCTGGCGCTGTTTGCGCTGTTCTACCTGATGCCGCTGTTCGTCATGCTGGTGACCTCGTTCAAGACCATGGACGAGATCCAGAACGGCAACATGCTGGCGCTGCCCAGGGCGCCGACCTTCGACCCCTGGCTGAAGGCCTGGGGCGAGACCTGCGTCGGCCTCACCTGCGCCGGCATCAAGGGCTATTTCTGGAACTCCATCAAGATGGTGGTCCCGGCCGTGCTGATCTCGACGATGCTCGGAGCGCTGAATGGCTACGTGCTGACCAAATGGCGTTTCCGCGGCGCAACGCTGGTGTTCGGGCTGATGCTGTTCGCCTGCTTCATCCCGTTCCAGTCGGTGCTGCTGCCGATGGCGACCATCCTCGGCAGCCTCGGCCGCTTCGGCGTCACGCTGCAGAATGCAACGGGAACCAGCTTTGGCCTTGGCAATCCGACCGTCAATCTGGTTTTCGTCCACGTCGTCTACGGCATCGGCTTCACCACGCTGTTCTTCCGCAACTACTACGAGGCGTTCCCCACCGAACTGGTCAAGGCGGCACAGGTCGACGGCGCATCCTTCTTCCAGATCTTCCGCCGCATCATGCTGCCGAACTCGATGCCGATCTTCGTCGTCACCGTCATCTATCAGTTCACCAACATCTGGAACGACTTCCTGTTCGCCTCGGCTTACGCCGGCACTGGCGACGCGATGCCTATGACGGTGGCGCTCAACAACGTCGTCAACACGTCGACCGGCGTCGTCGAATACAACGTCAACATGGCCGCCGCGATGATCGCGGCACTGCCCACCCTTCTCGTCTATGTGCTCGCCGGCCGCTATTTCGTGCGCGGTCTGATGGCGGGCGCCGTCAAAGGATAATCCGATGGCTTTTCTGGAAATTGATGGTTTGAGGAAGCGCTTCGGCCAGGTCGAGATCCTGAAGGGGATCGATGTCGAGCTCGAGAAAGGCGGCTTCCTGGTGCTGGTCGGCCCTTCCGGCTGCGGCAAGTCGACCTTGCTCAACACCATCGCCGGCCTGGAGACGATCACCTCGGGCGAAATCCGGGTCGACGGCCGCACCATCAACGATCTGCATCCTTCCAAGCGCGACATCGCCATGGTTTTCCAGAGCTACGCGCTCTACCCCAACATGACGGTGGCCGGAAACATCTCCTTCGGCATGGAGATGCGCGGCGTGCCGGCGGCGGAGCGCCAGAAGGCCATCGACAAGGTGGCCAAGGTGCTGCAGATCGGCCACCTCTTGCAGCGCAAGCCGAGCCAGCTTTCCGGCGGCCAGCGCCAGCGCGTCGCCATGGGCCGGGAGCTGGTGCGCGACCCAAAACTGTTCCTGTTCGACGAGCCCTTGTCCAACCTCGACGCCAAGCTGCGTGTCGACATGCGCATCGAAATCAAGCGCCTGCATGCCACCACCGGCACCACCATCGTCTACGTCACACACGACCAGATCGAGGCGATGACGCTGGCCACCAAGATCGCGGTCATGCGCGATGGCGAGGTGCAGCAGTTCGGTACGCCGGCCGAAATTTACAACAACCCGAGCAATCTCTTCGTCGCCGATTTCATGGGCTCGCCGGCGATGAACCTGATCCCGGCGACGATCGGCACGTCAGGCAACGCGCTGTCCGTCGTGCTGCAGCGCGAAACACGAGAGCCGATCTCGCTGCCGATGGCCAATGCACCGGCCGGCCTGTCGGCATTCCAGGGCAAGCCGATCATCTTTGGTGTCCGCCCCGAAGCCCTGACCGATCCGGAAGGTGCCGAGCGCAACGCTTCGCACATCGCCACCGCCGACTGTCACATCGAGGTCGTCGAACCGGCCGGCTCGGACACTTTCGCCGTCACCAATCTCGGCGGCAAGGGCGTGGTGGCGCGGCTGCGCGCCGACGCCAACATCCAGCCGGGCACCAACACGCCGCTTGCCTTCAACCTGACCAAGGCGGTGTTCTTCGACCCGGCGACCGAGACCCGTATTCGCTAATGTATGTCGCCCAAAATTGGATCCGGTTTTGGGGCAACGACATGCATCAAAACAAAAAACTAAAGCGCGTCGGGACGCGATTTAGGCCATGACAAATCCGGACATCGTCATCATCGGCTCCGGCATCGGCGGCGCTACGATCGCTTCCGGCCTTGCCGGCAGCGGCGCCTCGATCCTGATGCTGGAGCGCGGCGAGCCGTTGCCGGCGACGCCGCACGCGCGCGACACGCGCTCGATCTTCGTCGACGGCCATTACAGGCCGAAGGAGATGTGGCGTGAGGCCGGCGGCGCCGCCTTCAACCCCGGCAATTATTACTATGTCGGCGGCAATTCGAAGTTCTACGGCGCGGTGCTGATCCGCTACCGCAAGGAGGACTTTGCGGCCATGGAGCATTTCGGCGGAGTCTCTCCGGCATGGCCGTTCACCTATGACGAATTCGAGCCCTGGTATTCGAAAGCCGAACAGCTGTTTCGCGTGCGCGGTGCACTGGGCGAGGATCCGACCGAGCCGTTCCATTCGGTCCCCTACGCCTACAAGCCGGTGCCCGACGAGGCACCGATCGCCCGCGCCCGCGCCGAGCTGAAAAGCCTCGGCCTGCATCCGGCCTCGCTGCCGCTCGGTGTCGACATCGACACCTGGCTGAAAGACGGCAAGACCGGCTGGGATGCTTTCCCGAACACCGGCCAAGGCAAGGTCGACGCACAAACGGGACCGCTGACGGCGGCCCTCACCGACCAGAACATCAAGCTCGAAACCGGCGCCCACGTCGAATATCTCGAAGCCTCGGCGGACGGCACGACGATATCAGCCATTCACTACCGGCAGAATGGCGAGCTGAAGAAAGTATCGCCGAAGCTGGTCATCCTCTCGGCCGGCGCGGTCAACTCCGCCGTCATCCTGCTGCGCTCGCCCACATCGGATGGCAAAGGCCTAGCCAACCGCTCCGACCAGGTCGGCCGCAATTTCATGAACCACAATTCCAGCGCCATGCTGGCGATCGACCCGCGCCGTCGCAACGATGCCGTCTACCAGAAGACCTTGATGCTGAACGACTATTACCTGTCCGACGGCAAGGGCGGCAAGCCGCTCGGCAATGTCCAGCTTCTGGGAAAGATCGACGGCAACATGCTGCGGGCCAATGTCAAATACACGCCGGGATTCGCGCTCGATTTCATGGCCGGCCACGCCGTCGACTGGTACCTGATGTGCGAGGATCTGCCCGATCCGGAAAGCCGCATCATGGTCGACGGCAAGGACATCGTCATGCAATGGCGGCGCTCCAACATGCGGTCGCTCGACGGGCTGACCAAGGTGATGCGCGAGAACTTCCGCGCCTGCGGTTATCCCCTAGTGCTATCGCGCCCCTTCGACAAACGCACGCCGTCGCACCAATGCGGCACGGTCAAGATGGGCGACGATCCGGCGACCGCGGCGCTCGACCCTTACTGCCGCTCCTTCGACCACCGGAACCTGTTCGTCGTCGACGGTGGCTTCCTGCCGAACTCGGCCGCGGTCAATCCGGCGCTATCGATTGCAGCCCAGGCGCTTCGTGTCGCCGATCATATTCGCAAGGTGGAGCTTACGGCATGACCCGCCCTGCGGCCATCGTCACAGGCGGCGCGCGGGGCATTGGCCTTGCCTGTGCCCAGGCGCTGGCGGATGGCGGCTACGATATTCTGGTCGCCGACCTTGCCGAAACAGCCGCTGACGGACTTGCCGCCGACATCACCAAGCGTGGCGCGAAATTTGCCAACATCCAGTGCGACATCGCCGATCTCGCCAGCCACACCGCACTTGTCGATGCCGCGATGCGCACCTTCGGCCGCATCGACTGCCTGGTCAACAATGCCGGCGTCGGCGCCGTGGTGCGCGGTGACCTCTTGGACCTCGAGCCGGAGAATTTCGACCGCACGCTCGGCATCAATCTGCGCGGCACCGTGTTCCTCAGCCAGGCCGTCGCCAAGGCGATGCTGGCTGCGCCAGGCGATCACCAGAGGTCGATCATCACCATCACCTCGGTCAGCGCCGAAATGGCATCGCCGGAGCGGCCGGACTACTGCATCTCGAAAGCCGGCCTTTCAATGTGGGTGAAGAACCTGGCACTGCGGCTTGCGCCCGAAAATATCGGCGTGTTCGAGGTCCGGCCAGGCATCATCCGCACCGATATGACATCAGGCGTGACCGCCAAATATGACGCCCTCATCGACGGCGGTCTGGTGCCAGCCAAACGCTGGGGCGAGGCTTCCGACATCGGCGCGGTGGTGGCGACGCTCGCCGACGGCAAGCTCGGCTTTTCGACCGGCTCGATCATCAATGTCGACGGCGCGCTCTCCGTGCCGCGGCTGTAAGTGGACAGTGTCATGACCGACTACATCATCGTGGGCGCCGGTCCGGCCGGCTGCGTTCTGGCCAACCGGCTGAGCGAGAATCCGGCAAATTCGGTCCTGCTGCTGGAAGCCGGCGGTAAGGACTGGCATCCCTACATCCACATGCCGGCAGGCTTCGCCAAGATGACCAAAGGCATCGCCTCCTGGGGCTGGTCGACCGTGCCGCAGAAGCACATGAAGGATCGCGTCTTCTGGTACACGCAGGCCAAGGTTGTCGGCGGCGGCTCGTCCATCAACGCCCAGATCTATACACGCGGCAACGCCCGCGATTACGACGCCTGGGAGAAGGAAGAGGGCCTCGCCGGCTGGGGCTATCGCAATGTGTTGCCCTATTTCAAACGCGCTGAGAACAACCAGCGCTACGCCAACGATTTTCACGGCGACCAGGGGCCGCTCGGCGTGTCCAACCCGATCGCGCCGCTGCCTATCTGCGAGGCCTACTTCCGTGCCGGCCAGGAGATGGGCATCCCCTTCAACCCGGACTTCAACGGCGCTGCCCAAGAAGGCGTCGGCTACTACCAGCTGACACAGAAGGATGCCCGGCGCTCGTCCGCTTCAGTCGCCTATTTGAAGCCTATCCGCGCCCGCAAGAACCTGACCGTCCGAGCCGACGTGCTGGTGACGCGCATCGTCGTCGAGAAGGGCCGCGCCATAGGCGTCGAAGTGGTCGACAGACCAGGCGGCGAGAAGAAAGTCCTGCGCGCCGAACGCGAGGTGATCGTCTCGTCCGGCGCCATCGGCTCGCCGAAACTCCTGATGCAGTCGGGCATCGGCCCCGCGGACCATCTGAAGTCGGTCGGCGTCACGCCGGTGCATGACCTGCCCGGCGTCGGCTCCAACATGCAGGACCATCTCGATCTGTTCGTGATCGCCGAATGCACCGGCGATCACACCTATGACAACTACGCCAAGCTGCACCGCACGGCCTGGGCCGGCCTGCAATATCTGCTGCTGAAGAAGGGGCCGGTGGCCTCCAGCCTGTTCGAGACCGGCGGCTTCTGGTACGCCGACCCAACCGCCGCCTCGCCCGACATCCAGTTCCATCTCGGCTTGGGTTCCGGCATCGAAGCCGGCGTCGAGAAGCTGAAAAACCCAGGCGTCACCTTGAACTCGGCTTTCCTGCGGCCGCGTTCGCGCGGCACGGTGCGGCTGAAGAGCGCCGACCCGGCCGACCACCCGCTGATTGATCCGAACTACTGGTCCGATCCCTATGACCGCGCCATGTCGATCAAGGGGCTGCGGCTGGCCCGCGAGATCATGCGGCAGAAGGCGCTTGCCCCTTACGTGCTGCGCGAGGTGCTGCCCGGCCCGTCACTCGCCAGCGACGACGAGCTGTTCGACTATGCCTGCCGCAGTTCCAAGACCGACCACCATCCGGTCGGCACCTGCCGCATGGGCCATGACGATATGGCTGTCGTGACGCCGGATCTGCGGCTGCGCGGCATCGAGGGCCTGCGCGTCTGCGACGCCTCGGTGATGCCGCGCGTGCCTTCATCCAACACCAATGCACCGACCATCATGGTCGGTGAAAAGGGCGCCGACCTGGTCCTTGGCCGCGAGCCGCTGCCGCCGGCGGTGTTTTCCGGAAACCGGGCTGCTTAGCCACTGAGGGGTAAGACATGATCAGGCACTGTGTTTTT
>NZ_RZTT01000729.1 GCF_003996995.1 Mesorhizobium sp. M7A.T.Ca.US.000.02.2.1 | reverse complement strand
GATCGCGGTGAAGCCGATGCCGAAGCCTGGCTGGACGCTGCAGACCAAGAAGGGCAAGTACGACAAATCCTACCAGCTCTACGGTCAGGCGGTTGCCGACGGGGTCAAGGAGGTCGACTGGAGCGGCGGCAGCCTGCCCGATGAATTCTATGACGAGTTCGTCTTCCGCGCGACGCTGACGGCGGATCTCCCGGCGGGCCAAAAACTATACTTCCCGGTGGTCCAGGAATGCGATGGCGCCGCCGATCGCTGGATCGAGATTCCAGCGGCAGGGCAGGATGAAGACGCGCTGGAAAGCCCGGCACCCGGCATCAAGCTGCTGCCGAAGAAATGATCTCCCAAGCGGCGCACTCATTCGAGCGCGCCGCTCTTTTTCGTGGCGGTGACATGAGCACGACCTCCCTCCTGCAAACGGTTTCCATGGCCTGCAAACGCGCCGGGCGGCTTGCCGTCGGCCTGTCGGCCGTGATCGTGTTTCTTGCCGGCCTTGCCCTGCCAGATCAGGCCTTTGCCCATGCCGCGCTGATCAAGGCCGACCCGGCCGACGGCGCGGTGCTGGCACAGGGTCCGGCGCAGTTCTCGCTGACTTTCAGCGAACCGGTCTCGCCGCTGGTGCTGACCCTGGTGCGGCCCGACGGCACGCCGGTTCCACTGACCGCCTTTCGTCTCAGCGACCAGACCGTCGAGATCGACAATCCGCAGCCGCTCAAGTCCGGCACGCATGTCTTGAGCTGGCGCGTCATCTCCGCAGACGGTCATCCCGTCGGCGGATCGCTGCTGTTTTCCATCGGCGCGCCCAGCGAGCCGCCCGCCGTATCCGAAGCCGTCGACTGGCCGTTGCGGTCGGCTATCTGGACGGGCAAAATCTTTCTCTACGTCGGCCTTTTCCTCGGCGTTGGCGGCGCCTTCGCGCTTGCCTGGTTGGCCGGAAGTGGCCGTGCCGGGCAGCGCTTCGTTGCAGCTGCAATCCTGAGCGGGCTGGTCGCGTCGTGCCTGTCGCTCGGCTTGCAAGGTCTGGACGCATTGGGGGCGCCGCTCTCCCATCTGGCACAATCGGTCGTCTGGCGGACCGGGCTCGACACCAGTTTCGGCTGGACAGTGCTGGTCGCGCTGATCGCGCTGGGCCTTGGCCTGCTGTCGCTGGCCGGTCCCCGCGCCACCGCCAAACCATTGGCGCTGGCCGGCCTGGCCGGGGTGGGGGTTGCCCTTGCCGCCAGCGGCCATGCCAGTGCCGCCGAGCCGCAATGGCTGACGCGGCCGATGGTGTTCCTGCACGGCGTCGGCATCGCGTTGTGGGCCGGCGCATTGATCCCACTCGGGCTAGCGCTGAAGGGGCAATCGGCGGGGGCCACGCCATTCCTGCGGCGGTTTTCTTGGGCGATCCTGCCCGTGGTGGCCGTGCTTGCCGCTGCCGGCATCGTGCTTGCCGTCATCCAGGTGCAGACACCCGCGGCTTTGGTCGAGACCGCCTATGGAAGGCTGCTGCTTATCAAGCTGGGGCTGCTGGTCTTTCTGTTCACGCTTGCT
>NZ_RZTT01000728.1 GCF_003996995.1 Mesorhizobium sp. M7A.T.Ca.US.000.02.2.1 | reverse complement strand
CGCGTCAATCCTGCATCTGCCCGCCCGCGACCCGAGGGATGGCCGCCCGACCGCCGATCCGGACGTCTACATGCAGTTCCTGCCGCGCATCAAACAGGCGACCGATGCGGTGATCAACATCACTACCGGCGGCTCGTCGCTGATGACGCTCGATCAGCGGCTGGCAGCCCCTTTGCGGGCTGAACCCGAAATGTGCTCGCTCAACATGGGTTCGATGAATTTCGCGCTGTTCCCGATGCTCGACAAGCCAAGGGAATGGCAGCACGAGTGGGAACCCAAGCTGCTCGAAGCGACGCGCGACACCATCTTCAAGAACACCTTCGCCGACATGGAGGGCGTGCTGGAGCGGCTGGGCAAGGGCTGCGGCACGCGCTTCGAATTCGAATGCTACGATGTCGGCCATCTCTATTCGCTGGCGCATTTCCGCGACCGCGGGCTGGTGTCGGGGCCGCTGTTCATTCAGTTCGTGCTGGGCATTCTTGGTGGCATCGGCGCCGACCCGGAGAACCTCGTCCATATGAAGCGGATCGCCGACAAATTGTTCGGCGACAGCTACCAGTTCTCGGTGCTGGCCGCCGGCCGCCAGCAGATGCCGCTGATTTCGATCGCCGCGGCGATGGGCGGCAATGTCCGGGTCGGGCTGGAAGACAGTCTCTATGATGGCCGCCAGTTGGCGAAATCCAATGCCGACCAGGTGCGCCGCATCCGTGGCATTCTCGACGGGCTGTCTCTGGAGGTTGCAACGCCAACCGAAGCGCGCGACATGCTGGCGCTCAAGGGCGGCGACCGGGTGGCGTTTTGAGAGACGACCGTGATCAATCCAACATCCAATGACGTCCTCTTACGCCCCGGCCGGATCGACGACGTCGAAACCATCCACGCGGCGATCCTGAAGCTCGGCACGCATATCGGCGCGCCCGAGGAGATCATCTCGACGCCGGACGATCTCAGAACGTACGGCTTTGGCGAAAAGCCCGCCTTTTCGACCCTGATCGCCGAAGTCGGCGGGGAATTTGCCGGGCTTTGCCTGCATTTTCCGATCTTTTCGACCTGGATGGGGCGGCCTGGCGTCTATGTGCAGGACCTCTATGTCGAGGACCGGTTTCGCGGCCGCAAGATCGGCGAGCGGCTGTTGCGGCATGTTGCGGCGCGGTGCCGGAACGAAGGCGGCGTCTATCTCCGACTTTCCGTCGACACCGACAATGAAGGCGCCAAGACTTTCTACGAAAGGCTGGGCATCGCCTGGTCGAGCTATGAGCAGACCCAAAAAATCATCGGCGAGGCCTTCTTTGCCTTCGCCGACGCGCCGGAAAACGGGGATCACAAATGAAAGCCTTCTATGCCGAGGAACAAAAGCGTCACGACCCCAAGGCCTTCCTGTCAAGCGGTGCGCCGCAGCCCAATCCGGAACAGCCGGAGCGCGTCGAGAGATTGTTAGCCGGCGCATTATCTGCGGGTTGCACGATCGAGCGGCCTCGCAATCATGGGCTCGGTCCGGTAGCGGCGGTGCATACGCCCGGATATCTGGA
>NZ_RZTT01000727.1 GCF_003996995.1 Mesorhizobium sp. M7A.T.Ca.US.000.02.2.1 | reverse complement strand
GAGTTCCGCCGATTTCTCGTACCATTTGGCGGCTGCCGCCATGTCTTCCTTGCCGCCGCGTGACTCAGCATAGCGCGAGCCGATTTCGAACAGCGCCTTGGCGTCGCGCGCGACATCAAGAAGGCGAAGACCTGGTACCAGCTTTCCGCAGCACAGGGCAACGCCAGCGGCATGCACAATCTGGCCGTCCTGTTCGCCATGGCGGCAGACGGCGTGACCGACAATGAATCGGCCGCGCACTGGTTCCAGGCAGCGGCCGATGTCGGCGTCAAGGACAGCCAGTTCAATCTCGGCATCCTCGCCGCCAAGGGCGTCGGCATGAAGCAGAACCTCGAGGAATCCTACAAATGGTTCGCGCTCGTCGCCAAGACCGGCGACAAGGATGCCGCTGCCAAGCGTGACGAGATCGCCAATGCGCTGCGGCCCGAGCAGCTCGAACGCGCCCGCGCCGCGACTGAGCTGTGGAAGGCCAAGCCGCTGGATGCAGCGGCCAATTCGGCCGACATTCCCGAGTCCTGGCAGGACGGCGCGCCGCAGACGACAGCCAGCATCGACATGAAGAAGGCCGTCCAGAACATCCAGCGCATTCTCAACAAGAACGGCTATGACGCCGGCGGCGCCGACGGCAAGATGGGCCAGAAGACGAAGACCGCGATCATGGCTTTCCAGACCGACAACAAGATGCCGGCGACCGGCGAAGTCGATGAAAAACTGGTCAAGGCACTGCTGGCGCGCAAATAACGGCAGAGGCGTCGTTTCCACGACGCCCTTGCCACACATTCGCCTGTTAACTGATTGAGATGTTTTTTGTTTCGGCGGCGTAGCGCGGTTTGACTTCGCAGCACCTCCGGGGCAAGAACGAATTGGCTTGTCGGGTCAAGATGCCCGCAACGGTTGCATTCGCCGACAGGCAGAACTGATCGAGACTGACGGGTGGGCATCTATCTCCCGATCGCGGAAATTTCCGTCAATATCTTCGTCCTGCTGGCCATGGGCGCGGCGGTGGGTTTCCTGTCGGGCATGTTCGGCGTCGGCGGCGGCTTCCTCATCACGCCGCTGCTGATCTTCTACAACATACCCCCGGCGATCGCGGTCGCCACGGGCGCCAACCAGGTCATCGCCTCCTCCGTCTCCGGCGTCCTTTCGCACATGAAGCGAGGGACGCTCGACTTCAAGCTCGGCGGGGTGTTGCTGGCCGGCGGCATTGTCCGTTCCACCGGCGGCATCTTCGTCTTCGCCTTCCTGCGCCGCCTCGGCCAGCTCGACCTGTTCATCTCGCTGCTCTACGTCGTGCTGCTCGGCACCGTCGGCGGGCTGATGCTGGTCGAAAGCGTCAATGCGCTGCGCGCCACGCGCAGCGGTGCGGCACCGGTGCTGAAGAAATCCGGCCAGCACAACTGGATCCACCGCTTGCCGCTGAAGATGCGGTTCAGGGCCTCAAAACTGTTCGTCAGCGTCATCCCCGTCCTTGGCCTTGGCGCCGGCATCGGCTTCCTGTCGTCGATCATGGGCGTCGGCGGCGGCTTCATCATGGT
>NZ_RZTT01000726.1 GCF_003996995.1 Mesorhizobium sp. M7A.T.Ca.US.000.02.2.1 | reverse complement strand
GTTCGGGAACACGAGGTCGCGCGACTTCGGCGCAACGTCGACGGGCCGACCAGGATGACGAATTCACCTGATCCAATGTCGACCGACACGCCATGAATAACTCGGACCGTGCCATAGGCTTTCTCGAAACCTGATGCGGTCTTGTCGCTGCCCTTCAGCCTCAAGATCACCCACTCGGCGGTGGATTTCGCCAATTGGCCCTTGCCGATCCACAGCCAGTCCTCCAGTCCAACGCGCACATCGCAGCCCGCTGCGATCGCCTGGGGTGGCCATCGCAGCGGCTGCGACCGGCGCCCAGCACCAACCAATGGCGATCCTGTTCGAACCGCGGGTCGGCGGTGCGCTTCATATGCGCCACGTCCTCGGGATGAGTGCCGATGCCACTGTGTGCCGAAGAGGCTCTGTACGGAGAACGATGCGTTGACCAGGCCCGCTCGACGGATGGCGAGTGTAGAGATGGCCGATGTCGTAGCACTCGATTTCGAAACGCGTGCCGTTCGCCGCGCAGAAGCCTCGTTGACAGAGGCGCTCTGGGGCCATAGCGTATCTGACTGGTATAACAGGTATGCCAGATGATCGGGGTACAGATCAAACAGCGGAAGCTTTCGGACGAGGTTGCGGAGCACCTCGAGCGGATGATCCGTAAGGGAGAGCTGGCCGAAGCCGACCGCCTCCCTTCTGAACGGGAACTCATGCGACAGTTCGGGGTAGGGAGGCCTTCCATCCGTGAGGCACTGCTGCACCTGAGCAAAATGGGCCTTGTCGAAGTAAAATCGGGCGAGCGTGCCCGCGTCACTCGACCCACTCCTCAATTCGTGATCGATGCCCTTTCAGGGCCGGCGCGGCACATGATTTCGGCTCCGGGCGGGATTCACGACTTCCAGAGCGCACGTTTGTTTTTCGAGATCGGCCTTGCCCGCAACGCCGCTGTGCATGCCACCCCCGAAGACATCGAGAACCTCAAGGAGGCGCTCGAACTGAACCGGCAGTCGATCGGCGATCTCGCGCGCTTCGAGCGCACGGACGTGGACTTTCACTACGTGCTGGCGGTAATCACCCGCAATCGGATCTTTACGGCTATTCACGCAGCATTGGCTGAATGGCTGCTCGAACAGCGGCGCACGACGTTGGCCAAGGGTGAAGACCGCAAGGCGTACCAGGCGCATCGCGAAATCTTCGAGGCCGTCGCCGCGCGCGATCCAGACGCATCAGAGGCGGCCATGCGCAGCCATCTCGACTATGTGGCCAAGCGGTACCTGCAACTTGCGAGGCCCAAGTGATGACCGGGTTTGTCGTCTGGGTCGATTTTCGCCTGGCGCCCGGTGCCCGCGACAGGTTCCGACAACTTGTCGACGCCAACGCGACCGCGTCGGTGCGCAACGAGGCCGGCTGTCGCCGCTTCGACGTGACGGAGGCGCGGGGCGAACCGGACCGGGTCCTGCTCTATGAGATTTACGACAGCGAAGCCGCATTCGAGGACCACTGCCGCACCGCTCATTTCGATGAATTCAACACGCAGAGCGCGCCGCTCGTCGTCACCAAGCT
>NZ_RZTT01000725.1 GCF_003996995.1 Mesorhizobium sp. M7A.T.Ca.US.000.02.2.1 | reverse complement strand
GGTGGGGACTGATCTGGCCGCCCTCGATGCCCGTGCGGTGCAGTTCACCGGCCCGGACGGTGCGATCGCCGCCAAGGGCTCCCGCGTGGTCGATCTGGCCGATGGCCAGGACGCCACTGATGCCGTCAACAAGCGCCAGCTCGATGCTGTCGCCGGCGACGTGGCTAACGTCGGCCGGGATGCCCTGCTGTTCGACGGTCAGGCATACAACGCTCGTCGCGACGGTCAGGCTACCCGTGTTACTGGTGTAGCCGATGGCGTGGAGGATTCCGACGCGGTAAATCGCGGTCAGCTCAACACAGTTCGCAATGACCTGCAGGCCCTCGATCAGGTCGCTGTGAAATACACCGACAACACCAGGACCGCCATTTCCCTGGGCGACGGCTCCCGCACTGTCCGCATGTCCAATGTCGCTGCAGGTGTGGCCGCGACGGATGCCGTCAATAGAGGCCAGCTGGACGCTGTAGCGGCTGATCTTGGGGCAGTCGCCAATGACGCCTTGATGTACGACGGCCAGGCCTACAACGCGACGCGAGGTGGCCAAGCAACCCGGATCACGGGCGTAGCGGCCGGCACCAGCAGGACCGATGCGACCAACTTCGGCCAGCTCGATGCCGTGGCGTCGATTTTCGGCGCCGGCGGCCGGTGGGCAAACGGCTCTTACGTGGCTCCGACCTTTGTCATTGGCGGCCAGACATTCACGACCGTGGGCGACGCATTTGCGGCCGTCGATGGCCGGCTTGCCGGGATCGAGGACCGGGTGACCGACGTGGAGGAACGCCCAACCAGCACGCGAGGCGTGACCTACGATGATGAAAGCCGCGACGCGGTGACCCTGGAAGGCAAGAGCGGCACGCGCGTGTCGAACGTGGCCGATGGAAAGGCCGACACCGACGCGGCGAATGTGCGCCAGGTGAAGAAGGCCGAAAGCGACAGTAAGGCGTACACCGACACAAAGACCACCGAAACACTGCAGGCCGCGAACAGCTATACAGACAAGCGCGTCAATGACGTTTCGCATGGGCTGCAGGAATTGGGCAATCGGGTGGAGCGCGGTTTCCAGCAGACCAACAAGCGCATCTCTCGACAGTCGGCGATGACGGCGGCCATGGTGCAAATGGGCATCAACGCGGCAGGCGGGCGTAGCGAGCGCGGCCGGTTGGCGTTCGGCATGGGGTTTGCGGATGGTGAGGCGGCATTTTCCGCCGGCTATGGGAAGAGTTTCGGCCGTGGATCGTTCAGCGTTGGCGGCTCATTCAGCGGTGGCGAAGTGTCGGTGGGGATGGGCGTCGGCTTCGACATGTAGTCGCGCGGGAGCATCGCCCTCCCCTCCCCTGCAGCAGGTAGCAAAATGACACCGACCTTGCAAATCTTGCCCGGATCGGGTAGCATTTTGCTACCTACAACAGAAAGGACCACGACAATGGGTGCACGTCTCGCCTCTGTCAAACTATCCTCCCAGCTGGTGGAGGACGCCCGGTCGGAGGGCGCAATCATGAACCGTTCGATCAGCGGACAGCTCGAATATTGGGCCACGATTGGCCGG
>NZ_RZTT01000724.1 GCF_003996995.1 Mesorhizobium sp. M7A.T.Ca.US.000.02.2.1 | reverse complement strand
GTCTTGGCGATCTTGGCGGCATTGTCGTAGCCGATGGTCGGCGCCAGTGCCGTCACCAGCATCAGCGATCGGTCGAGTGCCGCCTTGATGTTGTCTTCGCGCGCCTCGATGCCGACGACGCAATTGTCGGTGAAGGAAACCGAGGCGTCGGAGAGCAGCTGCACCGACTGCAGGAAGTTGTAGGCCATCAGCGGGTTGTAGACGTTGAGCTCGAAATGGCCCTGGCTGCCGGCGAAGGTGAGCGCCGCATTGTTGCCGAACACCTGCACGCAGACCTGCGTCATCGCCTCGCACTGGGTCGGATTGACCTTGCCCGGCATGATCGACGAGCCCGGCTCGTTTTCCGGCAGCGACAGTTCGCCGAGGCCCGAACGCGGGCCGGAGCCGAGGAAGCGGATGTCGTTGGCGATCTTGAACAGCGCGGCGGCCGCCGCGTTGATGGCGCCGTGCGAGAACACCATGGAATCATGAGCTGCCAGCGCCTCGAATTTGTTCGGCGCGGTGACGAAGGCGATGCCCGTAATGCTGGCGATACGATCCGCCACCCTTTCGGCGAAGCCGACCGGCGCGTTGAGGCCGGTGCCGACGGCGGTGCCGCCCTGCGCCAGTTCCTGCAGGCCGGGCAATGTCAGCTCGATGCGCTTGATCGACGAGGCGACCTGCGCCGCATAGCCCGAAAACTCCTGGCCAAGCGTTAGCGGGGTGGCATCCTGCGTGTGCGTGCGGCCGATCTTGATGATGTGATTGAACTCTCTGCTCTTGGCGGCGAGCGCCTTGTGCAGGTGCTTCAGCGCCGGCAGCAGATCGTGCACGATGCGTTCGGCGCAGGCGATGTGCATGGCCGTCGGATAGGTGTCGTTCGACGACTGGCTCATATTGACGTGATCGTTGGGATGCACCGGCTTCTTGGAGCCCATGACGCCGCCCAGCATCTCGATCGCCCGGTTGGAGATCACCTCATTGGCGTTCATGTTGGACTGTGTGCCCGAGCCGGTCTGCCAGACCACCAGCGGGAAATGGTCGTCGAGCTTGCCGTCGATGACCTCTTGCGCCGCCTCGACAATGGTCTTGCCGATCGAAGGATCAAGGCGTTTGAGCTCCATATTGGCCTCGGCCGCCGCCCGCTTGACGATGCCCAGCGCGCGCACGATCGACGCCGGCTGCTTCTCCCAGCCGATCTTGAAATTGCCGAGCGAACGCTGCGCCTGCGCGCCCCAGTACCGGTCGGCGGCAACTTCGATGGGACCGAACGTGTCGGTTTCGGTTCTGGTATTTGCAGCGGTCACGGGTCTCTCCTTGTCGAAGTCGGCAACGGCGTATCGCGTTGCACAAACGGCTTCAAGCGGAGATTGCGGGCGGCAAGTATGCAAATCGGTTGAAGGTGATCTCCCCCCTCGAGGGGGAGATGTCGCCGAAGGCGACAGAGGGGGTCGGTTCGACCGGGCGTGACCTCTTATCGCCGCCGGAAGAGGCTGGCGCTCCACGCGAGGCGACCCCCTCCGGCCTGCCGGCCATCTCCCCCAAGGAGGGAGAAAACCAGCTCACCCCGCC
>NZ_RZTT01000723.1 GCF_003996995.1 Mesorhizobium sp. M7A.T.Ca.US.000.02.2.1 | reverse complement strand
GCGGATCGCCTTAAAATTTGCTGCGGATAGCCGCCAGGCGGGGCAGCCGCCACTCTCTACATTGTTCCTATCGATTGGTAGATCAATAGGCGATACTAGACCAGCATGCAGAATCGGCGGCAGAGCGCTCGTCCGTCGCCGCAGGGGAGAGACAGACTTGGGCAGACGACGGCAGGGCGAAAGCGAAGACGGTCGAGGCGAGGCAACCGAGCAGGTCGCCAGCGAAAGCCGGACGGATCGCCTCAGGATTCGCGCCGCCTGGATGTATTTCGTCGAACAGATGACGCAGAACGAGATCGCCGACGTGCTCGGCGTCGGTCGCGTCACCATCGTGCGCATGCTGGCGGATGCCCGGGCGCGCAACGAAGTGAAGATCACCATCGAGAGCGAATTGTCGGAAATCGTGCGGCTTGAGCGCGCGCTGGAGAAGACGTTCGGGCTGCAGCAGGCGCTGGTGGCGCCGCTTTCGGCACCCGATGCCGATCCCATACCGGCGATCAGCGCCAAAACCGGCAGTTTCCTGTCGGACACGATGAAGTCCGGCATGCGGGTCGGCGTCGGCTGGGGGCAGACGCTGTTCTCGAGCCTGCCCTTCATCAGCGCCAAGTCGCTCACCGACTTCAAGGTGATTTCGCTGCTTGGCGGCGTCGGCGTCGTGCGCCGGGTCAACCCAGCCGAGTTCGCCTGGCGCTTCGCTCAGATATTTCAGGGCGACGGCTATCTAATGCCGACACCAGCCGTCGTCGACAGCGTCGAGACCAAGATCGCACTGATCGAGCGCTGCGGCCTGCAGGAGATTTTCGAAATGGCCGACGTGCTCGATGCCGTTCTGCTGAGCGTCGGCGGGATTGCCTCGGCCACCACCTTCTCTCGCGGCGGCTTTCTCAAGGAGGCGGATCGGGAGGCCCTGCTTGCGCGAGGCGCCGTGGGTGACCTCCTGTTCCATTTCTTCGACCGCAACGGCGATCTGGTCGACCATCCGGTCAACAGCCACGTGATGTCGGTGGATGTCGACCGTCTGCGCAAGGCGCCGATCCGTATCCTCACCTCCGGTGGCGAGGAGAAAACCGAAGCGCTGCTCGGCGCCATGACCCTCATCGCCCCAACCATCCTGATCACCGACGAGGAGAGCGCGCGGCGCATGCTGGAAGCGGTCAGCGGAAGCTGAAGCTGTCCATGATGTAGTCCGGCCAGGCCTGCTGTTCGTCGAAAACAGCGGCGAGATCCGGTGTGTCCGCCAGTATTCCGCTCAGCACCAGCGCCGTGGCGATACCGGCGCTGTTTCCTCCCGATATGTCATGCTCGACGCTGTCGCCGACGCAGACCACGGCGCCACGGTCCGGCTTGCCGGCCAGCGCCAGCGCGGCGTCGAAAATCGCCGTGTCGGGCTTGCCGATGCGGGTAACGCTGCCGCCCAGGCTTTCGTAGAGATCGGCAAGACGGCCGGCGCCGAAGCGAGGGCCAACGGCCGTCAGCATGATGATGTCGGGATTGGTGCAGAAACACGGCACCCGCCGCTCTGCAGCCGGCGCGAACAGCCTACGATAATGGTCGAGGTCAAAGCGGTC
>NZ_RZTT01000722.1 GCF_003996995.1 Mesorhizobium sp. M7A.T.Ca.US.000.02.2.1 | reverse complement strand
GAAGCAGGCCGCGAGCCGGCCGAGGCCGCCATTGCCGAGCGCCGCATCGGGCTCGAGTGCTGCAATCAAGTCGAGGTCGACACCCAACGACGACAGCGCCTCGCGCATGTTGTCCATCAGGCCCAGATTGGAGAAAGCATCGCGCATCAGGCGGCCGATGAGGAATTCCAGCGACAGATAATAGACGCGCTTTTCCTTCTGGTCGTAAGCCTCTCTCGTCGCCTGCATCCAGTGATCGACGATCCGGTCGCGCACGACCTTGATCGAGGCGGTCAGCCAGTCGTACTGGGTCGCAACGGTGGTGTCCTTGCCGACCCTGTATTTGAGGGCAACCAAGACTTCACGTGCGAGTGTCTTTGGGTCAGGATTTTCGAGCAGTGGCGGAAGGGGTTCGGATGTCATCGCGCTCGTCATGATGCCTCTCGTGCGGTTGCCATGATCATACCGGCTTTCATCGCTCCTCCCAGCCCATGCTAGCTGATACCGCCATATATTCAATCGATTTAAACAGGTTCGCTCCGGCTTGCCCCCTGCGGCAATTTGGCAATTCTGAACTGTGACGCGCCAAGACGGCCCGCGCGCCGCGCTTCAAATCCCTGTTCCGTGCTTGCCGTTGTCGCCATGCGCCAGCCACTTGGGCGACATGTATCAAGCCGCCAGCGCCGCCTCCGGCGGGGCCTTGGCTCCGGTCATGAAGGCGACGGCGTCGGACATCGTATATTGCTTGGGGTCGATGACGGCGAGGCGACGGCCCAGCCGATGGATGTGAATGCGATCGGCCACTTCGAAGACATGCGGCATGTTGTGCGAGATCAGCACGATCGGGAGGCCGCGCTTCTTGACGTCGAGGATCAACTCGAGCACGCGGCGGCTTTCCTTGACGCCAAGGGCGGCCGTCGGCTCGTCCATGATCACCACACGACTGCCAAAGGCGGCCGCACGCGCCACGGCAACGCCCTGCCTTTGGCCGCCCGAGAGCGTCTCCACAGCCTGGCTGATGTTCTGGATGGTCATCAGGCCAAGTTCGGTAAGCTTGTCGCGGGCGCGCTTTTCCATCGCCGGGCGATCGAGCATGCGAAGCCAATCGCCCAGAAAACCCGGTTTACGGATTTCGCGGCCAAGGAACATGTTGTCGGCGATCGACAGCGCCGGCGACAGCGCCAGGTTTTGGTAGACGGTCTCGATACCGGCTTCGCGGGCCTCCATCGGCGATTTGAAGGAGACGGGTTTTCCTTCGAGCTGGATCTCGCCTTCATCGGGCGCGGCAGCGCCGGAAATCGCCTTGATGAGCGACGATTTGCCGGCGCCATTGTCACCGATGACAGCAAGGATTTCGCCGGGGTAGAGGTCGAAGTCGGCGTTGTCGAGGGCGGTGACGCGGCCGTAGCGCTTGACCAGGCCACGCGCGGTGAGAATGGGTTCTTGGGTCATGGTCATGCCGAAACCTTTCTGATCCATTGGTCGACTGCCACGGCGCCGATGATCAGCACACCGGTGAGCAGAACCTTCCATTGCGGATCGGCCCCCAGCATGTTGAGGCCCATGGAGACGACGCCGACGATCATCGCGCCGAAC
>NZ_RZTT01000721.1 GCF_003996995.1 Mesorhizobium sp. M7A.T.Ca.US.000.02.2.1 | reverse complement strand
GGGTTGAAGACAATCGCAGTGTAGAAGAAGGCGAAGAACGCGATCATCGCCGCATAGAATGCCATGTAAAGCGGCTGGCCATGGCCGAGCGCGGCCAGGATGGTGCTGGCCCAGGCCGGCATGTTGGCCGTCTGCGAGAAGCCCGCGACGGTGGCCGGCAGCAACAGCAGCGACGACGCGAAGATCGGCGGAATGACACCCGACGTGTTGAGCTTCAGCGGCAGATGCGAGGTATCGCCCTGGAACATGCGGTTGCCGACCTGGCGCTTCGGGTACTGGATCAGCAAGCGGCGCTGGGCGCGCTCGAAGAACACGATGAGCGCGATGACGACGACGGCCAGCACGATGATCGCCAGGATCAGGCCGGTCGACAGCGCGCCGGTGCGACCAAGCTCCAGCGTGCCGGAGATGGCGTGCGGCAGGCCGGCGACGATGCCGGAGAAGATGATCAGCGAAATGCCGTTGCCGATGCCGCGCGCGGTAATCTGCTCGCCCAGCCACATCAGGAACATGGTGCCGCCGACCAGCGTGACGACGGTCGAGATGCGGAAGAACATGCCGGGATCGCTGACGATGCCGTTGCCGCCTTCCAGACCGACAGAAATGCCATAGGCCTGAACCAGCGCAAGCAGCACCGTGCCGTAGCGCGTGTATTGGTTGATGACCTTGCGGCCCTGTTCGCCTTCCTTCTTCAGCGCTTCCAGCGACGGGATGACCGAAGTCATCAGCTGCATGATGATGGAGGCGGAGATGTAAGGCATGATGCCGAGCGCAAAGATCGCCATGCGCTGCACGGCGCCGCCGGCGAACATGTTGAACATGCCAAGCACGCCCTTGCTCTGCGAAGAGAAGGCCTGGGCGAAGGCGTCGGGATTGATACCGGGAAGCGGGATGTAGGTGCCGAGGCGATAGACGAGCAGCGCGCCGATCGTGAACCAGATGCGCTTCTTTAAATCCTCCGCCTTGGCGAAGGCCGAGAAATTCAGATTCGAAGCTAATTGTTCAGCAGCCGAAGCCATGCCTGATTCTCCGCTTGGTAACGCTTGATGGCCCTGAGGTCAGGCGGCGCGTTTCACCGAAGCTCACGAGATAAGCTCCGGGCTCTAAACATGCAAGCGGCCGCGTTGACGCGGCCGCCTCGTCGAGCAGATCAAAGCGCAATCGTGAGCAAAAACGGATCCCACTCTTGCCGATCGCGCTTCAAATTGCCGTTACTCGGCAGCTGCCTTTTCCTGCGGCAGCTTGACCGAACCGCCGGCCTTTTCGATCTTTTCGATCGCGGCCTTGGAGGCGCCGGCGACGTCAAAGGCGAGCTTCGCCTTGATCTCGCCGTCCGAGAGGATGCGCACGCCGTCCTTGACGCGGCGGATGACGCCGGCGGCAACCAGCGATTCAGCCGTCACGGTCGCCTTGGCGTCGAGCTTCTTGGCGTCGATGGCCACCTGGATGCGGGCCAGCGACACAACGGTGAAGCTCTTGGCGAAGATGTTGTTGAAGCCACGCTTCGGCAGGCGCCGGTAGAGCGGCATCTGGCCGCCCTCGAAGCCGTTGATGGCGACGCCGGAGCGCGCCTTCTGGCCC
>NZ_RZTT01000720.1 GCF_003996995.1 Mesorhizobium sp. M7A.T.Ca.US.000.02.2.1 | reverse complement strand
GGGAATCTTGCCGCCGAGCCGCTGGAATTTCTGCGGATCGCGCAGGAACTCGACGATCTCCTCCAGATCTTCCTTGGCTTCGTCGACGCCGGCAACGTCCTGGAAGGTGACGCGACCATGGGCTTCGGTGAGCAACTTGGCCTTCGACTTGCCAAAGCCCATCGCGCGGCCGGAGCCGGACTGCATCTGGCGCATGAAGAATATCCAGACGCCGAGGATTAGGATCATCGGCAGCCAAGAGATCAAATAGCCGAACAGCGAATTGGAACCGTCTGTTTCAGGCCGCGCATTGATGGTGACGTTCTTGTCCTGCAGCCGCGAGACCAGCGAAGGATCGCCGGGCGAATAGGTCTGGAAGCCGCTGGCATTGTCGGTGT
This sequence comes from Mesorhizobium sp. M7A.T.Ca.US.000.02.2.1, assembly GCF_003996995.1. Classification (GTDB taxonomy): domain Bacteria; phylum Pseudomonadota; class Alphaproteobacteria; order Rhizobiales; family Rhizobiaceae; genus Mesorhizobium. The sequence continues at coordinate 1,210 of NZ_RZTT01000720.1, read as the reverse complement.
AGGTGCCGCTGATGCGGGCGCCCGCGATGGTTACCGTCTTGACCCGGCCCGCCGCGACATCCTGCAGGAACTGCGAATAAGGCACATCGCTGGAAGCCCCTCGCGTCTGCGGCGTCTGGAACAGATTGAACAGGGCTATGAGCAGGACCGCTATGATCGCCCAGAGCGCGAGGTTGCGATAGTTCGGATTCATCAATTGTCCCGTTGGCGTCCGCGGGGCGGACACGCGTCATAAGAGGAAACTTGCGCCTAACATAGGGAGAGCACCTCCCCTTGCCAAGCATAACAGCACGTCTGGGTTAAGCTTTCGCGCAACCATCAGCCGGCACTATGGCCGCTGAAAGGCAAGGGCGGGACCGGGGCCGCGCCAATCAGCCCGGCGACGGCCTGCGCCGGCGCCAGGTCGAACGAAGGCAGGAAGCGGGCAAAGGGGGTAACGACCGGCCGCACTTCCATCATCGCAGACTTCAGTCCATATCCAGGCAAACCAAGGCATTCCCCGGCGTGCCACAACGCCGGTTCGGCCGCGAGCGCGGCGCGCATCAGGCTCGGCGGGGCTTTTCCTTGGCCCGTCGCCAGCCGCTTCGCCGCTGCCATGCCTAGCGGGGCAATCAACAATGCGCTGCTGCTGTCGTTCAATGTGATGCGCCGGCGGCCATCCCACAGGGTGCTGCCAGTAAGGGTTGCGGCGGCGGGTAGGCCGCGCGCCTCGCGGCGCAGGAAGATGGCGGAGCGCCGGGAATCGACAACCGTCCGCGACAATGTGGCGCAAAGAAATCCAGCCCTCAGCCGACCGAACAGAGCCTCGCTGCGGGCCTGATCCGGCAAGAAGGCAATTCCGCCGGTCATGGCCAGCAGGATACGCAACGCATAGACGGCCGCTCGCTCGTCGCCTGTGTTCAGCAAGAGCGGATCAAGACGAAAGAGCCCGCAGGACAGCCGGGTCGCGAAATCGCCGATCAAACTTGCGGCGGCGAGGCCGAGTTGACTGCGCGCGCGGCCCTCATGCGCGGCCAGCGCCAGTGCATCGTCGATGCGCTGCGCACCGTTGCTGTCGGCAAGGGCGGCCCGCACACGCGGCCGCTCGAAGGCCGCGTCGATATTGGTGGGGTCGTCGGCCCAGCCGACATTCTCACGCCGCAGGACGTCGCGCAGCGCCTCGCGCCGCAACCCGAGAAGCGGCCGAACGATCCACTCGCGCCAGTCATAC
>NZ_RZTT01000071.1 GCF_003996995.1 Mesorhizobium sp. M7A.T.Ca.US.000.02.2.1 | reverse complement strand
ACAGGGCTAGGGCTGCGCGCACCGCTTTCCCTTTGTCGCCTAGTTTTTCCAGTGTGCCGGCGGCACCGCCGAACTGCACCACCAGCAAGCGTCTCGACTGTTCCGGCAGCCTTTCCTGATGCCGTTGCAGCGGCCCCTGCCACGCTGCCACACGATCCTGCACTTTGATCTGAATCGCCTTCTGCATACGCGTCATGCCGGTCAGCGCCCTGCTCCCAAAGCGCTCTTGGAGCGAGACGAGCCGCATGACTGTTTCGGTCAACAACAGATCGAGATGCTCGACGACGGATTTGAGCCGAAGCATCAGGCCGGTGTCGATGACATCCTGGCTGGTCGCACCGAAATGCACTTTCTGGGCATGCGGTTCGCCAACCGCCGCCCTGATCTGGCGCACCAGTTCCGGCACCATGACGCCGTCTTTGGCGACCCCGGCTCGCAGCAGAGCCGTATTCGGCCGGAAGGTGCCAAGCGCCGCCACGATCGCTGCCCCCGCATGCTTGGAGATTATCCCGTTATCGGCCTCCGCTTGCGACAGCGCCTGTTCAAAGGCCAGCATGGCCTCGATTTCCGCCTCGACGGAAAAATGCCTCGCCGCTTCTTCGTCGCCGAGAAGAGCGGAGAGCAGCGGATGGTCGAAAGGCGATACAGTCATGTCACAGGCCTCCTGAGCATCAGCTATCGAAGAAGACCGTTTCCTTCTCCCCCTGGAGATGGACGTCGAAGACATACATATCGCCTTGGCGCTCGGCGATCAGCGTCGGCACGCGAAGGCGGTGCTCGACCCGCGCAAGGATCGGATCTTCAGCATTGGCCTTTTCCTCATCGGAAAAATACAGTCTTGTGTGCAGGCCGAGATTGATGCCGCGGGCGACGATCCAGAGCGTGATATGCGGCGCCATCAGGCGACCATCGTTGAACGGGACGCGGCCAGGCTTGATCGTCTCGAACGCACACAGGCCGGTGTCCATGTCGGTCGGGCAACGGCCCCAGCCGAAGAAGTTGGGATCGGCCGTGCCGCGCGGTTCTGCCGGCGAATTGTAGAGCCCGTCGGCATCCGCCTGCCAGATCTCGATCAGCGCATCCTTGAGCGGCGTGCCGGTGCCGTCGAGCACCCGGATGCGCAGGCCGATGCGCTCGCCCTTGGTCTTGTCGTTGACCATGGTCGCGCCGAGGTCGGTCGGGTAGACGCAGCCGATGCCACCGAAATTGGGCGTCAGCCCGATATGAACGTACGGTCCGGCGGTCTGCGAGGGGCTCTCCCTGAGCCGGTCGAGCGACTGGGCCATCAATTGCCCTCCAGCCTGTTTTCGAACCGCGACGCGCGGCGCCCGCGCAGAACGATGTCGAACTTGTAGGCGCGCGCGTCGAAGGGGATCGTCGCTTGCATGTCGAGCGTTGCGATCAGCGTCTCAATGGCCGCCTTGTCGGGGATGCCGCGCACGATCGGGCAGTGCCAGATCAGCGGATCGCCCTCGAAATACATCTGCGTGATCAGCCGCTGCGCAAAGCCGTGACCAAAGACAGAGAAATGGATGTGCGAAGGCCGCCAGTCGTTCGGCCCGTTCGGCCAGGGATAGGGACCGGGCTTGACGGTACGAAACGCATAGAAGCCATCCTCGCCTGTAATAGTTCGGCCACAACCGCCAAAATTCGGATCGAGTGGCGCCAGATAGCCATCCCTCTTATGGCGATAGCGGCCACCGGCATTGGCCTGCCAGAACTCAAGCAGCGCGCCGGGCACGCCAACGCCGCGTTCGTCGAGCACCCGCCCATAGACGAGGATGCGCTCACCGAGCGCGCTCTCGCCGGGTCTGGCGAAATTGTGGATCAGGTCGGCGTCGAGTTCGCCGAGCATGGCGTGACCGAAGACCGGGCCTGCAATCTCCGATAGCGTGTTGTCGAACGACAGCGGCGCCTTTTGCGGTGAGCGCAGCACCGAGGTTTTATAGTTCGGCGTCAGAGCCGGCGGATGCCATGTCCGGTCGCGCTGGAAGAAGGCGCCGGTCTCGGGCCTCCGGGTCGAGCCGGACTCAGCGGGCATTCTGGCTCCCGTCCATTTCCGAAAACACCTCCTTGGCGATCTTGAAGGCACGGTTGGCGGCCGGCACGCCGGCATAGATGGCGACATGCAGGAACGCCTCGCAGATGTCGTCGCGCGACGCACCGGTGTTGGCGGTGGCGCGCACATGCATGGCGATCTCCTCATCATGGCCGAGTGCGGCCAGCAGCGCCAGCGTGACGATCGAACGCTCACGCTTGGTGAAGCCCGGCCGCGCCCACACGGTTCCCCAGGCAGCCTCGGTGATCAGCTCCTGGAAAGGCTGGTCGAAATCGGTGGCGGCAATTTCGGCCCGGTCGACATGTCGGTCGCCGAGCACAGAGCGCCGCACCGCGAGCCCCTTGCGATATCTGGCTGCGTCGCCGGGGACTTCATCCATGGGTTTCTGCTCCAGGGGCAAGCGACGCGATAAAACTGCGGATCAGGGCGACCAGCGCTTCGGGTTGTTCGACGCAAGGAATGTGTCCGGCGTCGCGGATGATCTCGAAGCGCGCGCCGGGGATCAGCTCGGCCAGCGAGCGGACGAGATCGGGCGGCGTCGAGCCATCCTGGTCGCCGGCGACACAGAGTGTCGGCACCGCGATGCGGCGTGCGGCATCGGTGAAATCGGCATCGCGAACGGCAGCGCAGGTCCCGATGTAACCGGCGAGCGCTTGCCTGGTCATCATGTTCCTATAGCCGTCGAGCTCGGCCACACGCGCCGCGTGGAAGGCGGGGGTGAACCACATTTTGAGCACGCCATCGGCAATCGCCTGGATGCCCTTGCTTTCGACCGTTGCGATGCGTGTGTTCCAGCTGTCCGTCGTGCCGATCTTGTGCGCCGTGTCGCAAAGGATCAGGCCTTCGACGATTTCAGGTCGCCTGGCATAGAGCCCCTGCGCGATCATGCCGCCGACCGACAGGCCGCACAGCACGACTTTGCTCAATTCGAAATGATCGATGAGGGCCGAGAGATCATCGACATGATCGTCGATCGACCTAATGTCGCCGATGTCGGACAGCCCATGGCCGCGCTTGTCATAGACCAGCAGCGGGATTTCACCATCGAGCGCCGAGACAATTTCGTCCCAGATCCGGAAGTCGGTGCCGAGCGAATTGATGAATATGATCGGACGCGCATTGCCGGTCGTCTTGACGTGGCGATGGTGCAGCGTGATGCCGCCAATGGTGGCGAATGGCACGGTTTTGGTCCTCCGCGTCCACATTGCACAAGGCGTTTGGTTCGGTAAAATGATATTTTGCGTCGTTTCATTAACTCATGGGTTATCAATTCATGTCCGAGAGCCGGATCCGGTTCCGCCATTTGCAGGCATTCCTGGAGGTCGCGCGGCAGGGAAGCGTGGCACGAGCGGCTGACTTGCTGCATGTCAGCCCGCCGGCAGTGACCAAGACATTGCGCGAGCTGGAAGGGGCGCTGGGGGTTGCGGTGGTCGAGCGCGACGGCCGCGGCATCCGACTGACGCGCATCGGCGAGATCTTTCTTCGCCATGCCGGAACGGCGATCACGGCACTCAAGCAAGGCGTCGATTCCGTCCGCCAGGACGGAGCGGTCAGCCGGCACCCGATCCGCATCGGTGCGCTGCCGACAGTGTCGGCGCGGGTGATACCGCTCGCCATGGGCCTGTTCCTCGAGGAGGACACAGGTGCGGCGATCAAGATCGTCACCGGCGAGAACGCCGTGCTGCTCGAACAGTTGCGCACCGGAGCGCTCGATCTCGTCGTCGGAAGGCTGGCGGCGCCGGAAAACATGACCGGCTTCTTCTTCGAGCACCTCTATTCTGAACCGGTGCTGTTCGTGGTGCGAGCCGGACATCCGCTGCTTGATCCGGGACAGGATGTGTTCGCACGGCTCGACGAATTCCCGATGCTGATGCCGACGCGGGAATCGGTCATCCGCCCCTTCGTCGACCGCCTGTTCATCACCAACGGCATGACGGCGCCGGCAACCGAGATCGAAACCGTCTCAGACTCCTTCGGCCGCGCCTTCCTGCGGCAGAGCAATGCCGTCTGGATCATTTCGGCTGGCGTCGTTGCCAACGAACTCGGCAGTGGCGCCTTCGTCGCCTTGCCGGTCAACACCGAGGAAACCAAGGGACCGGTCGGCCTGACCATGCGCACCGACACGGCCCCCTCGCCGGCCTTCTCCATCCTGCTGCAGACCATCCGCGAAGCGGCAAGGCAAAGCGGCTGATGCGTCAGGCTGTGCGGGATCGTCATCGGCAGAAGGCAGTCGGGTCGAGGTCGAAGACCCGTCCCGGATTGAGGATGTTTCTCGGGTCAAGCGCTGCGTTCAGCCGCCGCATCGTGGCGATCTCGGCGTCGCTGCGGACCAGATGCAGCCACTTCTTCTTGTCGAGGCCGATGCCATGCTCGGCCGAAACGCCGCCTGCCGGGCAAACGCTCGTCCACGCAAAGCGACGTCGTCCGTGTCCGTCGGCAATGTAAAACAGGACAATCGTCCTGTATCGATCACGACGGATCGTGATCGATACCGGAGAGTTGTCTTACTGAAGCTTGGCTTGCAGCGCGTTGACATCGTCGGTGGTCATTTCACCGTCCGTTGCCACCTTGCCGTCGACGATCTTCCACAGGCGGAACGGGCCGGTGATGTCGCCATATTTGTCGAAGGCGACAGGGCCGATGACACCTTCATAGCGGATCGGCTTGCCGTCCTTGATCAGGCCGAGCGCCTTGGCGAACTCTTCCTTGCCGGCAAAGATCGGCGTGCCGGCCGGATCGACGGCCTTGTACATGGCATCCTTGATCTTGGCCGGGTCCTCAGAACCGGCAATGGCGATGGCCAGACCAACAATCGCGCCGGCGTCATAGGAGCGGTCGGCCGCCGGATTGGTCGGTTCGATGCCGGAGAATTCCTTGTAGTTCTTGGTGAAATACTCCGTCGAGGCCGTCGGGCTGGTGCCCGACGACGTGCCGTAGGCTTCCTTCAGATAGTCGGCGCCGACGGACTCGATGAAATCAGGGCTGTTCATGCCGTCATTGAGCAGGAATTTCTGCACGCCGCCCTGCGAGATCCAGGTACGGGCGACCGTAGCGCCGTCGACCGGCGTGCTGACGAGATAGAGGCCGTCCGGTTCGCCGGCCATCGCCGCCGTGACTTCCGAGGCATAGCTCGACTGCTTTTCATTGTAAGGCGTGTCGGAGACGATGGTGCCGCCGAGCGCTTTGTAGGCGCGCGAGAATTCGGCCACCATGTTGACGCCGAAATCGTTGTTGACATGGATGATCGACAGCTTCTTGAAACCCTTGTCGATGGCGTATTTGGCGGCGGCAACGCCCTGCAGCGCATCCGAGGTGATGGTGCGGAAGAAGATACCGTTGGTCTTGCCGTCGCGGCCGAGCGCGGTCAGCGTCGGCGAGGACGAAGCCGGCGAGACCTGGACGATCTTGGCTGGTGCCGTCACCGAGGTCAGGATCGGGATCGACACCGAGGAGATGATGCCGCCGATGATGACCGGCACCTTCTTGACCTGGACCAGCTGGGTGGCTGCGTCGACGGCTATGTTGCCCTGGCTCTGGCTGTCGCGCGTGTCGGTGACGAGATCGCAGCCGCGTACGCCACCGGCTTCGTTGAGGTCGCGGAAGGCCATCTCGACCGACTTGGCGCCGGCCTGGCCGTATTCGCCGGCCGGGCCGGTCAGCTCCATGACGAGGCCGACGGTGATCTTGCAATCGGCGGCTTGCGCAGCACCCGCCATCGTGACGAGAGCGAGCGCGGTGGTGAGCTGGAGTATCGTCTTTGTCATTGTTGTTCCCCTTTCATTACTCGACTGTATTTGAATTCTGGAGCCTGTTCAGCGTTCCGGCACCTGCAGCCAGGTTTCATGCAGATGTCGCCATTCGACGCCGTTGGGCGCCGATGAACTGGTGGTGAAGACGGCGCTCGACTGGCGACGGCTGTGCTTGCCTGCGCGCAGCTGCGCTTCGACATAGAGGACAACGATGGTATCGGCGTCCTGCCAGCCGGGCCGGATGTCCTCGATCGAAATGGCAAAACCATCGTCGCAGGAAGCGCGGCTTGAGCGGACATGGTCGACGACCGCTTCACGGCCGAGGATCTGCCCGTCCGGCGCCACCATGCTGAGGTCTTCGCCCATGGCGCGTTCGAAGCGGCCGAAGTCCACCGTGTTGGCGCGCGCAGCGACGAACCAGTCGACGAAGAAGCGGTGCAGGTCGATGATTTCGGCGCTGGCGCGTGAAAACAGGGAGGGCTCGCCGCTCATTTCTTCCCCGCATTGAGGTTGTAGTGCATGATCGAGCCGTGACGGCCGTGACGGTCGCGCTCCAGCGTGTAGACGTCGCCCTCAAGACCGGTGCCTTGCGCGATGACGGCGGCAATCCGCGCCCGGTCCTCGGCGTCGAGCGCAACGTCCATGATCTTTGCATTGGCCAGCGCATGCGCCTGGTTGCGGGCGCCGACGATGACGGCCGCCACTTGCGGCTGCTCCAGCACCCAGGCGCTGGCGATGGTGGCGATGTCGACGCCGTGGCGGTCGCCAACGGCCTTCAGCGCCTGAAGCAGGTGCTGGAAAAGGCCCCAGCCGCCGAAATCGTCGATGATCAGCTTGTATTTCACCAGCGAGCGGTTTTCGAGCGGCGTGGCCGGTTCGGCCACGCCGAGCCATTTGTCGCTGAGAAAGCCGCCGGCCACCGAGCCATAGCAGAGGAAGCTGACGCCGTGTTTGGCGGCGAGGTTCGCCAAGCTGTTGCCAGGCCGCTGGTCGAGCACCGAATATTGCAGCTGTTGACTGACCAGCGGTATGCCGGCGGCAAGGATTTCAGCCAGGCGCGGCGTGTCGAAATTGGTGGTGCCGAGATTGCGCACCTTGCCTTCAAGCCGAAGCTCGTCGAGCCAGCCCATCGCATCCACATAGCGAGGCTGGTCATAATCCCACCAGTGGAACTGCACGAGATCGAGCCGCTCGGTCTTCAGCCGCCGCAATGACTGGTCGACGATGCTCCTGATGTAGTCGCGGCTGATGCTGGCCAGCCGTTCGAGGTCGGGCACCAGCTTGGTGTGCACCTTCATCCGGGCGGCAACGTCGAGGCCGCGCTCGCTGGCCAGCCGCAGGCGCGCGGCACCGATCAGTTCCTCAACACCAGTGTAGATGTCGGCGCAGTCATAGGTCCAGATGCCGGCATCGAACGTGACGATCAGATCGGCCACCGCTTGGCTGCGGTCGATGGCGCCGTGGCCGCCGGCCAGCTGCCAGCCGCCGCGAATGACGCGCGAGATGGTGTAGCCGGGGCCGAGTTCGAAGGTCTTGGCACTCATCTCAGGTCATCCTCCTTCGGCAGCGGCACCGCCGTGGTCTCGGCGTGGCTGAACCGCCGCTTGGCCATCCTGACGATCCTCAGCCGGCTGGCGCAATTGGGATCGGGACAAGCGATCTCCGCGTCCGAGGTCATCCAGTCGTTCGGGTGGGTTGGGCGCTGCTTGGCCGCCAGCAGAGGCAAGACGGCGGCGAGCGAATAGATCGAAAAACCCTGCCCTGCCGGCATCGACAGCATCTCGCCCTTAAGTTCGAAATAGTCGCCTTCCTTGGCGCCGCAATAGATCGGCTTGCCCTCCGGGATGACCGCCTCGACGCGAAGATCGAACAGCTCGAAACTGTCGTCGGCCATTCAGGCCTCCATCAGGCTGAAGGTAACATCGCAGGCGCCGTTGCGGCGGATGACACCGCAAGCGGCGGCGTACCGGTCACGCTCTTCGACGCGCACTTGCGCCACCACGCTGCCGGCCAACCAGCCGATCGGGAACAAGAGCCGCGCGCCCTGCCCGTAGTAGAGGCCGATGTCGAAGATCGCATTGGGATTGCCGCCCCACATGCGTGGCGGCACGTAGGAAAGCACGATGTCGCCCGGCTGCGGCGTCAGCGTCGCGTTCTCGGCCGGCAACGGTTTCGCATAGGCCTGGCCCTCGAGATCGGCCGCGGGAACCGGACAGGAGATTTCCGGCCCCGTCCACATCGCATGGATGCCAGGGACGACACGTGGCGTGCCGAGATAGGCCGAGAGGAAGGCAGCGTTTTCCGGTGCCTTCTCGGGCAGCAGCAGCGCCGTGACGGAAAGCTGCGAGCGCGGCTCGGTGATCCTGATGGCGGTCATGTCTGGTCTTTCGCGGCGGCGGCCTGCAGCTTGCTGCGCAGGAAGGTGAAGGGGCGGCTGATGTCGGCGACAAGCGATTCGCGCGCCGCCTGCGCATCCTGCGTGGACAGCGCCATGACGATGCGGCGGTGATACTGGGCGGTGTCGACTTCGCCGGCCTCCGAGAAGGCATAGATAGCGACGCGGATGCAGGGCCCCGATTGCAGCCACAGGCTCTCGATCATCGGGATCAGCACGGCCGAGCCGCAGGAGCGGTAGATCTCGAAATGAAAGCTCTGGTTGAGCGTCACTTCGCGATCGACGTCCTTCTTGTGTTTCAGCGCCCGCATCTCGTCCCATTCGCCGAGAATGGTTTCGATGGTGGCGATCTGACGCGGACCCATGCGGGCGGCGGCCAGCGCGATCGCTTCGCCCTCGATCAGGATGCGGGCACGCAAGAGATCATCCAGCCGTTCCAATGTGATCGGCGGCACACGCACCGAACGGTTGGGCAGCGCCTCCAGCGCCTTTTCCGTGATCAGCCTGCCGAGCGCCTCGCGCACCGGCATGGTCGAGGTGACCAAGGCGTCAGCTAGGCCACGGATGGTCAGCACCTGGCTCGGCTCGAACAGGCCGCCGATCAGGGCGCGGCGCAATTCCGAGTAGACGCGGTCCTGCACAGTTTCGCGGCCGACTGGCGCAAGCTGGGCAGCGATCGCCTCGTTGTTCTTTTCGATGGCAGCCTTTTGCATGGAATTCCGTTCTTGGCCGGTTTTCGGCTTGCGGATGAAATTAAAGCCGAATAGCGTGATCAAAGCAAGTGTGATCACAAATCATAATCGGAGGCGGCAACGATCGTCTTCGGCCAGAGGGTTTGATGAGCGAGGCAAGCAAACGGCAAGGGGAAACCCGCGCCCCGGTTCTGACGGCAAGGAATGTCGTCAGGCGGTTCGGCGGCCTTGTCGCTGTCAACGACGTCTCGTTTGAGGTCAAAGCGGGTGAAATCCTCGGCCTGATCGGCCCCAACGGCGCCGGCAAGACGACGATGTTCGACCTGCTCGCCGGCAGCATCCTGCCGACCAGCGGCGAGATCCTGCTCAACGGCACGCCTGTCTCGGGCGCAGCCGCACATCTGCGTATCGGCCGTGGCCCTGGCCGCACGTTTCAGATCTCGCGCCCACTGCCCAATCTGACGTTGATCGAAAACATCATGCTGGCGGCACAGGCCCAGGCGGGCGAAAAGCTGCTCGCCAATTTCGTGACGCCATGGCGCGTCGCCGCGCAGGAAAGAGCCGCCAGGACAAAGGCGCTCGAACTGCTGGAACTGGTCACCCTCACCCACCTCGCGCATGAGCCGGCGCGCGTGCTTTCCGGCGGCCAGCGCAAGCTGCTCGAACTCGCCCGCGTGATGATGGCCGATCCGGCGATCATCCTGCTCGACGAACCGGCCGCCGGGGTCAACGCGACGCTGCTCGAAGTCATCATCGACCGCATCCGCGACATCAACGCGCGCAGCATCACCTTCCTGCTCATCGAGCACAATATCGACATGGTGACGCGGCTTTGCCATCGCGTTCTCGTCATGGCGAGCGGCCAGCTGCTCAGTGAAGGCACGGCCGAAGAAGTCGCTCGCGACCCACGTGTCATCGAGGCCTATCTCGGAGGCGCGGCATGAGCGAGATCGTCCTCGATGTCCGCGACCTCGAAGCCGGTTACGAGCCCGGCGTGCCGATCGTGCGCGGCGCCTCGATCACTGTCAAAAAAGGCGAGATCGTCGTCGTGCTGGGCCCCAACGGCGCCGGCAAGTCGAGCTTCATCAAGGCGATCGCCGGCCTCGTCCCGATCACCGGTGGCACGGTGTTTCTGGACGGCAAGGACATCACCGCTGCGCCTGCCCACACCATGGTGCGGCTTGGACTGGCCTTCGTGCCGCAGACCGAAAACATCTTTCAGTTGATGTCGGTCGAGGATAATCTCAGGGTTGCCTGCGGCATCCTCGAGCGGCGCGAAATCCCTGCCCGCATCGAGGAGATGTATGCCGCCTTCCCGGACCTCGTCCGCCAGCGCCGCACCGCCGCCGGCAATTTGTCGGGCGGACAGCGGCAGATGCTGGCCGTCGCGCGAGCGCTGATCGTCCACCCCAAAGTGCTGGTTCTGGACGAGCCGTCGGCCGGCCTGTCGCCGAAATTCGTCTCGATGGTGTTCGAGATGCTGGCAAACATCCGCAAGTCCGGCGTCACCATCCTTTTGGTCGAGCAGAATGCCAAGGCGGCGCTCGCCATCGGCGACCGCGCCTATGTGCTGGTCGAGGGCAAGGACCGGCACCAGGGCATCGCATCCGAACTGTGGAACGATCCGGTGGTCGCCGAACTCTACCTTGGCCAGCGCCCATCTCAGGCAGGGAAAGGAGGCACGGCATGAGCCTGCAATTTGTCGTCGACGGATTGCTGACGGGTTCGATGATCGGCCTCGGCGCCATCGGCGTGACGCTCACCTATTCGATCCTGCGCTTCTCGAACTTCGCCCATGGCGACTTCATGGCATGGGGCACCTATGCGACGCTGGCCGTCGTCAGCGCCATCGGCGCGACAGTCGGCAAGGTGGCGCCGATCGCACCGCTGTCCTTCGGCTGGCCGCTCATTGTTGCGCTCGTTATCGGCATGGCCTTCACCGCGCTCTTGGCGTTGCTACTCGACAAGGTGCTGTTTTCGCGGCTTCGCTCGCAAGGCCAGGCGATCATCGTGGTGATGGCGAGCTTCGGCGCCTCGATGGCGCTGAGAAGCCTGCTCGAATTCACCTTCACCTCGCGGCCGACCTATTTCAGCCGCGCGATCCAGATCGCCATGCCGGTGGGCTTCGGCATCCGCATCACGCCCGACCAGATCGCGCTTTTGCTGCTGACCGCGGTGCTGGTGCTCGGCGTGCATCTGTTGATGACGCGCACGCAAACCGGCCGCTCGATGCAGGCCTTGAGCCAGAACGCGGCACTGGCCCGCATCGTCGGCATCGATGTCGCCAGCGTGGTGCGCGTCACCTGGGTCATCGGCGGCGCTCTCGCCTGCGTGGCCGGCGTGATGATCGGCATTCTGGTGCAGATCCGCCCGTTCATGGGCTTCGACATGCTGCTGCCGATGTTCGCCGCCGCCATTCTCGGCGGCATCGGCAGCATTCCCGGTGCGGTGCTCGGCGGCCTGATCATCGGGCTCGCCGAGGCTGGTGCGGTGCAGTTGATCGGCGCCGAGTGGCGCGCCGCCGTTTCCTTCATCCTCCTGATGGCGGTGCTGTTCGTGCGGCCGATCGGCCTGTTTGGTGTGAGGGAACGCTGATGGACCTGCTCGGCTACGGCGCCTTCTTCCTGACCACAGCGCTGATCTTCTCGCTGGTCACGCTAGGGCTCAATTTGCAGTGGGGCCTGACCGGGCTGTTCAATGTCGGCCTCGCCGGCTTCGTCGCCATCGGCGCCTACACATCGGCGCTGCTGACCACACCGGACGATGCCGCGCGGCTGGGCGGCTTCGGCCTCCCGATCCTTGTCGGCTGGGCGGGCGCCATGGTCGTCGGCGGCATCGCTGCAGCGCTTACCGGCATGGCAACGCTGCGGCTGAAATCCGACTATCTGGCGATCACCACCTTCGGCGTCGCCGTCGTCGTGCAGTTGGTCGCACTCAATGCGCAGAAGCTGACGGGCGGCCCATTCGGCATCGGTTTTATCCCGCGCCCCTTCGGCAGCCTTGCCGAGACGCCGTTGCTGTTCAACCTGTCCAACCTTGCCGTGGTCTCGGTCGTCACGCTGATCGCCTATCTCGCCTTGGAGCATCTGTCGCGCAGCCCATGGGGGCGGGTTTTGAAGGCGCTGCGCGAGGATGAACGGGCAGCGATCTCACTCGGCAAGAGCGCGCGTTTCTATCGCGTCCAGGCCTTTGCCGTCGGCGGCGCGATCATGGCGCTGGCGGGCGCGCTGCAGGCGCATTTCACCGGCTTCATCGCGCCGGACAATTATTTGCCGATCCTGACCTTCCAGGTCTGGGTGATGCTGATCGTCGGCGGCTCGGGCAGCAATCTCGGCGCCGTCATCGGCAGCATCCTGGTGTGGGCGATATGGGCCGGATCGGGCACGCTGACCAGCATCCTGTTCCCGCCGGAACAGCAGGCTCGCGCCGCCGCGCTTCAGATCGCCGCCATCGGCGTCATGCTCTGCGTCATCCTTCTGATCCGGCCGAACGGCCTGTTCGGCGACAGGCCGCGGCGGTCCTGGTTAGGTAAGCGGGCGAAGGTGGCGACGGCCAAGAGCATTTCGCCGTCATGAATGCCACGGTTCGGCGGGAAACGCATGGCGCTTCGCTGTGGCATGCCGTCAGCCGCAACCGCCGCGAGCGGCCGGCGCTGCAGAGCGGGCTCGCTGTCGACCTGGCCATCGTCGGCGGTGGCTTTTCCGGTCTTTCCACCGCGCTGCATGCGGCAGGCAAAGGCCTTTCCGTCGCCGTTCTCGAAGCCGAATTCATCGCCTGGGGTGCGACCGGCAGGAATGCGGGCTTTGTCGTGCCGAACTTCGCCAAGATGGACCCGGTCGACATACTGGCCCATCTCGGACCGTCGCGCGGCGAAAGGCTGATCGATTTCGCCGCCGGCAGCGCCGACCTGGTCTTCCGCCTGATCCGGCAGCACGGCATCGACTGCGACGCCGTGCAGAACGGATGGATCCAGCCTGCGCATTCGCCTACCGCCTTCGAGAAGGTCAAATCACGTGCCGGGCAATGGGCACAGCGTGGCCGGCCGACCGTCACATTGGATCGGCCGGAAATCGAAGCCCTGACGGGCGTGCCAGGCTATGTCGGCGGCTGGATGGATCGTTCCGGCGGCGTGCTCAATCCAGTCGCCTATGCGCGCGGGCTCGCCGATGCGGCGGAGAAGGCCGGCGCGAAGATCTTCGAGCAGACGCGCGTCGCCTCGGTTGATCGCATAGCCGATGGCTGGGTGCTGAAAACGCCGGCGGGATCGGTGCGCGCCGCAAAGGTGCTGATCGCCACCAACGCCTATGGCTGGTCCCTCAATCCGTCATTGCAGCGAACCTATTTCCCGCTCAAGGTTTTCCAGATAGCGACAGCGCCACTGCCTCATGAAGTCCGCAGCCGGTTGCTGCCCGGCGGGCAAGGTGTCGGCGACACCAGGCGCAATCTGTTCACTTTCCGCGTCGACGCCGAAAACCGGTTGATCAGCGGCGGCATGAACATCCTTGGCGCTGGTGCTGATACGCGCGTACCACAGACGATCTGGCGAAGGCTTGGGCGGCATCTCGGTCTGCCCGATCTGCCGCCGCTTGCCTACAGCTGGTCGGGAATGGCAGCGGTTGAACCGGATTTCCTGCCGCACCTGATCGACCTCGGTCCGGGCCTGATCGCCGGACGCGCCTGCAACGGCCGCGGCATCGCCATGACCACGGCGATGGGCAAGGTGCTGGCGGACTGGGCCTCTGGAACCGAGGCCCGCGACCTGCCGCTGCCCTTTGCGCCGCCGGCGCCGATCCCGTTCCATGCCTTGCTGCGGCACGCGCCCAACATGCTGCTCGGCTGGAGCATGCTGCGCGACCGGCTGGACGGGACGAGCTAGGCCGACGGCTACCTGGCAGCGTCAAGGTTTGCCGACAGCACGGCGGCCGCCATCGCGATGTCCTCTTCTATGAAGACCCGCACAGTGGGGCCGCTGCGCTGCTCCAGTGCGGCGACGATCTTGCGATGCGCGTCGTTGGAGTGCGGGATGTAGCGATCGGCCTGCATCAGCAGCTTGAGATAGGGCCCAACCCGCCCCCAGAGGTCGCGGATCATGTTCAAAAGGATCGGCGCGCCGGCCTGCTGGTAGATGGCAAAGTGGAACGCTTCGTTCAACGAGAGATAGGCCCGGGCGTCACCGGCCTCGATGGCACGCTGCATGCCGGCGAGCGTCGCCTGTATGTCAGCCAGCCCGCTTTCGCTCATCCTGGTCGCCGCCATCTCGCCCGCCAGTCCCTCGACGGCGATACGGATGCGCGTCAGTTCCTCGAAGGCAGGCGCGGACAGCAACGGCACGATGACCGAGCGGTTGTTCTGCATCTCGAGCAGTCGCTCGGCGACAAGCCGCTGCAGCGCCTCGCGGATTGGCGTGGTCGAGATGCCGAACGTCTCGGCGAGCTTGCGTATAACCAGCGTCTGCCCCGGGCTGAAGCCGCCTGAAATCAACTCCTGCTTGAGCGCGCCATAAGCGCGGTCATTCAGGGTTTGATGTTCGAGCTTCAGCATGCGATCGGCCCGATCACCAGTTCGACAGCGCGCGATCGAGCGTCTCGGCCAGTTGCTCGGCATTGTCCCTGGCAAACGGCAGTGGCGGCCTGATCTTCAGCACATTGCCGCGCGGACCGCAGGACGAGATCAGCACGCCGTCCTCGCGCATGGCTTCGACGACCGCCGATGTCTTGGTGGCGGCCAGCGCCTCGTCACCGTCCGCCGTCAGCTCGACACCGAAATAGAGGCCGTTGTGCCTGATATCGGCGACCGCGCCATGCCGGCTCTGCAGGGCGCGCAGCAGCTCAGCCGTATAGGCGCCGACATTGCGCGCATTCTCGATCAGTCCTTCACCTTCGATCACCTCCAGAACGGCGAGGCCGACGGCGGCAGCGACCGGATTGCCGCCAAAAGTGTTGAAATAACCGGTGTTCGAGCCGAAGGAGGCGACAAGCTGCGGCCGCACCAGCACGGCGCCCATCGGATGCCCGTCGCCGATCGGCTTGCCCATCGTGACGATATCGGGCTCTATCCCATAATTGGCGAAGCCCCACATGCCCTGGCCGAGCCGGCCGAAGCCAGACTGGACCTCATCGGCAATGACGATGCCGCCGGCCTTTTTTACATGGTCGGCCGCCTCGCGCATCACCGCCGCATCCGGAAAGAAGATGCCATCGCTGGAAAAGGCTGAATCGAGAAGCAATGCGGCCGGCCGGATGTTTTTTGCGCGCATACCTTCGATGGCGGCAGCGACATTTCTGGCGAAATCGCGTGAGGCCTTGCCATGGTCTCGGAACGTGTCCGGCGCCGCCACGGTGCGGTGCTGCGCGGGCACGCCCTTTGCCCCGACCGCCGCCGGCGACAGCTGCGCCGTCGCGATGGTGGCGCCGTGATAGGCGAAGTCGGTGATGATCACCCCGGTGCCGCCGCTGGAATGCTGGGCGATGCGGATGGCGAGGTCGTTGGCCTCGCTGCCGGTGCAGGTGAACATGGCATGGCCGAGATGGGCCGGAACGGTGCCGAGGAGTTTCTCCGCGTAGTCGAGGATGATCTCGCTGAGATAGCGTGTGTGGGTGTTGAGCGTGACGGCCTGCGCCGACAGCGCCTCGACGACACGCGGATGGCAGTGTCCGACCGAGGCGACGTTGTTGTAGCCGTCGAGGAATCTGCGACCCTGGGCATCGTAGAGCCACACACCGCTGCCACGCACCAGATGGATCGGGTTGCGGTAGAAGGCGCGGTAAGTCGGCCCGAGCAGCCTGGCGCGGCGCTCGAGCAGCGCGCGCTCCGATGCAGCCGCGTCGGCATTTGGAGGATATGGCGAGGACTGGGACACGAGCATTTACTCCGGATTGGAATTGTCGAGAAAATAGCGGCGGGCATCGGTGGATGACAGACCATCCAGCTTTTCAAGCGAGGCCCAGACCTCGGTGGCGAGGCGCAGCACATAGTCGCGCTTGGCCGGGAAGCGGTCGGCCTGCCAACTGGCGATGTTGACGATGAGCGCAAGCCGGGCACGGATCAGATCGCAGAGAATGCCGACCTCGTCCTCCTCCAGCGGCTGAACCGATTGATAGCCGGCGACAAAGCGTGCTGCCGGTGCCAGCGGATGGCCTTGTGCCGGCCAGCGGTAGACGGCGCCGATGGCGAGGTCGCAGATCAGCGGCGAATGGATCATGTCGCCGAAATCGAGGATGCCGCTGACGACCTCCGGCCGCGACGCGTCCATCACCACATTGTAGGAGTTCATGTCGTTGTGGACGATCTGCGCGCGCAGGGTCGGGATGACCGGCGCCGCATGCTGCTCGAAGGAGTCGATCGCGCGCTCGACCATCGCCCGCCGGCCAACGTCACTGATATGCGCCATCATCGGCCGCGTCTTGGCGACCTTACGGATATCCCAGAGCAGGTCGCTGCCGGCGGCCGGGTGGAAGAAACCGCGCAGCGCCCGGCCAAGGCGGGCCAGGAAGACGCCGAGATTGCGATCCTGCGCATCGGAAGTCGGCGAGCGCGACAGCAGCTGACCGGGCAGATAAGTCACCAGCCGGATGATGCGCGGCGCCGATCCACCAACACTGGCCGCAAATTGCGGCTCGCCTTCAAGGCTTTTGCGCACCGAGGGAACCGGCAAGGTGGGGTCGACTGCAAGGATGTGGTCGAGCGCCTTGTTCTGGAAATCGGTGAAGCCGGCCTCTTCCGCCGGATGGGAGATCTTTAGAACGAACTCACGCTCGCCGTCGGCCTGGATGTGGAAATTGTGGTCGCGTTCGCCAGGCAGCGGACGCGCGGTGCCGGTCAGCCCATAGTACCGGCGCAGGATGGCGAGCGCTTCGGCCGCCGAAACATCAGGCGCGTCCTCGGCGAGTGTTTCGCCGAACGCATCGGGGACGGCCGCATTCATGGCTTAGCCTCGATAGGTTCAAGCCCGCACCAGTCGGCGATGAACAGCGCGATGGTCTGGGTGACCTTGCGCACCGAGTCGAGATCGACCGCCTCGTCATAACCATGCGGCATGCGGCAGATCGGGCCATAGACGATCGCCGGCGTGTCGGCATAGAGGCCGAAGAAGCGCGCATCGGTGGTCGCCGAGGTGACGTGCTCCGTCAGCGGCTCGCCCCAGACGGCGGTGTGGCTGCGGCGCAGCACGGCTTCCATCTCGTCGGCACCCTCCAGCACATAGCCTTCGGCCATGAAGCCGTTGTAGGTGAGGCTCGGCGGACGATTGGCCAGGAACGGATCGGCACGCGCCGCTTCGGCGATACAGGCCTCGAGCTCGGCTCTCGCGTCTTCGAGACTCTGGCCGGGATAGGTGGCGACGCGCATCTCGAAGACACATCGCGCCGGAACGCTCGATGTCCATTCGCCCCCTTCGATCTTGCCGAGATTGAAGCGGATCGGGTGCGGGTGATCACGGAAATGCTTGTCGTCGACCTTGCGCGCATTCCAGACGATTTCGAGTTGCTTCAGCGCCTGGATGATGACAAATGCCTTTTCGATGGCATTGGCCCCGGCCGAAAATGCACCCGACGCATGCTGCGGGTCGCCGTCGACCTCGACCCGGAACCAGATCGGCCCGACCTGCGCCCGCATCAGCCTCGGCTCCAGCGGTTCGGGAATGAAGGCGGCGTCGGCGCGGTAGCCGCGCTGCAGGCAGGCAAGCGCGCCATTGCCGGTGCATTCTTCCTCGACCACCGACTGGAGATACACGTTCGCGGCCGGCTGATAGCCAAGGCTGCGCAATGCGGCCAGCGCATAGAGGCAGGCGGACAGGCCGGCCTTCATGTCGCCGGCGCCACGGCCATGCATCCAGCCATCCTCGATCACCGGGTCGTAGGGATCGCGCACCCAGCGGTCGAACGGTCCGGTCGGCACGACATCGATATGGCCGTTGAGGATCAGCGAGCGGCCGGTCGCGTTTCGCGGCGTATGCGTGGCAACGACATTGAAGGCGTCGTCATAAGAAACTGCCACGGGTGAAAAACCCGGCAGGTCGCGAATCGCATCGACATCGACGCGCCACATGTCGACGGCATAGCCGTCAGCCTCAAAGGCAGCCGCCATGAACGATTGTGCGGCATGTTCCTCGCCACGCTGCGAAGGAAAACGCACGAGGTCTTGCAGAAACGCTACCTGCCGCGCGAAGCCGTCATCGACCGCGCTCAGAATGGCCTCGTCCGCAATCCGCTCAGGCATCATATTTCACTTTCTTCTGAATGGTGTATCATATCTCATATGCCATTCCTGTGAAATGCAAGAGGCATACGCGCCAAACTTTCAGTCCAGGGTTTGCCGTTCGATGCTGCCATGGTCTTGGGGAGTTGGCATCGGATGCAGCAAGCCGATACTGCTATCTCTGGAAGACATGACGGGGAATGCGTTGATCACCGAAGACACGATGCCGGCCGAAATCACCGATCTCGCCATTGGCTACCATCGCCTGCCGGCGGGCAAGCTTGCCAATGCGGTGACGTGGATGGAGGCGCGCTCGCCGCAGCCCGATCTCGCGCACCCCTTGGCCATGACACGGATCACGACGCCCGACTGCGCTTCCTATCGGGCGATCTTCCTCGAGATCGGCGCGCCCTGGCTTTGGGACCGTGTTTCCGGAATGTCCGATGCCGAAATCACCGAGCATTTCGCCGACCCGCGCCAGCATCTCTACTACGGCCATGACGAGACCGGCGCCCATCTCGGTATGGTCGAATTCTTCGTCGCCGACAGCAGCGAGATCGAGATCATCTATTTTGGCCTGTTCCCGTCCCTGACCGGCAGGGGTTTCGGCAAACGGCTGATGGCCGGGGCACTGGGCCTCGCATGGTGTCTCAACCCGAGCCGCATCTGGCTGCATACAAGCAGCTTCGATCATCACAGTGTCATCGGGTTCTACAGTGCCTGCGGGTTCGTGCCGTTCGCGACCGGATTTGAGATCGTCGACGATCCCCGGATCAAGGGAACCTTGCCGCGCGATGCCGCACCGCAGATTCCGCTGATCGAAACGGAGTGGAGCAATGGCAAGGGAGCCGCGCTTTCCCCGGAAAAGCGACAAGTTGCGCGGACCTAGATGAGAACAGCCCCGCAATCCGTCAGCCAAGCGTCGCCGCACCATCGCCGATGGGTTCGCCGCGAGACCATCCTGTCGACGCTGGAGCGCCATATCGACACGCGCATCGTGCTGTTCGCCGCGCCGGCCGGCTTCGGCAAATCGACGACGATGTCGCAATGGGCCACGGAAGTCGCGCGCCACGGCCGGCTGACCGCATGGCTGTCCTGCGAAGCGACGGACAATGACGAGGGCGCCTTCCTGTCGCATCTGGTGGGCGCGCTGCGCCAACTGGTCCAGAGTCCGGCGGAACTCGATCTTGCCTTCCAGTCGAGCCCGATCCCCCAGCTCGATGTCGTGCTCTCGGCACTTGTGGCGGGTCTGGCGGCGCGCCAGGCCGACATCACCCTGTTCTTCGACGATTACCACGCCATCGAGGCGCCGGCGGTGAAGCGGTTCATGGAGCGCCTGACCCGGCAGGCGCCGGCAAACGTCGCCTTCGTCATCGGCTCGCCCAGCC
>NZ_RZTT01000719.1 GCF_003996995.1 Mesorhizobium sp. M7A.T.Ca.US.000.02.2.1 | reverse complement strand
CCGGTGGCCTGATCCTGTCGCGCAGCGATGCCGTGGCGATGCAAAGCGAGGACCTTTTCATCTCGCCTGAAAAGGTCACGGTCGACTATGTCTTCCATAACAACACCGACAGGGATGTCGAGGCCATCGTCGCTTTCCCGATGCCCGAAATATCGGGCAATCCCGAAGAAATCCCGGCGATCCCTGAAAACCAGAGCGACAATTTCCTCGGCTTCGAGGTGACGATCGACGGCGTTGCCGTCAAGCCGCAGTTGGAGCAGAAGGTGTTTGCGCTCGGCATCGACATCAGCGCCGAGTTGAAGGCGCAAAACGTGCCGTTCTATCCATTCGGCGATGCGGCGAAGGCGGCGCTGGCCAAGCTGCCGCAAGCGGTTGTCGATGACTGGGTCAACCGCGGCATCATCATCGAGGACACCGGCAGCGACGGCACCGAGACGACCAAGGTCTACACGCCGTTCTGGCAACTGCGTTCGACCTACTGGTGGCGCTCGACCTTTCCGGCCAACAAGGACGTTCATGTGTCCCACCACTACAGACCGAGCGTCGGCGGCACGTCTTCAGTCAGCTTCTTCTACGACGGCAAGTTCCAGGGTCAGTATGCGGCCTACAAGGCCCGCTATTGCATGGACGGCACATTCGAAAATGCGGTGCGCAAGGCTGCCAAGGACGACCCTGACGGCTACCCCAAATATGTCGAGAACCGCATCGCCTATATCCTGACCACCGGCGGCAACTGGGCCACCGGCACGATCGGCAAGTTCAAGCTGACGATCGACAAGGGCAATCCGAAAGCCCTGGTCTCGTTCTGCGGCGACAATGTCAAAAAGACCGGACCGACGACATTCGAGATGACGGCGGATGATTTCTACCCCGAGCGCGACATCGACATCCTGATCCTCGAGCCAACGGACGGCAATTGATGCACGTCGCAATCTACGTTGCCATCGCCGAGAACGGCGTGATCGGGCGGGACGGCGGGCTCCCGTGGCGGCTCTCCACCGATCTCAAGCGCTTCAGAGCCGATACGATGGGCAAGCCCATCATCATGGGCCGCAAGACCTATGAGGGCATCGGCCGGCCGCTGCCGGGCAGGTTGAACATCGTCGTCACCCGCGACAAGACCTGGCGCGCCGAGGGCGTCGAGGCGGCACATTCGCTCGAGGCCGCGATCCAACTGGCGACGGAGCGCGGGCGCCGCATGGCCGATGTGGACGAGGTGTGCGTCATCGGCGGCGGCGAAATCTATGCCCAGGCCATGCTGCTGGCCGATCGCCTGCATGTCACCCATGTGCTGGCAGCGGTCGACGGCGACGCGCATTTCCCGCCGATCGATCCTGATTCCTGGCACATTGTCAGCTCGCATGACGTCCCAGCCGGGGAAAAGGACAGCCACCCGACGCGTTATTCGGTCTACGAGCGGCGTCGAGAGAGACATTGAATGAAAAAAGGGGCATTGAAGGAAGACAAAGGGTCGCGACCGGACAAATCGGACGAAGTCGGCAGCGCATCGCGTTGAAAGCGCCTCGTTGCGTCCCTATAGAAGAACAATACTGGATTTTGCGCCGTAATACCGGCGCTTGAGGGAATTCC
>NZ_RZTT01000718.1 GCF_003996995.1 Mesorhizobium sp. M7A.T.Ca.US.000.02.2.1 | reverse complement strand
GTTCAAGCGGCTTCCGGCCTTCCCTGATGCAGCCTTCCCTTCACCGGGAATTCCTTGGCTTTTGGCGCATGGGAGTCTATCACCTTAGCGGAGCCGGCCAGCGCAGGCGGGCATGCGAGACGCCGAGCACGAAGCGCCGAATGACGGATCTTTTCACCGAAAACTCCCTTTTTCACGAAATCGAGGGCAATCCGCGGCCGGAAAATGCCACCGGCGGCTCCTTCACCACGCGTGACCGCAAGAATATCCGCTACGGCCTGTTCGGCGCGGTCGCTCGCCCGATGAAGGGCACCGTGGTCCTGCTCACCGGCCGCAACGAGTGCATCGAGAAATATTTCGAAACCATCCGCAACCTTGCCGATCGCGGCTTTGGCGTCGCCACGCTCGATTGGCGCGGCCAGGGCGATTCCGACCGGCTGATCCGCGATCACCAGCGCGGCTACGTCAGCAGCTTCCGCGAGTACACCGCCGACCTCGAACAGTTCTTCGAGGAGATCGTGCTGCCCGATTGCCGCGGACCGTACTACATCCTCGCCCATTCGGCAGGTGCCTTGATCACCCTGCTTGCCGCCCCATCAATGGTGAACCGCATCCGGCGCATGGTGCTGATCGCGCCCTTCCTGACGCTGCCCGACCTGCCGGTCTCGATCTCGACGGTTCGCCACGTCTGTTCTCTGTTCTGCGCTCTCGGCCTCGGCCGGCTCTACGCCGCCTGGGGTCCGCGGCCGAGGATTACGGCCCCGTTCGAGACCAACAAGCTGACATCGGACCCGGAGCGCTATCGGCGCAACACACGGATCTATGAAGAATACCCGCAACTGGCGCTTGGCGGGCCGACGATCCGCTGGCTGCAGGCAGCCGCGAAAGCATCGGAAGCCGTCAGCGACCCCGATTTCATGGCTCGGATCCAGGTCCCGCTGCTGATCATCGCCGCCGGCGCCGACCAGGTCGTCTCGACCAGGGCCGTGGAAGCCTACGCCAGGCGTCTGCGGCTCGGTTCGCTGCTGATGATCGATGGCTCCCGCCACGAAATCCTGCAGGAAGCCGACATCTACCGCGAGCAATTGCTCGCCGCCTTCGACGCCTTCATTCCCGGCAGCGACGACCCCACAGCCTGACGGGCGCCGGTCGCTGGCCCGCTCCCCAAGGGGTGCCGCCGGCAGTAAAACGACTGCTTCAAGCGGTCGGCATCACCTGAATGGCGGCGGACGCTCGTTTAGCCGCGCAGGGCGGCCATGGCGGCGGCATGAAGTTCCGGCGTCGCCGCGGCGAGTACATCGCCGCCCTGTTCCGCCGGCCCGCCGTCGAATGTGGTGACGACGCCGCCTGCCTTCTCGATGATCGGGATCAGCGCCACGATGTCGTAGGGCTTCAATCCGGGATCGGCGACGATGTCGACGCTTCCCGAGGCGATCATGGCGAAGGCATAGCAATCGGCGCCATAGCGGGCGAGCTGGATCTGTCTTTCGAATGCATCGTAACGGTTGCGCGCCTCGCCCTTGAACAGGGCCGGCGTGGTGGTGAACAGCGTCGCCTGGTCCAACTTCGTCGTCTTGCGGGTCGTCAGTTTTCGCGGCCCGCCTGGCCCCTCATAATG
>NZ_RZTT01000717.1 GCF_003996995.1 Mesorhizobium sp. M7A.T.Ca.US.000.02.2.1 | reverse complement strand
CGAATATTCTTGCTGGTCGGCAATGCTCATATTGGCCGCGAAAAATGTCAGCCCGAGCGCCTGGACATCACCTGCCGTCATGCCGGGCGAATACTTTGTGCCGACGGCGAGCCCCGCCGCGTCCAGTGAGTTCTGCAATTGCGCGGCATCCTCGCTGGTGCCCACCAGATCCATGACTCCGGCAACGCCAAGCATCATCGGCAGCATCGCCATGGCGGTTGCCAAGGCAAAGTTGCCGCGCCTGTCGCGCGCGAATCCGAGGATCATCGCTTTTAGCATCCCAGCCCAGAAACCAGTGGTCGGCATGACGATGCTCATAAAACGCTAATTTTCACGTTGCTGGATGCGTCAAAGACCGGCCAGTTTTTTGGAGGCTAGTTAACCATGCCGGCCCCACGGCACGATAGTGCGCCGCCATTGCAGCTACTGAAGCGAGGAAACCTTGGACTTTACCCATCGCAGCCTTTCGCGCGAGACATCCACTGCCGCTCGCGCGACTGGCGAAAGCTGGTGACAGGCCGGGGCGGTTCGGCTAATCCGAACCGGCTGCGGCGAACCGTCGGTGGCAGCGATCGCAACGATCATGACTGAAGGAAACGGCATGGCGGATTCGCCTGAAATCATCGGCTCGCTCGAAGACGTGTCGAAGGCCTATTCGGCAATCCTGTGCGATGTCTGGGGCGTGGTCCACAATGGTGAAACGCACTTCCCGGTGGCGGCTTCCGCACTGGCAAGGGCTCGAGAGGCGAAAATCCCCGTCGTCCTGATCACCAATTCGCCGCGTAGAAGTGCCGATGTCGTGGCGCAGATGAACGCGATCGGTGTTCCACCGTCAGCCTACGACCGGGTGGTTACCTCAGGCGACGTGACGCGGGATCTGATCGCCGAAGGGCCGCGCAAGATTTTCCATATCGGCGCCGACCGGGACTTCACCCTCTATGAAGGTCTCGACGTCGAGCTTGTCGAGGAGTTCGAGGCGTCCGGCGTCGTCTGCACCGGCCTGTTCGACGACGAGGTCGAAAAACCCGAGGATTACACGGAGCTCCTGCGGCGGCTGCGCGCCAGGAACCTGCCTTTCATCTGCGCAAATCCCGACATCGTGGTCGAGCGCGGCGAACGCATCATCTGGTGTGCCGGCGCGCTGGCGCGTGACTATGCCCAGCTTGGCGGCCGCACATTGATCGCTGGAAAACCATACGCGCCGATCTACAATCTCGCGATGAAGGAGGTTGCCGAGATTCTTGGCCAGCCGGTCGAGCGCAACCAGGTGCTGGCCATCGGCGACGGCATAATGACCGATGTGAAGGGCGCCGCCGACAATGGCTTCGATGTTCTTTATGTCTCCGGCGGCATCCATGCCCGCGACTATGGCGATGCCCTGCAACCGGATCCGGCAAGGCTGGCGGCGTTCCTGGAAAAGCATGGCTATGGTCCGGTGGCCGTCATTCCCAGGCTTCGGTAGGTGACGATGGCAGCCTTCCAACGCATCCTGGCAACCGCGCCGCTTCCCGCCGACCTGCGCGGCGGCGTGGTGGCGATCGGCAATTTCGATGGCGTCCATCGCGGCCATCAGGCGGTGCTCGAGCGCGCCTCTGCCGAGGCCGGACGGCGC
>NZ_RZTT01000716.1 GCF_003996995.1 Mesorhizobium sp. M7A.T.Ca.US.000.02.2.1 | reverse complement strand
CTGTACGCGCTCGCTGGGCACACCCACGCCGCCACGGCCCTCACGTCAGGCACCCTACCTGATGCCCGCCTGCCCGCCCGCCTCGGGCTCATTGCACAGACCATCACGGACTGGAACAACGCCCTCGACAACGGGTGGTACATGGCTTCAGCGGCTGCAAACGGCCCTGACGCCAACTGGTATCTCGGCAACGTCGAGGCCCATGGCTCCACTGGCTGGCGGACGCAAACGGTTCACAACTTCACTGCCGCTTCGGCGGGGAACACGTCGGCCTATCGTCGCCACCAGATGAATGGAGCCTGGGGCGCTTGGTACAAACTCCAGCTTAGTCAGGCCGAGCAGGACGCTCGATACGTTCAGCCAGCCAGCATCAACTATGGCGCAGGCAGCGCGGCCTTGGCCTTCGGCGCTGTCGGTTCCTACGCTCTCGTTTTCAGCCTTACGGCTACAGCACTCACCGAGGGCCTGACTGTTGCAGGTTCGACATTGCAACCGGGAGGCTGGGTCGAAAGCGTGACCTCTGATCCCGGTGACGACGTTGGCTTCGGCAATTCCGGCAACTGGATCAAGGGCGGCACCGCCTTGGCCGGCTCTTGGATGATCTGCTCGCGTGTCGGGGGTTCGTCCAGCGTTAAGCGCCGCTTCTTTCTCGCTAAAAGGGTTTCCTAATGGAATATCGCAATCCCACCTACAACACCAATGGTGGCATCGACATGGAGGTCGACCACCCTGCCTTTGGGTGGATACCCTTTACGGCATCCCCTGAAGACCCCGAGGAACTCGGTCGCACCCTGTTCGAGGATACCAAGGGAACTGCCGCGCCGTACGTCGCTCCCCCGGCCCCCACGGTCGAGGAAATCAGGGCGGCCATGCCTTCCCTGTCTCCCCGCCAAATCCGCCTCGCCCTCAATGACATAGGGATCACGAGCGCCGACGTGGCGACCCAGCTTGCCGGAAACGAGGCAGGTACAATCGAGTGGAACTACGCGACCTACTTCAAGCGTACGCACCCTCTCATCGTCAGCCTCACCCCGGCCTTCTCACTCACCGAGGCGCAAGTGGACAGCCTGTGGCTGTACGCGGCGGAAATCAAATGACCCCTTTCACTCTAATCGCAGGAACTACGACCGTGGATAACACCACCTCGGCGGTCGCGGTCTCCGCAGTAACAAGCACAGTGTGGCTCCCGTGGCTCCACATGGCCTCTGACGGTGCTGCCCTGATCGCACCCCTCCTCGGCACCCTCTGGCTGATCGTTCAGATCGTCGCCAAGGTCCGGGAACTTCTCCGAAAGGACAAAGACAAATGAGCAAGGCCAACTCCTCGCTCCTCGAAACCATTCACGGCCTGATCGCCGAGGACATGCGTAAGCGGCTCGAAGCCGGCGAGTGCGAAGCCAAGGACTGGGCGGTCATCGTCAAGTTCCTGAAGGACAACAACATCGACGCCGACATCGAAGCGAACAAGGACGCCGAGGACAGCTTTAACCAGCTCGTTCAGGCGGCCCAGCGGCGCATCTCACAGACTGCATCAGACCTCCAATAGGAGCCCCGTCAGGCGGCGTTAGGGTCACCGGGTAGGCAATCACCTCCCCGGCCCCTTTCGTTCGACCTGGCCCTCCCCTGAAGGGAAC
>NZ_RZTT01000715.1 GCF_003996995.1 Mesorhizobium sp. M7A.T.Ca.US.000.02.2.1 | reverse complement strand
CATTTCTCGTTTCCGGTGAACCCGGCGGCACCCGACCGCGTCACCGGCGGCTCCTCATCGGGGTCGGCGGCGGCGGTGGCGGGCAGGCTGGCCGATATCGCCACCGGCTCAGACACCGGCGGCTCGATCCGCGCCCCGGCGAGCTTTTGCGGACTGATCGGGCTGCGCACCACGCATGGCCGCATTCCGCTCGACGGCACGATGAAGCTGGCGCCGAGCCTCGACACGTTCGGCTGGTTCGCCGACGACATCGAGACCTACGAGACCGTCGGCAAGCTGCTGCTCGGCCGCGATCCGCACCAGCACGTGTTGGACCGGCCGCTGGCGCTGGATTGGCTGGATGGATTGGTCGCCCGACCGGCGCTTGCCGAATATGGTGAAATGAAGGGGCTGGCGGGCAAGGTCTTCGGCGCGCCGGTGACGCCGGGAGTGCGCTTCTCCTCATCTCCCGATGAACTCTACTGGTGCTTTCGCCGGCTGCAGGCCAGGGAGGCCTGGGCGGTGCATGGCGAATGGATCACCAGCGGCGAGCGCGGCCTCGGCCCCGGTGTCGAGGAGCGTTTCGGCTTTGGCCGTGCCGTCGATGACAGGACAGCCCAGGCCGAGAAGGTGCGACGTCTGACCTTTCGCGGCGAACTGAACGCCCTGCTCGGCAGGAACGGCTTCCTTGTCCTGCCGACGGTGCCTGGTCCGGCGCCTTACGTGGACAGCACGCCGGAGCAGTTCCAGGCCTATCGCGAACGGGCGCTCCAACTTCTGTGCCTGGCCGGCCTGTCTGGTTTTCCACAGATCACGCTGCCCGTCGGCTCGGTCGCCGGCGCCCCGTTCGGCCTGTCGCTGCTTGGCCCTTCCGGCAGCGACATTGCCCTGATACGGCTCGGCCGGAAACTTCTCGACGCGGCACGAAAGGCCTGACCATGGACACACTGACGCGCATGCGTGCCTTCATCGACGTGGTCGAGGCCGAGGGCTTTTCGGCGGCGGCGCGCAAGATCGGCCGTTCCAAGGCCTTGCTGTCGAAATATGTGCGCGAGCTGGAGGACGAACTCGGCGCTTTGCTGCTCAACCGCACCACGCGCCAGTTCTCGATGACCGAGGCCGGCCACACCTATTACCGGCGCGCCTCTGAGATCGTGCGCGAGGTCGACAGCCTGGCCGACGCGGTGCGTGAATCCTCCGGCGACGTGCGCGGCCGGATCAAGCTGTCGGCGCCGCGCACCTTCGCCGACGCGCCGATCGGCCAGTCGCTGATCGACTTCGCCAAGCAGCATCCCGACATCGTGCTCGACATCCAGCTCGACGACCGCTTCGTCGATCTGGTCGAGGAGGGCTTCGATCTTGCGGTGCGCATCTCGCGGCTGGAGAACTCGTCGCTGATCGCCAGGCGGCTGGCGCCGTTTTCGATAAAGCTCTGCGCCTCCCCCGAACTGATCGCCAAGCATGGCATGCCGACAAGGCCGCAGGATCTCAGCCGCATGCCTTGCATCGTCGACACCAATGGCCGCGGACTGAACAACTGGCCGTTCAAGGGCGACAATGGCGATCCGGTGAGCGTTTCGGTGTCCGGTCCGGTCGAGGTCAACAGCCCGATGACGGCGAGAGCCGCGGCCGTGGCGGGCCTCGGATTTACCGGC
>NZ_RZTT01000714.1 GCF_003996995.1 Mesorhizobium sp. M7A.T.Ca.US.000.02.2.1 | reverse complement strand
ATGCCGCTCGGCTTCAAGGTCGCCTATACGCCGCTCGGTATCGTCATCGCGCTGATCTTCATCGGCCTGCCCTTCGTCGTGCGCACCGTGCAGCCGATCATGGAGGAGATCGACAAGGAAGTGGAGGAAGCCGCCGCCACGCTTGGCGCCAATCGCTTCCAGATCATCACCCGCATCCTGTTTCCGGGCCTGGCGCCGGCCATCGTCACCGGCTTCGCCCTCGCCTTCGCGCGTGGCGTCGGCGAATACGGCTCGGTCATCTTCATCGCCGGCAACTTGCCCTACAAATCAGAAATCGCACCCCTGCTGATCGTCATTCGGTTGGAGGAATACAATTATCCGGCGGCGACAGCGATCGCGGCGATCATGCTCGCTCTGTCGTTCATCATGCTTTTGGTCGTCAATCTCGCACAGTCATGGAGCCGCAAGCGCTATGGCTGACCCGGAGATCAAATCCTACGAACCGCATCATGAAAGCCAGTCGGCGGCGGTCACTGAAAGCCGCCCTGCGCGCCTTGCTCTGATGGCCGTCGCCTTCGCCTTCCTCGGCATTTTCCTGCTCTTGCCGCTGATCATCGTCTTCAACGAAGCCTTCGCCAAGGGCATCGGTGCCTACACCGAAGCGCTGGGCAGTGCCGACACGCGCTCGGCGATCCGGCTGACGCTGCTGGTGGCGGCGATCTCGGTGCCACTCAACATCGTCTTCGGCATCTCCGCCGCCTGGGCGATCGCCAAGTTCGAGTTCAAGGGAAAGGCCTTCCTGACCACGCTGATCGACCTCCCCTTCTCGGTCTCGCCGGTCATATCGGGCCTCGTCTATGTGCTTCTGTTCGGCGCCCAGGGGCTGCTCGGCACATGGCTGAAAGCGCATGGCATCGTCATCCTGTTTGCCGTGCCGGGCATCGTGCTGGCCACAATCTTCGTCACCTTCCCCTTCGTCGCCCGCGAGTTGATCCCGCTGATGCAGGAACAAGGCAATGGCGACGAGGAGGCAGCGCTTTCGCTCGGCGCCAATGGCTGGCAGACCTTCTGGTACGTGACCTTGCCCAACGTCAAATGGGGGCTGCTCTACGGCGTGCTCCTGTGCAATGCGCGTGCCATGGGCGAGTTCGGCGCGGTGTCGGTGGTGTCGGGCCACATACGCGGCCTGACCAACACCATGCCGCTGCATGTCGAAATCCTCTACAACGAGTACAACGCCGTCGGTGCCTTCGCCGTCGCTTCATTGCTTGCGGGCCTGGCGCTCGTCACGCTGGTCTTGAAAACACTTCTCGAGATGCGCTACGGCGCCGAGATCGCCGCGACACGCGGGCACTGACAAAGGGACCACTATGGAAGTTCGCGTTGCCAACGTGCGCAAGGAGTTTGACCGGTTTCCGGCGCTTCACGACGTGTCGCTCGACATCAAGTCGGGCGAACTGATCGCGTTGCTGGGACCGTCCGGTTCCGGCAAGACGACGCTGCTCAGGCTGATCGCCGGGCTGGAGCGGCCGACACGGGGAAAGATATTCTTCGGCGACGAGGACGCCTCGCACAAGTCCATCCAGGAGCGCAATGTCGGCTTTGTTTTCCAGCACTATGCGCTGTTCCGGCATATGACGGTGGCGGACAATATCGGCTTCGGCCTGAAGGTCCGGCACGGAC
>NZ_RZTT01000713.1 GCF_003996995.1 Mesorhizobium sp. M7A.T.Ca.US.000.02.2.1 | reverse complement strand
TTGTTGGAGCCGTTCACGCCGCTGATGGTCGTGCCGGTCATCGTGAAGCCGGTAACCGTCTTGCCGTAGATAGCGAAGTTGGAGAAGTCGTTGAGCTGCATGTTGGTCAGCGACACGTTCGCCGTGCTGCGCAGGAAGATGCCGGTGCCGCCTGTGCCGGACGTGGTGTTCCCGACTGCGGTGTTGCCGTTGAGGATATCGCCGCCGGTCTTGTTCGCGATCGTGCCGCCGGAGCCTGCCGAGCCCGTTCCTGTGACGGTCAGCCCGCCGCCTGAGCCGGTGTTGTCGAGGACGATGCCTGCGTTGCCGCTCGATCCTGTGGACGTAATGCTCTGGAAATTCAGCCCGCTGGCGCCGATCGTCGTGTTGACGACGTTGAGCGCCGTGCCTGTGCCGGAGGTGATCGTGTTGCCGGTGCCCTGCACCGTCACCGTGCCGCCGCCCGTGGCGCTGAAGCCGCCGCCGCTCGTTGTGTTGATAACCAGCCCGCCATTGGTGAAGTTGATGGTCGCGCCGGGGTTGCTGGTCAGGATGACGGCGGCGTTGACGCCGGTCGAGAGCGTCTTGATCGCGCCGCCGAAGTTGATGATGCCGCCGGCGTTGCTGAGCACGGCAATGCCCAGCCCGCCGTCGTTGCGAGTGATCGTGCTGGCGCTGTCGAAATTGACCGAGCCGCCGGCCATGCCGCGGATGTTGGCGACATTGCCGCCAGGGTTGGTGATGTCGACATTGTTCAGGTTGACGACCGCGCTGACGTCGTCATTGCCTGGCGTGCCCTGGTCGCCATCGACGACGAAGGCATTGTTCGCAGCCCCCGCGTCGGTCTGGATGGCGACATTGTTGAAGGTATAGGTGCCGGTCGCATTGTTGGTCGAATCGCCGAGAATGGTGATGCCGGCCGTGCCCGTCAGGCTGGCGTTGTTGACGGTGACGCTGCCCGCCGCGCCGTCGATCACAATGCCGGTGCCGCCGGTGTCATTGAGCCCGTTCGCCACGGCAGTGGTGAAATTCACCGAACCGCCGGCGGTGTCGGCGACGACGATCATGCGCTCGCCGGCGGTGGCTTGCGTGATCGTGCCGGCATAGGTGACGGTGGCGGTGCCGCCATTGACGTTGAACGCCGTGCCGCTGGGGCTGATGATCGAGGTGCCGGTGCCGAAATTGAACGTGCCGCCCGAGCCGTTGAGGATGTCGACGCTGGCATTGCCGCCATTCAGCGTCGTCGTGCCGACGAAACTGTAGATGCCGTCCGCATTGTCGAACTGCAGGCCGGTACCGTTCGTCGCCGACAGCGTACCGGTAGCGAAGTTGAGCGAGCCGCTGTGCCCGCCCGTGACGCTGACCAGGGTGGCATTGTTCGACTGGCTGACATTGCCGGTATAGTTGAGGTTGGCGGTGCCGCCGCTGACAGCGATGGTTGCCGCGCTGCCGCCGACCAGCGTGCCGGCGCCGAGATTGATCGTCCCCAACCCGATCACGTTGGTGAGGACGACGGCGCTGTTGCCGCCGGCGCCGTTGCTGGTCGAGGAAAAATTCATGCCGGTGGCCGCGACGGTGACGCCGCTCAGGTTCATCGCCACACCGGTGCCCGTGGCGATGGAGTTGCCCACGCCGGTGACGCTGATCGTGCCGGAGCCCGTGGCAT
>NZ_RZTT01000712.1 GCF_003996995.1 Mesorhizobium sp. M7A.T.Ca.US.000.02.2.1 | reverse complement strand
TCCTTGACGTGCACGATGGTCTCGCTGGTCTGCGAGCGCAGCTTGTCGAGCCGGGCCGCATTGTCCGTCGGGGCCTCGATGTTGAGATCGAAATATTCGGCCACCCGGCTCAACGCCATCGCACCGGTCACCGCCGGAATGCGGTAATAGTCTATGCGGTCCTGCACCAGCTCGGCGCCGCCGGCCCAGCCATTTTCTGTCGAGAACACCGCTTCGGTTTCGGTCTTGCCGACTTGCGTGTGGTAGGCGAGCACGGAGGCGTCGGCGGTGTTGGCGACAATGGCCGAAAATTCATATTCCTCGCCGGACAGGTCGCCGCCGAACGTCACCACCATCTTGCGGTTCAAGCCTCCCGCGACGGTCTCTTCCACGACGGTCACGCCGGCGCCGATCGAGGGCAGCGCATTCAGCGCCGTCTGGATGTTGGTGGCATACAGGCCCCAATCGTCGCCGGTGTCCCACAGATGCGCGACATTGAGACTGTCGACCAGCGGAATGCCCGGCGTCGTCTCGCCGTTGACGGTGAGCGAGGTGTAGACATAGACCGGGTCGCTGCCGCGCCGAAAGAAGATCTCCCAGACATCGTCGGTCTTCACATAGTCGCCACCAAGGTCGGCATGCGGCACCGGATCGTAAGGCCACAGATCCTGCCGCCAGTCCTGCAGCTGGCCGGAGGTGGCGAGAAACAGCCGCACGGTTTCGAGGTCGCCGTGGAAGATGCCGATCGTGCTGCCCTCGGAATAGAATTCGAGATCCGGCAGCATCGCCGCGGTGAGAGCAGCAATCCGTGCCGAGCCGACAAAGCCGGTTTCGGTGAAGAAGTCGGCAATACCGGCCGAAACATAGCACGACAGCGCGTCGCCCTGGTCGGTTGTCAGCTCGACATAGCGCGGCGCCAGCGCCGTGCCGCTTTCGAAAAACGCATCGACCACAAGGCCTGACACCGTGGTGGCGGGCGTCGAGAAGGTGGCGCGGATGCGCAGCGAGGTGGCGGCCTTCTGCTGGCCGGGCGCGAAGGCGGCAAGGCGCGTTTCAGGCGTGCCGGTCTTGACCGCGAACGGCCCGCCCACGGCAACCCAGACACCGCCGACGAACGCTTCCACGGTGAAGGTGGCGGTGCCGGCCGAAATCGCCAGCGTCGAGGCCAGCACCGCCGCGACGGTGCCGGCAACGGTGCCGGTCCAGATGGTTTGCGTGCCGGTGAACGGGCCGGCCGCCGGCGTCGGCGCGGTGATGGCGCGCACGGCCAGCGGCTTGCGCCAAGTGCCGACGCGGCGCGACCCGCCCATGCGGCGAAATCCGGACTGCGGCACCGGCTCGATGCCCTTGTAGGCAAGGCCGGCCGAATAATACTGCTTGATGTCGACGCGGCCCTTCGCCTCCGGCGTGAATTCGCCGGCGTTCCAGGACCGTTGCGGCGTGGCGGGACGTGCGACCATCTACCAGCGCCCCATCTTACCAGCGCCCATGCCAGGGTTCGCTGCTGGCGCGTCCGCCCTGCAGCACGTCCGTGCTGGCCGGCGATCCGACCGGCGAGCCGGCGCGGTCCTGCGCGATCAAGCGGCCGAACAGCCCGCCGGAACCGCCGGTCGACGGCGTGCCGATCGCCGCCGCCTCCTTGTCGGCCTTCAGCTCGGCATCCTGCGTCAGCGGGATGGCAAGGTATGT
>NZ_RZTT01000711.1 GCF_003996995.1 Mesorhizobium sp. M7A.T.Ca.US.000.02.2.1 | reverse complement strand
CTACTGCCCTACTCCCCTATTCCCCTACTCCCCTACTCCCCTACTCCCTGCGAGCATCATGCCCTACCAATCCCCAATTTCCCCCGGCCGTTCCTGGTACGAGGACACGGCGGGACCGAGGCCCGAATATCCCGGACTGGATGGCGACCGGACATGCGATGTCGTCATCATTGGTGGCGGCTTCACCGGGCTGTCGGCGGCGGCGCATCTGGCCAAGGCAGGCACCAATGTCGTGCTGATCGACGCGTACCGCTTCGGCGATGGCGCCTCCGGGCGCAATGGCGGGCAGCTCGGCACCGGCCAGCGCGCCTGGGCCGAGGACCTGGAATCCGAGTATGGCTTGGCCCGCGCCAAGGCGCTGTTTGATCTTGCCGAAGAGGCCAAGGCGCATCTCCTCGAATTCACTGCCGCCAACCAGATCGATATCGACTATATGCCGGGCCAGCTCTCGGTGGCGCACAAGCCCCGCTATGTCGACGACTACAAGGCGCATGCCGAGATCATGGCGAGCCGTTTTGCCTACCCGCATATCTCGTTCATGGATGCCAGGGAGACGGCGGAGCGGTTGGGCTCGACCGCCTATTTCGGCGGCACGCGCGACACCGGCACCGGCCACATCCATCCGATGAAGCTGGTGATCGGCACGGCGCGGGTGGCAGCGCTTGCAGGCGCGCAGCTGTTCGAGGGGACGCCGTCGACCGGCATCATGTCCAGTGGCGGCAAGGTCAAGGTTTCGACACCGAGAGGGACGGTGACGGCCCAGAAATGCCTGATAGCGGTCAACGCCTATGGCGGCACGCTCGAGCCGGTGAGTGCCGCGCACATCATGCCCATCGGTTCCTTCATCGGCGCGACGGTGCCTCTGTGGGCAGAGTCAGATGTGCTGCCGGGCGGCGAGGCGGTCGACGATTCGCGCTTCGTCGTGCGCTATTTCCGCAAATCGAAGGACGGGCGGCTGCTGTTTGGCGGACGCGAGGTTTATGGCGTCAACGATCCGAAGGATATCCACATTCACATCCGCCGCCAGATCGCGGAACTCTACCCCGCACTCAGGGATGTCGAGATCACGCATGGATGGGGCGGCTATGTCGGCATCACTGTGCCGAGAAAGCCTTTCGTGCGCGAAGTGATGCCCAATGTGATCTCGGCCGGCGGCTATTCCGGCCACGGCGTCATGCTGTCGAACTATTTCGGTAAACTCTATGCTGAAACCGTTGCCGGCAACCGCGACCGGCTGAAGCTGATCGAGGATCTGAAAATCCCGCCGTTCCCCGGCGGTCGGCGCTTCCGCACGCCGCTGCTGTTCCTGGCGCTCAACTGGTTTGCGTTGAGGGACAGGATCTAACCGACCGACCTGATGTAATATTGTAATATTCATTGTAACATTTGTTGCCCGTGCGACGCATTGCGCAATTTCCCGCAAAGGCGCAGAATCCCCTATAATGGCGTACTGATGCCACAATCGCAGGCGAAAGCTGCCGGTTCTGGGCGATTGTTCGGGGATTGTTGCGGGACTGCCCGCGTTGTTTTTGGGACCTATGCGGATCAGACGCCGGACTTCCGGCACCGACTGAAAGAACGTCGGCCCGCTTATGGAGGTGGCAAGAGTGAGAGAGCCCTTCAGTTTCGGTACGCCGGAACGTCGGCGCTTTGCCATGCAGTTCGGATA
>NZ_RZTT01000710.1 GCF_003996995.1 Mesorhizobium sp. M7A.T.Ca.US.000.02.2.1 | reverse complement strand
GGGGGAATGGGTTGGGCCTGAGAGGCGCCGGCCTTGGCGGATCAAATCCACCACACAGGCATCGTACCACTACCCGCCGTGCCGATAATTCCGTGATCGCGCCAGTATCATCAAGCCGCCCCGTCTGTTTGCACGTTCGGCGAACGCTCAACAACACGACTTGACGGCCTGTGTCAGGCGTCTGAAAAGGGCTGGCCTGCGGACGTGGCGGAATTGGTAGACGCAAGGGACTTAAAATCCCTCGATCTCTGATCGTACGGGTTCGATTCCCGTCGTCCGCACCACCTTTCTCTCTTCGAGCTTCGGGTGGCGGGCCACCTGAAGCTCGTTAGTGCATGTCGCCAAAAGTGACCTCGGTTTTGGGAGAACGACATGCACAAAAAAAGACCTGAAGCGGGTCGCCGGAATCCCTTCAGGCACGACACCGCTTTAGACGAAGGAGCGTCCTCCGAAGCCTTGGCGAAGGGGACCAGCGCAGGTTCAAACGCAGGTTCAAATTTCATCCGTTCAGGCGCACCAATTTCACCAGCCACGGCTTGTTGGCATCTCTACGCCTCGAACACTTTCTGTGTGAACCATTCCGCCAGCCTGGCAAGCTCAGGCCCCAGCACACGATCGGCGCCGACAGGCGGCACGATAGCTCTGATTTGATCGACGAAGGAGCGCAGCGCCGGCGGCGGCGTCCGTTCGGTGACGTGCAGCGCCTGCGAGGCGATCATCGCCAGCATCGCCATGGCGGCATCGACGCAGCGGCCGGCGGTTGCCTCCTTGGTCCATGCGAAGAATGCCGTCGTGGCGACGTCGTCCTGCCCCGCGCCAGCCGATTCCGTGCCCGGAATGAAGGTGCGCTGTGCGGCCAGCTTGGCCTGCTCGAGATAGCCGGTGATCGCCATCGGCACGTAGCCGACATTGCCATGGCCATCGCTGTCGGCTGAGTGACGTCCGGTCATTAGCAGATCCGGCAGCAGCGACACCTTGCCGTTGAGAAGCTTCGAGGCGTGGCGGTCGCAGAGCAGGCAGATGTCGGCCCATATCGCCGCCAGATCGTCCAGCGCCGGCGTCGCCATGGCGTTGTGATAGCCGCCGGTCGAGATGCAGCGGCCGAGCGGATGTGCATCGTCGGGCGGGATGTAGACCGGATTGTCCGATATAGAGGCCAGCGACACATTGGCCGCCCGCTCGGCCGACGACAGCGCACGATGCGCCTGGCCGAGGACGCGCGGCACGATGCGGTAGCTGACCGGCGCCTGATAATTGCGTCGCCCATCGCCGGCGCCAACCAGAAATTCCCGCAAACCATGCAGGGCCGCGGCCTCATGCTCATCGCCCCAGAGCGTGTCGAGCGCGGCGTCATAATGTTCGAGCGGGGCACGAAACGCCTCGATCGACAGCGCGAACACCTGGTGCGCCATGCGGATCCGGCGGCGTGCCGCGAGCGCTGCGTCTGCCACCAGAGCAGCAGCGCAAGGCGAGCCGTTGATGAGCGAGCCGCGTTCCTTGACCTCGAGGTCGAAGCGCGTCGAAAGTTCTGCAAACAAGGGGTAGAGCGCCAGGATCTCACCGGCGCCGCCCTGGCCGGAGGCCGGCACCGCCGGCATCGGCTCCCCGTCGAGCATTGCGGCCACGGCAAGCGCGATGCGCGGCGTGGTGGCGGCGTTGCCCTCGATGAAATTCGTCAGACGGGCAAGCACGATCGCCCTGAC
>NZ_RZTT01000070.1 GCF_003996995.1 Mesorhizobium sp. M7A.T.Ca.US.000.02.2.1 | reverse complement strand
GATTTGTCCTTGCTTGGTGATCAATTCTTGCCGGCAACGACGTTGCCTTGAAAGTCGAGGGCGATGGGTGCTGCTTTGCCGTCCTTGCTCGCGGTTCCACGCCAGATCCCCTTGTCGTCCTTCGTCAGGGCGGAGACGTCCGAGTAACCCGCCTTCTCGATGGCGCTCTTGGCCTGGTCCTCGGTGAAGCTGTTGGCACCAGGCATCGGCGCCGCAGAATTTGTGGTGTCCGCATCGGAGGCGGCTGGCGCGGAACTGTCGGGGGCAGGAGCGGCAGCCGCGACCTTGCCAATCATCTCCTGATGCATCTTGAGTGTCGGCAACGTCTCGCTTGCAAACGACTTGAGAGCGGAATTGTCGCCATCCTTGGCGTAACTTTCAAACATGCTCACAGCGTCGGCATGCGCCGTCCTCTGCATGTTGGCATAGGGTGCATCGACTGGCGCCGCAGCTGACTGCAACTTGTCGACGTCGCTCTTGTGGGCAGCGTCGAGGTCGGCGGGCACCTGCAATTTCTGTTCGCCGGCAATACTCTCGAGCTTGGCGTTCGCAGTGCCATGGTCGGAGATCATCCTCTGGGCGAAATCCTTAAGGGTCGGATCTTGGAGCTTGTCTTGAGCGACCTTGCTGGACTGCACTTCGAACATCCCGCCGATCGCGGCCTTCGTGACGAAGTCCTGTGCCGTCTCTGCTGACAAGGCAGGCAGTACAGCGGTCATTACGGTCGCGATCGAGAGCGATGCCATGCGTAGTTTGGTTCTCATGCTGAGGTTCCTTGGTTGAGGAGGACGATGAACCCCAATCTCCTGGCGCTACCTTTGTTCCGGACGTTGACAAATGTCGGACATTTCGGGGCGCCATTCCCGTCGTCGTGAAGCTGGCGGAGGGTCCCGATCCCATTGTCCGGGACCTCAGACCGATCGAAGAGTTGCCATTGCGCGCAGAGGGAGCCTGATGGCGAAAAATCCAACGGTGAAAAGTTCGGTGTGCGGTCCGGCAAGAGCCTGAAGCAGACGCGCCCGGTCACAAAAGCACCACAAAGGCGGAAAGACGTCGGTCGCGCCCCAGACTCCGCCTAACCGGCATGCCGGCGGGTAGGCAGGTCGACATGCGTGACCTCCGCCAAGTGATCGCGCGAACGGCCAAGGCACCCGCCGCTGCTCGTTTCTGATTATGAAAGCCCGCCGCCCCATTTGCGAAGCGGCGGGCTTCATCCGCCCCAACTTGTCAATGCAACTTTGATGCCAAACCTTTTTGGCTCTCTATAGGACAATGGGCCTGTCCGACAGCGATCAAACAGACATCCAAAATGCCAGCAGCAGGGCGCATATGGATGAGACGAAAGCAGCGGTGGCAAAAAGCACGCCCTGCCAATCTGGCGGTGGATCGGAAACCAACTTGTCGGGGGGCGGATGAATGTCATTCATGATAAGCAATTTTGCGATGCAAAGTTTGGTCCAGCTAATCCTTCAGGTTGTCGGCGGAAATGGCCGCCCTACCGAAGGCCAAAGAA
This sequence comes from Mesorhizobium sp. M7A.T.Ca.US.000.02.2.1, assembly GCF_003996995.1. Taxonomy (GTDB): domain Bacteria; phylum Pseudomonadota; class Alphaproteobacteria; order Rhizobiales; family Rhizobiaceae; genus Mesorhizobium. Next base: position 18,062 of record NZ_RZTT01000070.1, on the reverse strand, counting down.
ACTCAAAATCGCCAAGACGACGACCACCGCACCGACGAGCCAAATGATATTGTTCATGATCTCTCTCCTGTTGCTTTCGAAAGTTCGCGCCTGGCAGCGCCGATCGTTCGGGACGCCTCTGCTTCGAGTTCTACAAGCTTGTCCCTGATCTCCTCCGGCTCGGCGTGCTCCAATCCGACAACGTCATTTCTGGTTTCATTCAGTGAAACGATGATCTCATCGAGTTTGGCGTGAATGGCGGCGGTGTCGCGATAGCCTTGTAGAAGGACAACACCAGTGATCACGATGGCGGCAACCGACAGGGCGTAGGTAACCGCACTTGTCAGACCAAAGGGCACCAGGGCGGTGCACAAAACCATTGCTATGAGAATGACATAGAAGCCCGGCGGCCGAGATAGGAAGTCGGAGGCCGCGAAAAGGAACCGATTCATATCCGGGCCAAAGTCATCAAGGCGACCAGTGCGGTAATGGCCACACAGATAGGCACTGCTGCCAGTAAGCCTGCCTCTAAGATCCGACTCTCTTTGTCGCGCAACATCAGGTCACCTACTCCAAGTTAAAGATATAGGGTTCGCGAGCAGCTGGGCGGCTCGCGAACCCTGCTATCGGCGTCGGAAGGGACGTTGCTGCGCCGATCCACCACATGTCAGCCAAGCACGAGTGCCATCACGAGAAAGGGGACAGCTGCGAATAACAGCGTGCTTGGCCAGCACTTTTATCCATCTGCTTTCTCCCAAATTCGAGAGACAACAGCCGCGGGGGGCAGGCGTTCCAGTCGCTGTCTCTGACAGGACCAATGCGTGTTCTAGGACCAGACTTAGGCCCCAAAGGGACTAGACCTAAGTGCCTAAGGCGGAACGTTTAGGGCGGCTCCATGTTCAAGTTGCCGGGCGGCGCGGGACGATGATCGTGTTGCGCCCGTCCCCACGGGAGTGCAGATATGAACATGCTTCTAAAGAACACCGCAGCAGCGATGTTGCTCTTGGCTGGGATCGGCTCAGCCGCCGCGGACGACATCATTATCCAGCCGGAACAAGACACCGTCATCCGCGAATATGTGAAGCAGCAGCCCCTGGCGTCGGTCAAGCTCCCCGGCGTGGAACTGAATGTCGGGACAGCTCTGCCAGACACGGTTGAGATCCATGAGGTCCCCAACGTCAAATACCGCTATGTGGTGGTCGACAACCGCACGGTGCTGGTGGACCCGGGCACCCGAAAAATCATCAAGGTTTACGACTGAACGAACCAATCCAACCCCGCCGCCATCGCTGGCGGCGGGGCTGAAGCGTATAAATCTCCACGTCCGGACGAAGATGATGAGCCTTAAAGTCGCGACATCGCAAGCGCTCGTGGCACGCCTCTCCGGCACGAATGCGGGAAGCACGCTAGAGCGAAGGCCGAGAGGAAACCCCTCCAAAGGTCTCGGGCTTTATGGATGATGGTCGCGGCCAGGCAGAGTTTTCCGCTCAGCAAGCCAGTCCAGGAGTTCAAGGACCTTCAGGGCACGATCTGTGCACGAGTAATACGCTTTTTGACGCTCCTGCTTCCGGGTGACCAGCCCAAAGTCTCGCATTATGCTAAGGTGTTGGGAGAGTGCGGAGTTGCCAAGCCCTAATCGCGACGCCAGATCAGAAACGGATATTTCTCCGTCGGCAAGAATGATTAGAGCGAGAAGGCGCTTATCATTAGCCATGGCAGCGAGCAGCTCGGCGGACGGCGCATAAATGCTGTGGTTTTCGGGATCCATGATGTCTCCCTCACTCACGCGTCGAGCGGGCCTTGCGCAGGCCGAAATGTAAAGAACTCTGAACTCGCCTCCCATTTACCGCAGCGGCGGGCCAAGGATGACGTGCCGGGATCGTCGGGCGCTCCGGCGCGTTAGAACTATTAGCGTAGCGTAATGTTCCATCAGAAGGGCGTCGCTGTCTGACGGCCGGCGTTGGCGGCTAAGCGCCTTAGCTCCTGGATCGACCCTTCTTCGAAGCCTGGGAACCTTTGGCTTCGGCAGCAAGGCGTTGTTCTCGAAGTCGCGCAGTTTTTAAAAAACGCGCCTCTCTCTCGGCCGCGTTAGCAACTTTTGCCTCGCGGTCTGCGCGATCCAATCGGTCTTTGTCGATGCTTCGCTGGGACACTTTGGCCTCCTACCAGAAGACCGTTGAATTTACTTTTCGCTAAATTGTTCCCGTCAATTCGGCGACTGCCTTCCTGACGCCGCTTGCGGCACCAACAAAGCAAAACACCGCCATCGGCGTAGCGGGCTCTTGAAGAGGCAGGCAATTGGAGGGTACTGACAAACTAGGTACCGCCACAGTGCTTCCGGCATCAAAGGTGCCGGATCGCAACGCCGCATGCCGACAGCATCGATGGGCCGGAGATGAACGGCAAGGACGCCTGTGCAGTTCGCCAAGCACCTTCGGGTCCGGAGAGCCTGCACTGCAGCCTAGCAAGCTCTTCGAAATAGGCCGCGAGATCGTCATCAGCATTCGCCGGCTCTGAACATTGGTGATGTTGTGGAACCCACGGTGATGTTGTGGAACCCAGCGCAAGCCTCACATCGCTGCTTCCTGCTCCATCTCTTTCATGTCCTGAAAGCGGTCCGCAATCCGTGGGTGAACCCGGCCGCCGTCCGCAGCACCGATGGCAACGACAATCTCGTCGGCAGCCGGGCCGTCGGCGATCTGGAAGTTGGCGGTGATGAAATGCGAGCGGCGACCGTTCTCGCTCTTGTGCATCATCGGCAGCGATAGCAGCGCGCCCGGCGCGTTGCGGGTGTTACAGAATTCGAGGTAGGTCGTGCCGCCGACGGCGTCGCGGAAGACATTGCCGAAGCGCAGCGTATGGATCATGGCGGAGGCATGCTCGATCTCGCCGGCGGTTCCGACGGCGGCCGCCTTGCCGTAGCTTTCGATGCGTTCCGCCTGCATCAATCCAATCAGGCGGCTCGTGAGTTCCTGCCCCAGCCGGGGCGCTATGGCGACAATCTCCGGCTGCAAATCCTCGACGAAGCCGCGCCCGGCCCATGGGTTGCGCAGGACGGCTGCCACCACGATCGACGTTACCGGCCTTGCACCCGCTTTGCCGCCTTCGATGTGCACTTCCTCGATGAAGGTGCTGACTTTTCGCAATTCCATGATTGGCCTCTCCAGGTGGAAGCTCAAGCTAATGCACGCCAACCGTCGGGTATTCCTCCGGTTCGTAGGAAGAAACGGCGTGCGTCCCGCTTGGAAGCGGTGTAGCGTTCGTATATCCGCGACGGCTTAAATTCGCCCTTCGCGAGCGGCGGAAGATCAGGCGTGGACCACGAGTCGCAAATTCTCTCCTTGCGGGATGCCGCCAGCCTCATCAATTCGGGCGGCGATCTCCAGTCCGTGCTGCGCCATCTCGTGCTGGCGGCCTGTCGTCATGCCCAATGGACTCTAGGCTCGATCATGGGCATCGACGCCCCCCACGGCCACGCCTATGTCATCGTGCGCCACGACCCGACGCTCATTCACCGCACGTTGCCGGACCGTTGGGAGCTGGCCACCAGTCCCTCGATCGTCGCGCTCAACCGCAACGAGCCGGTCTACATCAGGGACGCGCGCGTATCGGAGGAGTTCCCGGGCTACCGCCGAGAAGCCTTCGAGCGCGACTACCGCAGTGTTCTGGTCATGCCGATGAACTGCGTCGACGAAGACGGCCGGCCGATGGTGCTGACCGTCGTTTCGCGCGAGATCACCGAAGTGACGGCGCAGGATATCGCCTTCATCGGCATGATCGTGCATCTGGGTGAGATCGCGGTCGAGAAGCAGCATCGGCTGCGCCAGGAGAAGCAGGCCGGCGAGCGTCTGCAGCGCGCCCTCTCGGCGCACACCTCGCTTCTGCAGCAAGCCTTGTCGGACGGATCGGTGGCCTCGCTCGCCGAAAAAGTCAGCGAGCTGCTACCCAATCCTGTGGTGGTGATCGATTTCCATGCCAATCTGGTTGTCGCCGGCCGTTCCCCGAGCGAGGCGCATTTCGACACCGCCTCCTGGCAGCAGGCGGTGAGCGGAACGCTCAGCCGGCAAATCTTCAAGATAGCTCGCGGCGCGTCCGACGCGCGTCACACCGAGACGCTGTTCGTCGATGACGGCAAGCGACAGCTCAAGCTTTCGGTGCGCATCGAGCCGCTTAGCATCGACGCCGAAGTGGTTGGCGCACTGATGATTTTCCCGACGCCTCACGAGTCTGGTCAACTCGATCAGATGCTGCTCGACAGCACCAAATTCGCCCTCAGTGTGCAGATGATGCGCAGCTTCGTGCGCTTCCGTTTCGAGACGCGCTCGCTGACCGAGCTTTTCCTGGAGGTGGCGGAGCGCCGCTGGCGCGACGAGGCCGATATCGTCAATCGCGCCCGCCGGCTGGGGCTCGACTTGACCGTTGCACAGAAGATGATCGTCGTCGACCTCGCCCAACAGGACGGTGCCATCGGCCTTGCCGATCCGCATCATGAGGTCATGCGTCTGCTGCAGCAGGCCGGCATTGCCGGCACGGCAATCGCGGTGGAGGATGGGCTTGTCTGTCTTGTCCCGGCCGATACCGGGCAGGATGGCGCGCGCTTCGCGAAATTGCCGCACAAGATTGCGGCCGGGCTTGGCCGCTATTTCGAAGGTGAGCCGGTGGTTGTGCTTTCCGAGGCCTGTGCCGCGCTGGTCGATTATCCCATCGCCTGGGAGCGGTGCCGCCGCATGATCCGGATCGGCCGTTCCTTCGGACGCACCGGCGTTTTTGCCGGCCAGGATTTCGGTCCGTTGCCGATATTGGTCGCCGCTGCCGACGCTCCGGACGTGCGCGGCTTCGTCGACGAAAGTGTCGGCGCCCTGATCGCGCATGATCGCGAGCACGGCACGCCCTATCTGGAGACGTTATTTGCCTATCTGCGCGAGGGCTGCCGCAGCCAGGCCTGCGCCGACGCCATCGGCCTGCATGTCACCACCTTACGCTATCGCCTGTCGCGCATGGAGGACCTGTTCGGCATCCGTCTCGACACGCCCGAACAGCGCTTCGCGGTTGAACTCGCGATCCGTCTCAGCGGCATCATCGACAGCCGCACGCCGACAGCCCGTTAGACTCTGTTGACCTCGCCACCACTGTTTCGACGCGGCAGCCGCCGCAGGTGCAGGCGCGCTGCGCCTGCACCTGCTCGGGATGGCAGCAGCACGCCCCGACATCTTTCCTACAGACCGGAGGAAGAAGGCCGGCCGTCTCTTGCCTAGCTTTCATCCGACACTATGGGAGGAAAGCAATGGCGGACGCGGTGGTACACAGGACGATCGACCCGATCGCCTTGCGTCGTGCCTTCGGCACCTTCGTCACCGGCGTGACCGTCATCACCACGCGCGACTGCGACGGCAATCCGCGCGGCATGACCGCGAACTCCTTTACCTCGGTCTCGCTTGACCCGCCGTTGCTCCTGGTCTGCGTCGCCAAGGCGGCGGCGAGCTTTCCCGCATTTAACGAAACACGGTCCTTCGCGGTCAATTTCCTCCATGAAGGCCAGGTCGACGTTTCTTCGGTGTTCGCATCCAAAGCGGCGGACAAATTCCAGTCGGTCAACTATGACCGCGCCCACACCGGCGCGCCGATCCTCACCGACAGCCTGACATGGTTCGACTGCACCGTTCACAACCGCATCGAGGCCGGCGACCACATCATCCTGATCGGCCAGGTCCAGGCTTTCGGAACCAGCCCATCGGCGCCGCTCGGGTTTTGCCGCGGCCGTTACGCCAGCGTAAAGGATCCGCTGCCTGCCGGCTGGCTGGCCTCGCAGGACATGATCATCGGCTATCTTGTCGAAGCCGGCGACCGCATCCTCTTGCGCACCGATGGCAAGGGAAGTTGGGTGCTGCCGACGGCGCGGCGCCGCAAGGCCGACAGTCAGCTCGTCCTCGATGGCGGCGAGGCGCTGACCCTCGTCCCTGAAAACACCTTCCTCTATTCGGTCTTCGACGTCGCCGACAGCGACCCGGGCTATCTCATCTACCGCGCCGAACTGAGCCGTGAGAGCGCTGAAGCAGCACTTCCGGATGGCCACGCCTTCTTTTCCGTCGACGCGCTGCCCTATGAGCGGGTCGCCACCCATGAATTGCGCGCCATGCTGCGCCGCTATGCGCGGGAGCGCCAGGACAAGCGCTTCGGCATTTACATCGACACCGGCGACGGCGGCCGCGTCGCCATGATCGACGGCCAGTCGCAATCGTGGACGCAAGCCGCATCCGAATGATGCTTCACCCAGGACAGACAGCATGAAAACGACGGTCGAATCGCTCGAAGGCTCACGCCAGAACCTGTTCATCAACGGCGCGTTCGTGGCGCCGAAAGGTGGCCAGTACATCGACAGTTTCGATCCGACCACCGGCAAGCCCTGGTACCAATTCGCAGAGGCCAATGCCGAGGATGTCGGCGCGGCCGTGGAGGCGGCGCGCCTAGCTTTTGCCAATCCAGTCTGGCGACGCATGACCCAGACCGACCGCGGCACGCTGGTGCGCCGTTTGGGGGAACTGGTGCTGGAGCACGCCGACGAGTTGGCGCTGATCGAGACCCGTGACAACGGCAAGCTGCTCAAGGAAATGCGGGCGCAGATGCGCGCCATGCCCGACAGCTACACCTATTTCGCAGGGATGGCCGACAAGCTGCTCGGCGACACCATTCCGGTCAACAAGCTCGACATGCTCAATTTCAACCTGCGCGAGCCGATCGGCGTCGTCGGCATGATCACGCCATGGAACTCGCCGCTGATGCTGCTCACCGGCACGCTGGCGCCATGCCTGGCGCTCGGCAACACGGTGGTCGTCAAGCCGTCCGAGCATGCCAGTGCCTCCACGCTCGCGCTGGCCGAGCTGATCATGGAGGCCGGCTTCCCGGCCGGCGTCGTCAATGTCGTGACCGGCACCGGCGCCGTGGCGGGGGACGCGCTGACCCGGCACCCTGGCATCGCGAAATTCGTCTTCACCGGTTCGACGGCGACGGGCCGGCGGATTGCCGCCAATGCGGCTGAGAACCTCATCCCCTGTTCGATGGAACTCGGCGGCAAGTCGCCACATGTCGTCTTCGACGACGTCGACATCGACCATGCCGTCAACGGCGTCGTGTCCGGTGTGTTCGCGGCGGCTGGGCAGACCTGCGTCGCCGGTTCGCGCTGTTTCGTCGAGGCCAGCGTCTACGATCGGTTCGTCGAGGCGCTGGTCGAACGCACGCGGCGCGTGCGGGTCGGGCTGCCGATGCTGGAGGAAACCGACGTCGGACCGCTGGCGCTGTCGGTGCAACTCGCCAAGGTAGAAGGCTACGTCGCCTCGGGCGTGCGCCAGGGCGCGCGGATTGCGGCCGGCGGCAAGCGGCCGCAGGCGGATGAGCTTGCAGGCGGCTGGTACTTCGAGCCGACCGTGATGACCGATGCCGACAACGGCATGGACTTCATGCAGGAGGAGCTGTTCGGTCCTGTCGTCGGCGTCATCCCGTTCTCGTCGGAAGACCAGATGATCCGTCTCGCCAACGACACCCGCTATGGCCTCGCCTCCGGCATCTGGACCCGGGACATCAACCGCGCGCTGCGTTTCGCCAGGAATGTTGAAGCCGGCACCGTCTGGATCAACACCTACCGCGCCTCGTCCTTCATGTCCGCCAATGGCGGCTTCAAGGAGAGCGGCTACGGGCGGCGCGGCGGCTTCGACGCCATGGAGGAGTTCTCGCGCCTGAAGAACGTCGTCATCGACTACTCGGGCGCCATGCAGGACCCCTTCATTATCCGCCTTCGCTGACCAACCCGACGCACTGGGGAGACCGACATGAAATTCGCCGTTTCGCTGACCATGGAACGCTTCTCGCCCGACATGCCGATGTCGAAGGTGAAGAGCAATCTCCTCGAGTTGGCGCGCCTGGCCGACGAGGGTGGCTTCGAGACGCTGTGGACGGCGGAGCATCACACGATCGAATGCACGATCTCGCCCAACCCCCTGATGACGCTGACCTGGCTTGCCCAGCATACCGAGCAGATCCGCCTCGGCACCTCGACGCTGGTCGCGCCCTACTGGAGCCCGATCCGGTTGGCAGGGGAGGCGGCACTTTGTGATCACCTGACCGGCGGGCGGCTGGAGTTCGGCATCGCGCGCGGTTCGTACCAATATGAGTTCGACCGCATGGCCGGCGGCATGCCGCAGCAGGAAGGCGTTGCCTATCTGAAGGAGCTGGTGCCGGCGGTGAAGAAGCTGTGGGCACAGGATTATGCCCATGACGGCGATTACTGGAAGTTCCCGCTCGCCGCCGGCGTGCCGAAGCCGCTGCAGACGCCGCATCCGCCGATCTGGGTGGCCGCGCGGGACCCGGGAACCTTCGACTGGGCGGTCGGCATCGGCGCTTCGGTCCTGTCGACGCCCTTGTCGGCGCCGGCGGCCGAGATCGCCGTGCTCGGCGAGAAATTCCGCAAGGCCGTCGCCGATCATCCGGAGGTGCCGCGCCCGCGCCTGATGATGCAGCGGCGCACCTGCGTCTACGAACGAGCGCAGGACTGGGAGATCGCGGTCGGGCATGCCATTGACTATGGCCGCGCGTTCGAGAACCTGTTCCAGAACATCGGCACCGTGCAAAACGGCTTTCCCGAAGCTATCCCCTACGAGAGCGTCAAGGGCAAAGACAATTACAATCCCGAAAACATCCGTCGCAACCTGATGTTCGGCACGCCCGACGAGGTGATCGAGAAGCTGCTCGACTATGAAGCCGCGGGCGTTGACCAGTACTGCCTCGGCCTGACGTTCAACCTGCCGTTCGAGCTGCAGAAGAAGACGATCAAGCTGTGGGTCGACGAGGTGATGCCGGTCTTCGCCGCGCGCGAGCGCGACAGGGCGCGCCAGGCGGCGAGGGCGTGACCATGGCGCGCTCCGGCCAGCTCGATGTCGAGGGCGTGCTGCTCAACTGGCGCCTTGAGGGTGAGGGTGGGTTGCCGCTGGTCTGCATCCATGGAGTCGGCTCCTATCTCGAAGCCTGGAGTGGCGTGGCGGGCCAACTGAAAGATCGCTTCTCGGTTCTCACCTTCGACCTGCGCGGCCATGGCCGCTCCAGCCGGATCAAGGGCCGTTACGAGATCGATGATTTCGTCAAGGAAACGCTGGCGCTGGCCGAACATGTCGGGTTTGCCACCTTCCATCTGGCCGGGTTTTCACTGGGTGGCCTGATCGCACAGCGCCTGTCGCTGACGCATGCCGAGCGCCTGAAAAAACTGGTGTTGCTGTCGACGGTCGCCGGCCGCACGCCCGAGGAACGGCACGCGGTGCGTGGCCGGCTGGCGGCGCTGATGGCGAGCGATGCCTCAGTGCATCATGCAGCCTCGCTGTCGCGCTGGCTGACGGAGGATTTTCAGGACAGCAACCCGGAGGTCATCGCCGAGTTGCGCCGGCGTGACGCTGAAAACGACCGCGACTGCTATGCGGCCGCCTATCGCGTTCTGGCCGAGACCGATTTCGGCGGCATTCTCGACCGCATCACCTGCCCGACGCTGATCGTGACCGGGGAGGACGATCAGGGCTCCAGCCCGCGGATGGCACGGCTGATGCACGAACAGATGCAAGGGTCGCAACTCGCCATCCTGCCCGGACTTCGTCATTCGATCCTGATCGAGGCGCCGGCTCGGGTTGCCACCCTGATGGGCGATTTCCTGATGGACGCTGACCGCGGGAAAGGGGGCGGCGCCGATGAATAGCAGCCTTCGCGATGCGAAAGCGAACGCCGGACACCACTGGCTGCACGACACCTCGCAGGGAGCGGGCCGAGACCTTCCCTGTGATCGGGGGAATGGCGACGGCAAACATCCTCCGCGACATCGGAACACCGGACCGGCCACGACGTCGCTAAATCGGCGGGCCTTTGGGAGAGGACGCCGACCAGGTCGGCACGAAATTGGGACGTCACGACCGGCTGAACGGAAGTGACTGCAAGGAACTGAACAACAACAGGGGAATACGGATATGACATTCTGGAACAGACCACAGCTGACGTTGGCCGCGATGGCGCTTGCGCTTGGCGCATATCCTGCTCACGCAGGCGCGGTGCTCGACCGCGTTTTGGCGGCCGGCACGCTCAAGGTGGCGACCGATGCCAACTGGGCGCCGCAGTCCTTCGTGAATTCCAGCAACGAGCTGGACGGCTTCGATGTCGACGTCGCCAAAGCCATCGGCAAGCACCTCGGCGTCAAGGTCGAGTTCATCACGCCCGGCTGGGACATCATCACCGCCGGCCATTGGGCGGGGCGCTGGGACATGCACGCCGGCTCGATGACGCCGACCAAGAAACGCGCCGAGATCTTCGATTTTCCGGCGGTCTACTATTACACGCCGGCGGCCGTTGCCGTGCACAAGGACAGCAAGGCCAAGACGCTGGCAGATCTCGACGGCAAGGTGGTCGGCGCCACCAGCACCTCCACCTTCGAGGCCTATGCCAAGAAGGATCTGACGCTCGACGCCGCCGGCGCGCCGCCATTCGAGTACAAGCTCAACCCGAAGGAGGTCCGCTCCTACGAGAATTCGACGACCGCCTTTGACGACCTCCGCCTCGGCGACGGCGTGCGCCTGGACGCGGTGGTCTCTTCGCTACCGTCGATCCTCGATGCCGAGAAGGCCGGCTACCCGATCAAGCAACTAGGCGATCCGGTATTCTACGAGCCGCTGGCGATTGCCATCGAACGCGGCGATCCCGAACTCTCCGCCAAGATCGGCGACGCCGTGAAAGCGATGAAGGAGGATGGCACGCTGAGCAAGCTCTCCGAAAAGTGGTACCGGCAGGATTATTCGAAGACCAACTAGCCCCTTTCAAAGGCGGCCTGCCCCCGGCAGGCCGCCGAACAGCCGGTGCTCAAAGATGCTCTATCCCGATACCGTCGAAGCCGAAATCCTCGTCCACAAACCCTGGTTCGTGGCTACGATGTTCGGCGTCGTTCTGCTTCTCTTCATGGCTTTCAACATGTCGAGCACCAGCTTTGCCGAACTAATGCGCCCCGTGATCGGCGAACCGTCGGTGAGTGGCTTCTACGGCCGCTTTGCCATTGCTTTCGCCATAGCGGTGATCTTCACCTTGAACGTCGTGCTGATCGGCTTCGCGCCGCTCAAGTTCCAGATCGGCATCGTCTGGTTCGAACTGCTGCTCCTGTTCATCGCCTTCTTCGAAACGTTCCATCTCAGCCTGCCCTTTATCAGGGAGAAGCTGCCGTTCCTGATTAGCCAGGGCGTTGTCACCACACTCTACGTCTCGGCCATTTCGATCGTTATCGCTTCCGTCATCGCCGTCGCCGGTGCGGTGGCCAAGCTTTCCAGCAATGGCTTCGCCTACGCCATCGCCAGCTTCTACACCTCCTTCTTCCGCGGCCTGCCGCTACTCATGCAGGTCTATCTGATCTATCTCGGGCTGCCGCAGCTCGGCTTTGTCATTAATGCGGTTCCGGCCGGCATCCTGGCGCTATCGCTCTGCTACGGCGCCTACATGACCGAGATCTTCCGCTCCGGCATACAGAGCATCGATCGCGGCCAGTGGGAGGCGTCGCGCTCCATGGGCTTCGGCTTCACGCTGACCATGCGTCGCATCATCCTGCCGCAGGCATTGCCGGTCATCATTCCGCCAACGGGCAACCAGTTCATCTCGATGCTGAAGGATTCCTCGCTGGTCTCGGTCATCGGGGTGTGGGAGCTGATGTTCCTGGCGCGCACCCTCGGACAGAAGACCTTCCAGCACATGGAGATGCTGATCTCGGCAGCCATCATCTACTGGATGCTGTCGATCTGCCTCGAACTGGTCCAATCGCGGATCGAACGGCATTACCACAGGAGCAAGGTGCGATGAGCGCTCCGGCCATCATTGAAGCCAAGTCCGTTTCCAAATGGTACGGCCAATTCCAGGCGCTGAAGAACATCAACCTGATCGTCCACAAGGGCGAGCGGATCGTGATCTGCGGGCCCTCGGGTTCCGGCAAATCAACGCTCATCCGCTGCTTCAATCGCCTGGAGGCGCATCAAGAGGGCGACATCGTCGTCAACGGCGTTGCCTTACATGGCAAGATGACCAACGTTGCCGCCGTGCGCTCCAACGTCGGCATGGTCTTCCAGCACTTCAACCTGTTTCCGCACATGACGGTGCTGATGAACTGCATGGCCGGCCCAATGTGGGTGAAGGGCGTATCGGAAAAGCAGGCGCGCAAGACCGCACTGAAGTTCCTTGAGCGGGTCCGCATTCCCGAACAGGCGAACAAGTTCCCCATCCAGCTGTCCGGCGGCCAGCAGCAGCGCGTGGCGATTGCCCGCAGCCTGTGCATGGAACCGGCTGTGATGTTGTTCGATGAGCCGACCTCCGCACTCGATCCGGAAATGGTCTCCGAGGTGCTAGAGACGATGACGGGATTGGCTCGGGACGGCATGACCATGGTGTGTGTGACGCATGAGATGGGTTTTGCGCGTGCGGTTGCCGACCGGGTGATCTTCATGGACGCTGGGCAGATCGTCGAGGAGGGCACGCCCGACGGGTTTTTCGGCCACCCGCGCCATGATCGAACCAAGTTGTTCCTCAGCCAGATACTGAAGCATTAAACTTCCAGAAAAATGCGCTGGACGAACGGCCCGTGCCTTTCCTCAACCAGCAGCGCGCGGGTGCCGCCGATCCTTGCGGATCGTGTCTGCCAGCGCGACGCTGACGTCGGACGCTTTGCTAGCCTCAATGCCAATCACCAAGCTGCTCAACAATATCGATGCGGTAGGCGCCGGATTTTGCGTACCCACAGTGTTGCCGATGCCTTGCAAGTCAGCCGGGGAACCATTGAAAATCCTGGCCGTTACGGTGGTCCTGGTCCGCGCGAGAGGGCACTTTGGAAACAGATGATGCATCACCGATCACTTCTGGCGTCGAGGGTCTCGATTACATCCTGAGAGGTGGTTATGCCAAATACCGGTCACACCTGATCGAGGGCAGGCCTGGATCCGGCAAGACGACGCTCGGGCTGCAGTTTCTGATCAACGGCGCACAGAACGGAGACAGGTGCCTTTACATCACACTTTCCGAGAGCAAGCGTGAACTTCTGTCGGTCGCCAATCGTCATGGGATGTCACTAGACGGCGTAGACATTCTGGAACTGGTACCCCCGGAGCTCAGCCTCGATCCGTCTCAACGCCAGACACTGGTGCACTCCTCCGACCTTGAACTGGGTGAAACGGTCCAATCCGCACTGGATGAAATAGGCCGTCTTAAGCCGGATCGTGTCGTTTTCGACTCCCTGTCGGAGATACGCCTCCTATCCCAGGGCTCCTTGCGCTACCGGCGGCAGGTGCTGGCGTTGAAGAGCTTCTTCCTTCTTAACGACGCAACGGTTCTGCTCCTTGACGACCTGACCGCCGAATTTGACGATTTGAACCTGCATTCTATCAGCCATGGGGTCATTCGCATGGAGCAGCTGTCACCCGTGTATGGGGGGGAACGCCGCCGCTTGCGGGTCATCAAGATGAGAGGTGTGGAAATTCGTGGCGGATACCATGACTTTGTCATCCGGCCAGGTGGGGTATCGGTCTTCCCCCGGCTCGTGGCCGGCGAACACGACGAAGGGAAGCAGGGCCCGCCAGCCCTAAGTGGCACTTCCCTCGACAATCTATTGGGCGGCGGGCTGTCACGAGGCACCAGCACCTTGTTGATCGGGCCATCAGGTGTAGGCAAGTCTACGATTGCTTCAACATTCTGCCACGCCGCGCTTTTGAGCGGCGAGACGGTGCTGGTGCTTCTTTTCGATGAAACGAAGCGTATCTTCCTGGCGCGCGCAGCCGGGCTTGGATTGGACCTGGAACCGTTCATCAAGAGTGACATGCTTCTCCTGGAGAAAGTCGAGCCTGCTGAACTGTCACCCGGAGAGCTGTCGTCTCGGATCCAAGCCGCCGTGGACCATTCGAATGCGCGGCTTGTGGTGATCGACAGCCTAACCGGCTACTTGAATGCGATGTCCGAGGAACAGCATCTGGTGTTGCAAATGCACGAGATCCTTACCTACCTCAATCAAAAAGGCGTCGTCACAATCCTTCTGCTCGCCAACCACGGATTGCTCGGGCAAATGGTGGCGCCCGTGGACATGACATACCTCTGCGATTCGGTCATGTTGTTGCGCTTCTTTGAGAATGACGGGAGGTTGAGGCGCGCGATCTCAGTAGTGAAAAAGCGCGTCGGCGCCCATGAAGACACCATTCGCGAATTCAAGATCAGCCCCGCCGGCCTCGCCGTGGGGGAACCTCTTGAACAGTTCCGAGGCATCCTGACGGGGGTGCCCTCCTATCAGGGCAAGCAGGGCGATCTTCTCAAAGATAAATCATCGTGATGGCAACGGATCCCGGAGTGCTCATCCTCTCACCGACCGGCCGTGATGCAAAAATCGCGGCATCAATCCTCGCGTCGAAGGGCATTGTAACGCATGTCTGCAGCACTCTTGCTGAGACGTTGCCGCTGCTGGATATGGCACAGTGCCTAGTCGTTGCAGAAGAAGCATTGCTCACTTCGGATCGCAATCCATTCGCCGCCTGGCTTGAAAGCCAGCCGGCCTGGTCTGATTTTCCGATCGTTCTGCTCACGATGCGTGGCGCTGAGTTCGACGAGCGGCTGAGATTTCTCGACCGCTATCTCATCGTTCTGGAGCGGCCGTTTCTGGCATCAAGTCTAGCCAACTCCGTGCGTTCCGCGCTGCGCGCCCGCACGCGGCAGCTCGAAGTCAAATCCTTGCTCGAGCACAAAGAGGAAGTGGCGCATCGTCAGAAGCTGTTGATCCGGGAGCTTCATCACCGCGTCAAGAATACTCTCGCTAATGTGAGAGCGATGATGGGGGCAACAGCCCGCTCAAGCAGCAATGTGGATGATTTCGTGCGCAATTTCTCGGCCAGGCTGGTATCTCTGGCTGACACCCATTCGATGCTGACAGATGATTATTGGCAGACCGCATTTCTGCACAAATTGCTGGAAACCGAGCTTCGGCATTACGACACGACGGACAGGTCACGCATTCTCTTGGAAGGGCCTGATGTCGCGCTTGTCGCGGATCTCGCAATACCCGTGGGCATGGCTTTCCATGAGCTGGCGTCGAATTCGTCGAAATTCGGAGCGTTGTCCTGGCCTCGGGGACGGCTTGAGGTACGCTGGTCGGTGGCGCAATTCAAAAATGCTCAAGTGGTTCATCTTGACTGGCGTGAACGCGATGGCCCTGAGGTGCACCCGCCCCAGCGAAGTGGTTTTGGCACAATCTTGCTAGAGAGGGTTGTCGCCGTGCAGTGCGACGCAAAGGTTGAGCTGCAATACCACCCCAAGGGTTTAAGATTTGCAATGGACTTGCCCCTTCGGGACACCAGGCTTGTCCCTGCCTACTAGTCTGCGCGGGCCGTTTCGGGGGCGCCCTATTGGCGGCAAAAGGCCTATCTGGCGAGCAATCGCGGGGACTTTGCATCTCCACACTATTAGAGCTGGGAGCGAAACCTGCTCGCAAAGTAATCGGTGACCTTTTCGCTCACCGGACGTGCTTGCCACTCTTCCAGACTGACTGGCCTTGATCGTTTCAGGTCCTCGTTGAAGATGTCTATTTGCGTTCGCGCGAATTCCATGCCGTAGACGTTCAGACTGGCCTCATCGTTGAGGCGCAAGGAACGCTCATCCAGATTGGCCGAGCCAACGCTCACCCAGACATCGTCGACGATCAAAAGCTTGGGGTGGTACATTGTGGGTTGAAACTCAAAAATGCGCACACCGGCTTTGAGCAATTCGCCCCAGAAATAACGTGAACCCTTTCGCACTATGGGCACATCCGTCAGCCAATTGGGAACGATGACATCGACCGAGACGCCTCGCTTCCTTGCATCAAGAATCTGCTGCAGGGCTATGTCGTCGGGCACGAAGTAGGCCATGCCGATGCGCAGATGATCCTTGGCCGCGGCTATTGCTGCCAACATCATCAACTCCATGTTCTCCGAGCCGTTTGGCTGCGAAGAAAGTATCAACTGGGCATCGAGCCCACCAGCGGGCGCAACTGCAGGGTAGAACTTTCCGCCCTGCAATGTCTCGCCGGTCGTCTCAAGCCAGTTTTCCGCGAACGCCGCTTGGAATGCGGACACGGCGGGTCCTTCGATCCGGTAGTGCGTGTCGCGCCATTCATTTGAGTTGCGTGCGTTCCCGCGCCAATTATCGGCAATGCCGGCGCCGCCAGTGAATGCTATCCGGCCATCGACGATCAGCAGCTTGCGATGAGTTCGGTTGTTTACACGGTCCAACGTATACCAGCGTAAAGGCCGATAGCGTTCGAACCTCACACCGGCAGTGGTCATGATGTGGATCAAGTCCTCGTCGAAGGGAAGGCTGCCAACCCAGTCGACGTTCACACGGACTTCGACGCCTTCGCTGGCTTTCGCCGCCAATGCGATCGCGAACTCGTAGCCGATGGCTCCTGACCAATAAATATATGTCTCCATGTCGACGCTGGATCGAGCAGCCCCGATTGCTTGCAGCATTGAGGGAAATATTTCGTCTCCGTTGATGAGAGTTTGGACCGCGTTGGAATCGAACATCTGCCCTTGCGAATAGCTGCTCATCGTCTCGGAAAATTGGGGATCCGTAGCGTCGAACCGATGGGGGACGATTGATCGTAGAACGCGCGGCTCTGGAGTAAGATTTATGATCAACACCGTGAGCAGGCTGGCCATGGTGGCGATGGCCAGATAGATGAGCACCTTTCGCCAAAGCTCAATGCCGGAGGTCTTCTTGCGGGCGCCTGACGCGACGGAACCGAAAGGCTGCACGTCAATCGCCCCGCTGCTGGCGATGGCGATGCTTTTCGATCTCCTCGGGCTCTTCATCATCGATCCGCGTGATTGCGGCTCCGTGCCAATCCAAGCTCTGTCGCTCGAAGATCATCCAAAGAATTGCGTAAGCCAACAAGATCAGGAACGCAGCGGGACGAGGGGTCAATGTGCCAATTGAGGTAAGCACGCTTGTGACCGTATGATTTGCCATTCCAAAGAACTCGCGGCAGTGCCCCTGGTTCCCATGAGGCATCATACCGCCCCGCCGTGCCTACAGTGGCTTATGGGTAGGCCACTTGAGTACATCGCCCAGTCGTTACTTTCGATCGAGCACCTTTCGGACCTTCTCGGCCAACTTGTCGATCGTGTAGGGTTTCGTCAAAAGCTCCGTTCCAAAATCGAGCGTGCCATTGTGACAGCGATACATTGTCCTGCCCATTCGTTCGTGCATCAAAAATCCCGGAGCATTCTGGCAGCCTGGAAAATGCGAAAATGAATTCGTGGTCCAATGCCGTCGGTATTTAACTTGGGCGATGCAGCTATGTTCCTGCTTTTGCAAAAATTGCGCAGCCTCGTACGCGATGCAAGGTGCGTCTGTCCGTGTCGCCGGCGGAATATCCGCTGCCGAGATCGTGTTACCTATTGTGATACGTATTGTGATACAAACGACACCCGGCAAGATGGAAAATGTAACAAAAACAGCTAGTGACGGGCTGAGTGATCCCAGCCAACGGTGCCATCGGTTTTCCAGTAAGTAATTGAATTTATTGTGAAAGTTTACCCTTGGCGACAAAATTTTTATCACAGTGGGTCTCACAATATTTATCATAAATAGTAATTGGGCGCGCTCGGAACGCGACGCGAAGTGATTGATACCAAAAAGTTTTTTGCGACACGCGATGATCATTGTCGGAAACCGCCAGTCTTGGCGAAGAAAATCGCACCGGAAAGGCTTCGATGGGCCGCTTCCCGTCTACCGTGGGAGCCGATGGATGGCATCAGGCGCACCCGTCGCTGGATTGGGACTTGGCGGGTGCGTCCCATCAAGACAGCCATGCCGGTGCCGTTTGACACTCATTGCGGATGGCTCGGCTCTGAGGTAATTTAGATCCTGATCGGATGGGAAAGTGCCTGCTGTCGCGACGGTTTTTTGTTTTCTGTTCCTGTCTCGGCTGATTGTGAGCTCTTTAACAGCCTTGATACCGCAACCTTGGGGGCTTGTGGTCATCAGGTAGCGACGGTGGAAACAGGCCATGCTCCGAC
>NZ_RZTT01000709.1 GCF_003996995.1 Mesorhizobium sp. M7A.T.Ca.US.000.02.2.1 | reverse complement strand
GTGCTACCTTTTGGTCGAGTTTTTTCGATCCGAGATAGTACGGCGCATCATACAAAGGCTCCGGCTCTAGTGCCCATTCGTGCCCCGGTTTGGGCTGATGTTGCTCGGGGAAGGGGGGCTCGGGATATTCACGGGCGCCAGCCTGCATGGCGCCTTGCTGCTTCCCATCGCCTTTCGATTTGTCCTTGGCATCGACGCCACGTTGGATATGGCGCTGCTTGGCCGCTTCACCGGCTATTTCCGACTTCATCTGCATGATCGTCTCCTTGGTTTGGAGAGGAAACAACGCATGTCAGGCAAAAAGGTTTGCGCAAAAGATCGAGAGATTCCGGCCAGCGTTTGGCAATGCGTAACAACGACATCGCCAGCTTGCCCGTTGCCTGTGCCGCCTTGGCAGCGAGCCAAATGTGATGATGTGGATTGGGAGCTATTGCGTCAAACTGGCGTGCGCAAAGCAGCGCCATCCGGTCTGCTCCGGGCGTAGCCTCCGGAATCTATCTTGGCGAGAGGCCATCGAGCAGGAAGTCCAGGCCTTTTCGGAAAGTGCCGTCCCAATCGTTGTCCAACAGCAGACGAGAGCGTTCGATTGTCGGATAGTGTTCGCTGAGACGTGTAAGACGCTGCTGCGCGGCTGCTCTGTCTTCTTCCGAGAGGTCGAAGCTTGCCCGGGTGAGGGTGGCGCCCATCACATAGTTCCAGAGCGACCAAATCGCAGCGTTGAGATCCGCGTCCGCAACACCGGCTCTGGACAAGGTCTTGCTCAGCATTTCCAGGCGACTGAGGATGTTCGGGCCAAGCGCCCGTCGCGGCAACAGCGATGCCGACCAAGGATGGCGCAACATTCTGGCGCGCCAGTTTTCGAGCATATGAACGACGTCTCCGCGCCAGTCCGGAGACTCACCTGTTTCAGGCGATGCGCGATATTCGAGCACCGAATCGAGTGCCAGATCAAAGACATCTTCCTTGTTGTCGACGTGCCAGTACAGGCTCATCACACCCGAGCCAAGGCGATCCGCCAGCCGACGCATTGTCAATCCGTCTATGCCCTGGGCGTCCAGCAGTTCCACCGCGATCGCCACGATACGCTCTCGAGACAGCGGCGGCTCGCTGCTCGCTTCCTGCATGGGTGGAAGCTTTGTCCGTTGCGATCGTTTGCTGGCACTGCGGGGTTTGGCTGCCATCTGTCTTCCTTGCTGGCCGAACGTCGATTTTGGCAGGCACCGTCAGGAATGTCGACGCTGATCGCTTGACTAGTACGACGTACCATACGATGACTCGTACATCGCACGACTCATCGTATGAGCGATCTGGTTAAAGTTCATGCCGGCCGCGAGTGCGTTATTCGCAGTCAGCAGAGCCAGGAGAAATCATGTCACGCGCAATCAAGCATCTGCTTACCGGAGGGCTAATCATCATGACCATGGCAGTTTCCGCTGCGGCTACAGCGACTGGGAACGACCTCAAGCTGACCATCGTCAATCCACAGACGCTCTACGACCCGTCGCCGAATGGCTACAGCACCGCCGTGATCGCACCGCGCGGAGCTCGGATTGCCTACATCTCCGGGCAGGGCGGCCAAGACAGCACAGGAGCCTTGTCACCCGATTTCGCTGTCCAGGTTAAGCAGGCCTACGCAAATTTGCATGCGGCGCTCGAGGGCATCGGCGCCAGGCCGGATCAGGTGGCGAAGCTCACGGTCTTCGTGGTCGACCACGACATGTCCAAGCT
>NZ_RZTT01000708.1 GCF_003996995.1 Mesorhizobium sp. M7A.T.Ca.US.000.02.2.1 | reverse complement strand
ACGGTGGTCCGCCCGGTCAGGCCGATCGTGGTGCCGCGCTCCGGTGACCATTTGAGGTCGGCGTTGACGGTGGCACCCGAGATCGCATCAAGGTTTTTGTCGTCGATCGCTTCCCTGAGCCAGCCGGCCGAGAATTCGCCCGACAGCTTCTCGCCCATGTCGAGTGCAAGGCCAGCGCGGGCGCCGAGCCGCGTCGACGAGCGCTCGAAGCCTTCATCGTCGATGCGTTGATCATAGGTCCGGCGGCCGACCTCGATTTCAGTGAACGGGGTCAGGGCAGGGGAGATCTCGTAGCCGGTGCGCAACGTCGCTGTGTAGAGTGTGGAGTCCTGATCCTTCTGCGACAGCGAGGTGCCGTCCGAGAGCTTGGCGTCGCCGTAAAAATCGTGCGAGACCGCGCCGGTTAGCGTGTACTGCATCTTGCCGAGATGCTTTTCGACGGCGAGGCTGCCATCGATGGTCTGCCGCAGCGGTTGCTTGCTGACGCCGGCAATGGCGTCCGGTGATGATGCCGATTCCGGCACGGCCTCGTAGCCGAGCTTGGCGATGGCGCGCAACTCATTGTCGAGGTCGACATTGAGCTGGCCTTCGATGCGCCCTTGCGCGTCGTGAACCGGGTAACCCGACACGGTCTCGCGAAAAAGGCCATAGCCGTCGATCGTGGCTGAGTTCTCGCGCCAGTCGGAGGCGGCGGAAAAGCGCAGCGCTGTCTCGGACAGCAGCGCCGACGTGCCGGCACTGCTCGAATCGCCGTTCGAGGTGGCGGTCAGGCCCTGTTCGATCGTCGGCCGGATGACGAAGGAGCCCCATTTCACGCCGGTGGCGGCAAACGGATCATCCTCCGGTTTCTTCTTCTGGCCTTCGATGGCGTCCGTGCGCTCCGCGCCTGGGTCGAGCTTCTGCCTGTCGGCACTGTCGATGGTGAGGGCGCGGCGGTTGGCCGTGTCCGCATCGGTGTCTTCACCATCGGTGGCGTCCGTCGTGGAGGCGGTGATGTCGGAGGTGTCGGCCGTCGATTTCTTCTTCTTTTTCGACTTGTCGGCAGCCTTGTCCTTGGCCTGGTCAGCAGCATTCTGCCCGGCAGTCGATGAGCGGCGGCGAGGCTTGGGCGGCGCCGCGATGTCGGCGGACGTGTCGTCAGTGGCTGCCGGCTGGTCGAAGAGGCTGCCGGTCGCGATGGCATCGCCGGTATCCGTATCGTCAGGCACAGCACCGGCGCTGGCCGGCAGATAGGTGCGGGCCGGCGCATTGTCCTGCGCGGCATTGGCCGGCTGTTGACCCTGCGCTGCCAGGGCCAGCTGTCTCGCCTTGCGCTGCTGGTCGGACAGGATCGCCG
Source organism: Mesorhizobium sp. M7A.T.Ca.US.000.02.2.1 (assembly GCF_003996995.1). Taxonomy (GTDB): domain Bacteria; phylum Pseudomonadota; class Alphaproteobacteria; order Rhizobiales; family Rhizobiaceae; genus Mesorhizobium. The sequence continues at coordinate 346 of NZ_RZTT01000708.1, read as the reverse complement.
ATTCCGAAACCTCGCCGCGCAGTTCGGTTTCCTGGGCATGGAGCGCAGTCGGGCGCAGCAAGGCAAACATGCTGGTTGCCAGCAGCAAGGCGCAGACCGCCTTGCCCTTTCTTCCTGTCGAATTTTCTGGCTGGGCCCCGGACATCGCCACCACTGCTTGCGCGGCGCACGCGCGCCATACTTACCGAACCGTAAATGGGGATGGTTAACGGAGGGTTGAGGCGGCGGCCCGTCAACCAGCTGAAGCGCTGATTTCCAAAGGGATTCATACCGCCTGCGTCAAGCTTTTGGTTTTGGCGCCTGCCGTCGTCAAAACCACCGCGCACGTTCGGGCAACATGCCTTGG
>NZ_RZTT01000707.1 GCF_003996995.1 Mesorhizobium sp. M7A.T.Ca.US.000.02.2.1 | reverse complement strand
ACATATTCGACCAGGCGCAGCACGTCGCCCTTGGCGCCGGAGCGGTAGCAGCGCCAGGCGCCGAGATCTCCACCGCGAATGCGCACTTTCAGCGCCGGCAGGCGGCCGGGTTTTTGGTCCAGCTCCACCGGGTTCCACGCCACCCAAAGGCCGCCCTCGGGCTTGCCGTCTGGCAGCAACCGTTCGCACACGCCCTCGATGCGGTCGATCAGCCCGGATTTGATGATGTCGAGATCGCCGCTCACAGCAGCGCCTCAAACATGCGGCAGGCCTCACCCTGGCCGGCCGCGCACGCCACGCAGCCGCCGTCGACCCGCACTTGCCGCTGCAGGTTCTTGCAGCCGAGCATTCGCAGGATGACGTCAAAATCGCCGCGCTCTAGCCCGCGCGCGATTTGCGACTTGATCATGAGCTGCACGGTTGCCGTTTCATCCGGCTGCAGCGGCGAGTTGCCTATGGCCCACTCGGCCGAACGCTCGATCCGGTCGCATAGATCGTCAAAATCATTGACCAGCATCCAGCCTGAAACGATGTCGCGAAAACCGTCTCTCACAGCAGCGCCCCCAGCTCGCGGGCGATATCGCCGATCGTCGCCGGATGGCGGTTGCGCTCGGCTTCGGCGCGCACCTGGGCCATGGTCAGCACCGGCTCGCGATACACTTTCGGCTTTTTCAACGCCTCGATCGCGCGCATGACGGCGTGGTTTTTCGGCACGTCCATGCAGCCACGGAAGCGCAGCCAGTCGTCGGGCCGGGTCAGCGCCTTGCGGCTTTTCGGGATCCACGCGAATGCGGGATCGGCCGGGCGCGGGGAAAACTTGTGCCAGACCAGCCAGCTGTAGCTGGTCGCCGACTTGCCATCGATCACCCAGCGGCCGCGATGCATCGGCAGGCGCTCGATGAACTGGCCGATCAGATGCGGCGGATTGCGCCGGTAGAGTTTTGCGAAGCGCCCCTCGCCTTCCAGAAACGCCGAGCGCACCAGCATGGCGACGCCGCGCCGGGCGATGTCGAGCGCGGCCAGCACGAAATCAGGCCCGAGGTTGAAAGGCGGGTTGGTGATGATCCAGTCGCGCGGCGCCAGGCCGCCGTCCGGATGCAGGAAATCCGAGATCCCGCCAAAACCGTAATCAAAGATGTCGGTCGCCGTCACCAGCGGGAAATATTCTCGCAGCGCCAGCGCCATGTGGCCTTCGCCGCAGGCCGGGTCGGCCGCCGTCCACGGCACCATGCCTGTGGCCGCGTCGCTGCCCTCGAAGCGCGGCAACAGATGCGTGCAGAACGCCCGCGTGCCCCAGGGCGGCGTCGGGAAGAAATCGAGGCTATCCGCCGGCTCCACCCGCCGCGCCATCACAGCCGTGCTGGACAGGCGCGCGTTCATCCGTTGCCACCTTGCGCCTTGAACAGGTCCTCGATGACAGTCTGGTTGCCGCGCTCGATGTTGTAGGCGACCAGCTTCATGATGCTGTCAGACGTGAACCGCCGTTGATCCTGCATGGCGATGAGCTGGCCGACGAACACGCAAACGACAGCCAGAATTTCATCGGCCGGCATGTCGGGCGCCGTCTTGCGGATTGCGGCGATGAAGCCGTTCCGCAAATCCTCGTGCTGCCTGCTGGCCGGCATCACCTTGGTGCGAATATCCTTCATCACACCATCCCCAGCGCGGCTTTGTAGAGATCGAGGATGGTTTCTTCCTCTTGCCGTTCGGCCTGGTCCTTTTTCCGCAGCCGCACGATCGTGCGC
>NZ_RZTT01000706.1 GCF_003996995.1 Mesorhizobium sp. M7A.T.Ca.US.000.02.2.1 | reverse complement strand
GTCCCGGTCTGATAAGGGAAAAGGTGGCGCAAGCGCCGGCTGCATCGGGTGCGGCCCCGACGCTTCTGGCGCTGCGTGGCGTCGGCAAGGTTTTCTCCAACGGCGTGACGGCGCTCAACGATGTCGACCTGACCATCAGGGAAGGCGATTTCCTCAGCCTGCTCGGGCCGTCGGGTTGCGGCAAGTCGACGGCGCTGCGGCTGATCGCCGGCCTGTCGACGCCGACCTCCGGCGTGCTCGACTGGCGCGGCGGCGGCTCAGCTGACCGCTCGAACATCGGCTTCGTCTTCCAGGAGCCGACGCTGCTGCCCTGGGCCAACGTCTTCGACAATGTCTGGCTGCCGCTGCGGCTGAAAGGTATTTCCCGTGCCAAGGCGGCACCTGCGGTGACGGAAATGCTGGCGCGGGTTCACCTGACCGGTTTCGAAGACGCGGTGCCGCGCGAATTGTCCGGCGGCATGAAGATGCGCGTCTCGATCGCACGCGCCATGGTGACCAAACCGCGCGTGCTGCTGATGGACGAACCGTTCGCGGCACTCGACGAGATCACCCGCTTCAAGCTCAACAATGATCTCCTGGAACTGTGGCAGGACGAACGCTTCACCGTCGTCTTCGTCACCCACAGCGTCTTTGAAAGCGTGTTCCTGTCCAACCGCGTCGTTGTCATGGCGGCGCGGCCGGGCCGGGTGTTCGACGAACTTGCCATCGAGGCCTCCTATCCGCGCGATGAGGCGTTTCGCACCTCGCCCGACTATGCGGCACTGTGCCGTCAGGCTTCCGATGTGTTGGTCAAGGCCATCAATTCAACAGCAGGCGCGCATCATGACGGCCATTGACGAGCGGGCGCTCGAACTCGACCCCGAGGAGGCGCGCCGCGTGCGCCAGGCGCGGTTCGAGCGGATTGGCCGATGGGTGCTGCCGCTGGCGATCATGATCTTGGCGATCTGGCTGTGGGATCGCATCTGCGTCTGGAACGAGATTCCGCAATACATCCTGCCGCGCCCGGGCGTGGTTCTGTGGACACTCTACAACGATGCCGGCTTGCTGTTTTCCTCGCTGCTGGTGACCTTGCGCATCACCTTCCTCAGCCTGGCTCTGGCGGTCATCGGCGGGGTCGGGCTGGCGGTGCTGTTCGCACAATCGAAATGGGTGGAGATGTCGTTCTTCCCCTTCGCCATCGTGCTGCAGGTGACGCCGATCGTGGCGATCTTTCCGCTGATCAATATCTATGTGAACGACCAGACAACCAAACTTCTGCTGTGCGCCTGGATCGTCGCCTTCTTTCCGATCCTGTCCAACACCACGCTTGGCCTCAACTCCGTCGACCGCAATCTGCGCGACATGTTCAAGCTCAACGGCGCGACGCGCTGGCAGCAATTGCGCTATCTCAGGCTGCCGGCCGCGATGCCTTATTTCCTCGGCGGGCTGAAGATCGCCGGAGGCCTGTCGCTGATCGGCGCCGTGGTGGCCGAGTTCGTGGCCGGCACCACCGGCCAGTCGTCCGGTCTTGCCTCACGCATCATCGAGGCCGGCTACCGGCTCAACGCGCCGCGGCTGTTCGCGGCGCTGTTCCTGATCTCGCTGACCGGCATTTTGATCTTCCTCGTGCTGTCGCTGATTTCGCATCTCATTTTGCGGCGCTGGCACGAAAGCGCACTGAAGCAGGAGCGCTAGGATGACTGAAAGGTTGGCGCGAAGCGCCCCCCTCTGTCCTGCCGGACATCTCCCCCTCAAGGGGGGAGATTGGC
>NZ_RZTT01000705.1 GCF_003996995.1 Mesorhizobium sp. M7A.T.Ca.US.000.02.2.1 | reverse complement strand
CCCCAGCGCCGTGCCTGCCTGCTTGCAGTCGTCGGCGATCGCGGCAAGCGTCTTGCCGCCATAGATGCCCGGCTCGCGCTTGCCGAGCGCGTTGAGATTGGGACCGTTCAGGACGAAAACCGTTTTCAAAAAGCCGACCTTTCCCGGCGCCGTCATCAAGCCGGCGCGCTGGGCCCTCTATAATGGGCATAGCCGCCCGCGGAAAGAGCGCAAGTGCGTTCTTTCACTGTCCACAACAGGCGGAAATGTGCCCGTGAGAAATAGCTGGCGAGCAAGATCAGAGCGCGGCTTTCGCCGCCTCGATCTTTTCTGCCAGCACTTCCTGCCCGAGTGCTCCGAACACCACCTCGTTGCCGATGACATAGGACGGCGTTCCGGTGATCGCCAGCTTGTTGGCAAGATCGTAGGTCTTGGCGAGGGCCTCGTTGATTGTCGGGTCCTTCATCTTCTCGCGCAGCGCCGCTTCGTCGGCGCCGAGCGACAGCGCGACCTTGATTGCCGACGCCTCGGTGGCGCGTCCCTGGCCGCCGAGCAACGCATTGTGGAACTCGCCGTACTTTTCCGGGTGCATCAGGTGAAAGGCCATCGAGACCACGCTCGCCTTCTGCGATTCCGGTCCGAGGATGGGGAATTCCTTGAGCACGAAACGCAGGTCCGGATCGGTCTTGGTCAGCGCCTGCATGTCGTCCATGGCGCGTTTGCAGAAGCCGCAATTGTAGTCGTAGAACTCGACGATGGTGACCTTGCCGTTCGGATTGCCGACGACGCCGTCGAAGGCGGAGTTGAAGATCTGGTCCTTGGCATTCTTGATCACGCCGAGATGAGCGATGCGCTGCTCTTCCTTCTGCTTGGCCTCAAGCGCGTCCTGGACCTCCAGGAGGACTTCCGGGTTTTTCAACAAATAGTCGCGGATGATGCCTTCGACCTCGGTGCGGTCGATCTTGGTATCGGCCGCCGCGGTCTCGACCGGCTGTGCGGTACCGGCCTTGGCGATCTGCGGGTTTCCGGCAACGAATCCGAAAGCCAGCATGGCCAGGGCGACCGCAACCCCCGTGGTGCCCAGCAGCAGTGCCTTTTTCATCGTTCCTGTTCCTTCTACCTGTTTTCCGGTCTGGCTATGTCATGGCGCGCGGCCGGAAGTTTCACTTGATCTTGGTTGACGGCTTGTAGTTTATGATATCCTGGGCGCGAAGCCAGCGCGGCTCGCCGCGTTTCATCTGCTGCTGCGCCCGCATGGCGAAAATCTTCGCATCCTTGTAGTTGCCGGAATAGAAATGGCTTTCGGCGGTGGCAAGTTCAGCGCCCGGTATGTCACCCAACTCACCGTAGGCCTGTGCCAGATAGCGATACCCGGCTGAATTTTCCTTGTCGCGCCCGAGGCCGTTGTTGATCTGCACGACGGCTTTTTTGAGGGAGTCGGGGGTGCCGACGGCCATCAGCGCCTGGCCCATGGACACCGGCAGCAGACCGGACCGCGCCGAATCGAGGCTGACCGCCTTGGCGTAGGCGTCCGCGGCTTCCTTGGGTTTGTTTGCCTTCATCAGGATGTCGCCGCGCAGTTCCTGGAAGTAAGCGTTCTTGGGCTGCGCCTTGATCAGTGCATTGGTCTTCGCGAGCGCGGCGGCGATGTTGCCGAACAGGTAGGTCGACTGGGCGTCGCCATATAGCGCGGCGACATCCTGATGAAGGCAAACAAACCCAAGGAAGCCGCGGACGCCTACGCCAAGGCGGTCAGCCTCGATTCGGCGCGGTCCGGTCT
>NZ_RZTT01000704.1 GCF_003996995.1 Mesorhizobium sp. M7A.T.Ca.US.000.02.2.1 | reverse complement strand
GCCTATGAAAGCCTGATGCAGGATTGCGCGGCCTTCCTGGCGCTGGCCGCGACAAGGGCAGGGGCGACTCTTTTCTCTTTCCGGGGCCGCGACTGCGATCCGTTCGCCGAGCCGGAACGGCTGACGGTGGCGGACGCTTTCACCCGCTATTCCGGCATCGATCTGCTGGCCACGGTCGCCGCCGACGGCAGCACCGATCGCGACTCGCTGTACGCCGCCTTGATCCGGGCCGGCATGCGCACCGCGCCCGACGACAGCTGGGCCGACCTTTTCAGTCGGGTGATGGTGGAAAAGGTCGAGCCATTCCTAGGGCAGGGCCGCGCGACCATCCTGTGCGAATATCCGGTGGCCGAGGCGGCATTGGCCCGGCCGAGCCAGCGCGACCCACGCGTGGCGGAGCGCTTCGAGCTCTATTGCTGCGGCGTCGAACTCGCCAACGGCTTTGGCGAACTGACCGACGCCGACGAGCAGCGCCGGCGCTTCGTCATCGAGATGGACGAGAAACAGCGCATCTATGGCGAGCGCTATCCGCTGGACGAGGATTTCCTCGCGGCGCTGGCCATCATGCCGCCGGCCAGCGGCATCGCGCTCGGCTTCGACCGGCTGGCGATGCTGGCCACCGGCGCGCAAAAAATCGAGGACGTGATCTGGACGCCTGTTGCCTGAGGCGCGGAAAGATCTGGCCTATTCGATTCCAGGGGATCAAGACTGGACCGCGACCCCGAACCAAGAGACCACATGATCGGTACTGGATTTCACGGTCAATCGGGAAGATCTAGAGTGGCTGCTTCTGAAACGGTCGAAATCGCCATTGTCGGCGCCGGAGTTGTCGGGCTGGCGACGGCACTTCGCCTTGTCGCGGACGGCCGTGAAGTCCTGCTCATCGATCCGAACGAGCCGGGCTCCGGTGCGTCATCAGGCAATGCCGGAACGATCGCCGAATATGCCTGTATGCCGGTCGGCACTCCTGCGGTGCTGCGGGCGTTGCCAAAGCTGCTGCTTGATCCCGACAGCCCGCTTTCGCTGCGCTGGCCGGCGCTGCTGCAGCTGGCGCCATGGCTCGTTCGGTTCATGCGGCAATCGCTGCCGGCGGCCACCCGGGCCAATGCGCTGGCGCTCGCCGGACTGCTGGCCGACGCCCTTCCGGCCTGGGAAGACATGGTCGGGGAGGCCGGGCTGGAGGACCTGCTGCGCCGCAATGGCTGTCTTTACCTCTATCGCCGCGAGAGCGATTTTGCCGCTGGCGCCGGCGGCCGGGCAATGCGCGCTGGGTTTGGCATCCACCAAGAGGTGCTGACTCCCGAAGAGGTGGCGGCGCTTGAGCCGGGCCTGCCGGCGACAGCAGCGCATGGCGTGTATTTTCCCGACTCGATCAATGTCACCGATCCGGCAATGGTGATGCGGCGGTTGCTGGGCGCGGTGAGTGCCCGTGGTGCATCGGTGAAGCAGGCTGAGATCACCGGGCTGCAGGTCGAGGCTGACGGTGTCCAGCTCAGCGGACCCGGCGTTCGCATCAAGGCTGGCACGGTGGTGATCGCCGCCGGTGCACGGTCGCGCGCACTGGCCGCGCAGGCCGGCGACAGGATTCCGCTCGAGACCGAGCGCGGCTATCATCTGGAATTCCACACCGAAGCGCCGCTGCTCAACCGACCTGTCTGTCCCGTCGATCTTGGTTTCTACCTGACGCCGATGGCTGGCCGCTTGCGGGTCGCCGGCACCGTCGAACTCGGCGGCCTGGTCGCGCCGCCAAATCCGCGCCGGCTGG
>NZ_RZTT01000703.1 GCF_003996995.1 Mesorhizobium sp. M7A.T.Ca.US.000.02.2.1 | reverse complement strand
TTTGTCGGGTTTCTGGTGGCGCGCATCACCAGGCAGCCGCTGGAGGCGCTCGGCTGGATGAACACGTTCATCGTCTATGTCGCGCTGCCGGCACTTTTCTTCCAACTGCTTGCCAAGACGCCGTTCGAAGACCTGACGGAATGGCGCTTCATCTTCGGTTCGGTCGTCTCGACCTTCATGATATTTTCCTTGATGTTCATGGGGTCGGTCCTGACCTCGCGCGGCGAGATAGCGCAATCGACCATCAAGGCGCTCGCGGCCGCCTATGGCAATATCGGCTATATGGGACCGGGCCTGGCATTGCTGGCCTTCGGCGAGGAGGCGGCTGTGCCGGTCGCCTTGATCTTCTGTTTCGAGAACATCATGCATTTCGCCATCGCACCCATGATGATGGCGCTGTCGGGCGACGACAAGACCACGCCTCTCCGGCTTGCGCTCGGTGTCGTGCGCAAGAATCGTGCTGCACCCGTTCATCATCGCAACCGCCCTGGGCGTCGGCGCCGCCTATATCGGCTTTCGACCGCCCGTGCCGGTGGAGCGATTTCTGGAATATCTTTCCCGGGCGGCCGCACCTTGCGCGCTGTTTGCCATGGGCGTCACGCTGGCGCTCAGGCCGCTCAATCGCGTCCCGCACGAGATGGTTCCGATTGCGGCACTGAAACTGATCCTGCACCCTTTGCTCTGCTATGTCGTGTTGAGCTGGATCGGCAATTTCTCTGAGACATGGGTCTTCTCGGCGGTGCTTCTGGCGGCGTTGCCGATCGCCACCAACGTCTTCGTCATCGCCCAGCAGTATGGCGTCTGGGTACAGCGCGCGTCGGCCAGTGTGCTGATCACAACCTGTCTATCGGTCGTGACTGTCACCGGGCTGCTCTACCTGATCCGGCACGATATCCTAGCGCCGGACCTGTTTCCCTAACCCGCCGGCTAGCGCGGCAAAACCGCTGCCTGGACGAAGCCCCTCGCGCATGAAAAAAGCCCGAAGCGGCGCGAAGCCACCGAGCACGCCGAGCCCGGCCACGCGGGCCATCTGGGCCGGCAGCATGTCGGAAAGCAGCGACATGTTGAGCAGGTTGACCGCACCGCTACGCGCCAGAATATCGGGGCGGCGCTTGAAATCGTAAGCCGCAAGCGCCTTGGCTGCACCCGGGTCGGATCTATTTTCACAAGCGTTTCTAACCAGATCGTCGACGTCCCTGATGCCGAGATTGAGGCCTTGCGCACCAATCGGCGGAAACACATGGGCGGCTTCGCCGACCAGCGCCACCCGATCTCGGGCGAAACGCAGTGGCGTCACCGCCGAAAGCGGATAGATCTGCCGGCCCGGCTCGACCGTCACCCGGCCCAGCATCGACTGCATCTGCTGTTCAACCCGCTGAGAAAGCGTCGTATCGTCCAGTGCGGCGAGGTCGGTCGCGGTCTCGGGCTTGACCACCCAGACTAGGCTGGAGCGATTGCCGGGCAATGGGACCTGCGTGAACGGACCGGTCTCGGTGTGGAATTCCGTCGAGGTGAAAGCGTGGTCGCCGCTATGGCCGAAATTGAGGACGAGAGCTGCCTGCGGGTAGGACCGGGCCGAGGTCGAGATGCCGGCCGCCTGGCGCGCCGGTGACAACCGCCCATCGGCGGCGACCGCAAGCGATGCGTCGACCGTGCTGCCGTCGGCCAGGACGGCACGGGCGTGCTCGGCATCGAGACGCCAGTTCGCCACTATCGACATCAGCCGGTCGATGCCGGCATGCGCGGCAACGGCGCTGGCGAGTGCCTGGTTGAGG
>NZ_RZTT01000702.1 GCF_003996995.1 Mesorhizobium sp. M7A.T.Ca.US.000.02.2.1 | reverse complement strand
ACGGTGGAGAACAGGCTGGTGCGGTTCCGCACGCTTGGCTGCTATCCGCTGACCGGCGCCATCGAATCGGATGCCGACACGCTGGAAGCCATCGTCGGCGAAATGCTGACGGCACGCACGTCCGAACGGCAGGGTCGCCTGATCGACCGCGATGAAGCCGGCTCGATGGAAAAGAAGAAGCGCGAGGGGTACTTTTGACCATGCGCCACATCATGGCAAAGAGCCTCGCCCCCACCGACGGCGTTCGCGACTATCTGGCTGCGCAGGAGAAGAAGTCGCTGCTGCGCTTCCTGACCTGCGGCTCGGTCGATGACGGCAAGTCGACGCTGATCGGGCGCCTGCTGTCCGACACCAAGCAGATTTTCGAGGACCAGCTCGCCGCGCTCGAACGCGATTCGCGCAAGCATGGCACGACGGGCGACGACATCGATTTCGCGCTGCTGGTCGACGGTCTGGAGGCCGAGCGCGAGCAAGGCATCACCATCGACGTCGCCTACCGCTTCTTCGCCACGCCGAAACGCAAATTCATCGTTGCCGACACACCTGGCCACGAGCAATACACCCGCAACATGGCCACCGGCGCCTCGACCGCCGACCTGGCGATCGTGCTGATCGATGCCCGGCAGGGTGTGCTTCGCCAGACAAGGCGGCATTCGATCATCGCCTCGCTGCTCGGCATCCGCCACGTCGTGCTGGCCGTCAACAAGATCGATCTTGTCGATTTCGATCAGGCGATTTTCGACCGGATCGTCGAAGACTACGGGCAATTCTCGCGCGATCTCGGCTTCCAGACCATTGTGCCGATCCCGATGTCGGCCCGTTATGGCGACAATGTCAGCCGCCGGTCGGAAAGCATGGAATGGTATTCCGGCCCGACGCTGATAGAGCATCTCGAAACCGTGTCGGTCGACGAAGCGATGGTCGAACTGCCGTTTCGTTTCCCTGTCCAGTATGTCAATCGTCCCAATCTCGACTTTCGCGGCTTTGCCGGCACGGTCGCCTCCGGCTCGGTTGCGCCCGGCGACGAGGTCGTTGTCGCCAAGTCCGGCAAATCCTCGCGCGTCAAGCGGATCGTCTCATATGGCGGCGATCTCGCCCAAGCGGCCGCCGGCCAGGCCGTCACGCTCGTCCTCGATGACGAAGTCGAAATCTCGCGCGGCAACATGCTGGTTTCGCCGGCCGCACGGCCGCAGGTTGCCGACCAGTTCGCCGCCAACATCGTCTGGTTCGACGAGCATGCGTTGCTACCAGGCCGCTCTTACATCCTGCGCACCGAGACCGACCAGACCAGCGCCACCGTCACCGACCTGAAATATCGGATCAACGTCAATGACTTTGCCCATGAAGCGGCAAAGTCGCTCGAAATGAACGAAGTCGGCATCTGCAACATTTCGACGCGGACGCCGATCGCCTTTGATCCCTTCGCGGAAAACCGCACCACCGGCGCCTTCATCCTGATCGACCGCATCACCAACGCCACGGTCGGCGCCGGCATGATCCTGCACTCGTTGCGCCGCGCCGAAAACATCCATTGGCAGTCGCTCGATGTCGCCAAGCGCGTGCGCGCCGACATGAAGAACCAGCGGCCCGCCGTGTTCTGGTTCACCGGGCTGTCGGGGTCCGGCAAATCGACCATCGCCAACCTGTTCGAAAAGAAGCTGTTCGCCACCGGCCGCCACACTTATATCCTGGACGGCGACAACGTCCGTCACGGTCTCAACCGCGATCTTGGTTTCACCGACGCCGATCGCGTCGAGAACATCCGCCGCGTCGCCGAAGTGGCGCGTTTGATGGCCGATGCCGGG
>NZ_RZTT01000701.1 GCF_003996995.1 Mesorhizobium sp. M7A.T.Ca.US.000.02.2.1 | reverse complement strand
GCCACGCCGCCGGTGGGATGGTCGCCAGCCGAAGCCGCGCCCGCCGCACCGATCCAGCCGGGCTCGCCGACCGCCGTGGTGCGGCCGTTTTACGATCAGGTCGGACTGGAGATCGATCCGGCCGAGCGAAGCGATTTCATCGACCCGGCCAAAACCGTGCTCGACAAGAGCGACGCGTTGCGCAAATCCGGGCAGGGCGAGTGCCTCGACCCCAACATGGCGCTCGACAATGCCGATTACGACAAGGCCGAGATCGACAAGAGCCTGAAGACGCTCGAGGCGATCAACGGCGACCAGGCCAAGGTCATCGTCGCCTTCGTCATATCGGGCAACCCGCACCGGCTGGAATGGAAATTCAAGAGGGTCGACGGCGACTGGAAGATCACGGACCTATTGTCGGTGACCGGCGAATGGGCACTCAGCCAGTATCAGTGCGAATGATGAGCGAGCTCAACCCCGCCCGCGATAAGGCGCTACCCCGGTGTCGGGCAGCCAGGCGCCTTCGGGCGGAGCGCCGGTTTGCCAGAACACATCGATCGGAATGCCGCCGCGCGGATACCAATAGCCGCCTATGCGCAACCACAGCGGCTTGGTTGCCGCCACGATGCGGCGGCCGATCATTACGGTGCAGTCTTCATGGAAGGCGCCATGGTTGCGAAACGAGGTCATGAACAGCTTGAGCGACTTCGATTCCACCAGAGCCGCGTCGGGTGCATAGTCGATGACGATATGGGCGAAGTCCGGCTGGCCGGTGACTGGGCACAGCGAGGTGAATTCCGGGCAGGTAAAGCGCACGATCGCCGGCGGGCCGTCGCCGCGCGAAAACGGTACGGTCTCCAGGACCGCTGCTTCGGGGCTTTGTGGCGTCTCGACGTGCGCGCCGAGCTGGGTGAGGGTTTTGGTGTCGATCATGGGCGCTATCCTTGTCGCATGCGCCCGGAGTGCGTGCGGGACGACATGCTTGAAAACGAATTTTGCCGCTCATTAGCACAATTTGAAACCGCAGGAAGACGATGACCAGCAACGATCCGCTTCTCCAGCCCTACCAGCTCAAACACCTGACGCTGAAGAACCGGGTCATGTCGACCAGCCATGAGCCGGCCTATTCCGAGGACGGCATGCCGAAACAGCGATACCGGCTCTACCATGCCGAGAAGGCCAAGGGCGGCATGGCGCTGACCATGACCGCCGGCTCGGCGATCGTCTCGCGCGACAGCCCGGCCGCTTTCGGCAATCTGCATGTCTATGACGACAGGATCGTGCCATGGCTGGCCGAGCTCGCTGACGCCTGCCACGAGCACGACTGCAAGGTGATGATCCAGATCACCCATCTCGGCCGCCGTACTGGCTGGAACAAGGCCGACTGGCTGCCGGTGCTCTCGGCCTCGCCGGTGCGTGAGCCGGCGCATCGCGCATTCCCGAAGACGATCGAGGACTGGGACATGGAGCGCATCGTCGCCGACTATGCTTCAGCCGCCCAGCGCTGCGAGGCCGCCGGCCTCGACGGCATCGAGTTCGAATCCTACGGCCATCTGATGGACGGCTTCTGGTCGCCCGCCACCAATCATCGCGACGACGAATTCGGCGGCTCGCTGGACAATCGCCTGCGCTTCACCAATATGGTGCTCGATGCCGTGCGGTCAGCCGTTGGCGACAAATTCGTCGTCGGCATCCGCATGGTCGCCGACGAGGATTTCGAAAAAGGCCTGTCGAAGGCGGAGGGGATCGAAATCGCCAGGCGGCTGGCGGGCTCCGGCAAGGTCGATTTCCTCAACATCATTCGGGGCTCGATCGAGAGCGATGCGGCACTGACCAAGGT
>NZ_RZTT01000700.1 GCF_003996995.1 Mesorhizobium sp. M7A.T.Ca.US.000.02.2.1 | reverse complement strand
CCCCTACGGCAGCATGCCAGCAGAGAAGATCATCGCTCTCGCCCAACACGCCCTCGCCCTCGGCACCTCAGAAATCCGCCTAGCCCCCGGCCGCGCCCTGCTCTTCCTCGGTCAGCCACCGGCAGCCAACCAACCCCTCCAACACACCGCCACCGCCCTCGGCTTCGTCACCGCCCCCACCGACCCGCGCACGCGCATAGCCGCTTGCCCCGGCACGCCGGCCTGCGCCTCCGGCCGCATTGCCACGCGCGAGATCGCCGAGACGATTGCCGCTGAAAACGCCGACATCCTCGACTTCACGCTGCACATTTCCGGCTGCGCCAAGGGCTGCGCCCATCCCGGCCCGACAGCCCTAGCGATAGTCGGCGGCGAAAACGGAGCCGGACTTGTCGTGAACGCGACGGCAAAGGCCCTTCCTGCGGGCTACAGGCCGGGCTATGACGCCGCGCGCGGCATCGGCCGCGTCGCGGCAATGATCCGCAGCGCACGATATCAAGGCGAGACTGCCGCTGCTTGCCTGACAAGGCTCGGGCCGGCCGGTATCGCCGAGGCTTACCGACAGGCCCAAACTGAAAAACGGAAATGAGCATGGCCGCCTACGACTACATCCATGACGGCACGGCGATCTATGAGCGCTCCTTCGCCATTATCCGCGCCGAGTCTGATCTTTCGCGCTTCTCCGAAGCCGAGGCCGATGTCGCCATCCGCATGATCCATGCCTGCGGCCAGGTCGAAGCTTCAAGTCATTTTGTGTTCTCCAAGGATTTCGTTGCCGCTGCCCGCACCGCTTTGGCGGCCGGCGCGCCGATTTTCTGCGACGCGGAAATGGTCTCGCATGGCGTCACCCGCGCCAGGCTGCCGGCCGGCAACGAGGTGATCTGCACCTTGCGCGATCCGCGCACGCACGACATTGCCAGGGAAATCGGCAACACCCGTTCGGCCGCCGCGATCGATTTGTGGGGCGAGCGCATGGCGGGCTCGGTGGTTGCCATCGGCAATGCACCGACCGCGCTGTTCTATCTATTGGAAAAACTGCGCGACGGCGCGCCGAAGCCTGCGGCCATCATCGGCATGCCGGTCGGCTTCGTCGGTGCTGCCGAATCGAAGGACGCGCTGGCCGAGAATTCCTACGGCGTTCCCTATGCCATCGTGCGTGGCCGTCTCGGCGGCAGCGCCATGACCGCCGCAGCGCTCAATTCATTGGCGAGGCCCGGCCTGTGAACGCGCTTCCCAAAGGCCGTCTCGTCGGCGTCGGCACCGGTCCCGGCGACCCCGAACTGCTGACCCTGAAAGCCGCGCGGGCCTTGGCGGAAGCCGATGTCGTGGCCTATTTCGCCAAGCGCGGCAACAACAGCAACGCGCGCGCCATCGTCGAAGCGCAGTTCCGGCCCGAAATGACGGAACTGCCGCTGCTCTATCCCGTCACCACCGAAATCGACAAGGAGCACGACGACTACCGGTCGCAGATCACGGCTTTCTATGAGGAGTCCGCCGAGAAGGTCGCCGAGCACCTCCAGGCAGGCAAGATGGTTGCGGTGCTGTCCGAGGGCGACCCGCTTTTCTACGGCTCCTACATGCATCTGCATGTGCGCCTCGCCCATCGCTTCCCCACCGAAGTCATTCCCGGCGTCACCGCCATGTCCGGCTGCTGGTCGCAGACTGGTATCCCGATCGTCCAGGGCGATGACGTGCTGACCGTGCTGCCCGGCACGATGAGCGAGTTCGAGCTGACGCGCCGGCTGGCTGACACCGATGCCGCCGTCATCATGAAGGTCGGCCGTAACCTGCCAAAGATCAGGCGGGCTCTGGAGGCTACGGCCAAGCTGTCGCGCGCCGTCTATGTC
>NZ_RZTT01000006.1 GCF_003996995.1 Mesorhizobium sp. M7A.T.Ca.US.000.02.2.1 | reverse complement strand
ATTTAGTCTGACTAAAAGGCCGGCTTAGGCTTCAATCGATTAGGCCGGGAGGCCCGAAGCCGGCTCGATATCGCTGCAGTGCAACATGTCTGGCCCAAGAGCCCAGCGGTGTTGAGATTAGCCCTAGCGTTTGCAGGTCTGCGGCGTCGACCCCTTCTTCATCACCAGCGCCTCGCGTCCGTCGATCACGATTGCGTCATGCGTGGCCGCCTGGTAGCGGCTGCTCTGGTTGGCGGGCGACGCCGCAAACTCCTCGGTCGCGCCATCGGACCCGACCACACGCAACGACGTGCCTAGATTTTGGATGGAGATCATACCGTTGTTGCCGCATCGGTAGGTGGCCGTGCCTATGCCGGATCGCGGCGCAGTAAGGTCGGTGATGATCTTGGTTGCAGCTGTCGGAGGCGCCGCGGCTGTGACGGACTGCTGAGCCGACGCAGGTGAGACGACGACGGTATTGGCCGCCTTCGGCGCGCTGTCCTGTGGCACACAGCCAGCGACGACCCCGAGCAACGGGAAAACGGACGCCCAAATCGGCCGGCGTAGCGCCATATGCTGTCCTCCCGCGCGGCAAACCAGCCGCGATGCTTTGCCAAGATCAAGGTCATCCCGACGCCGAGACGGACACCAGCCGCGATGGTGCGGCCAAGCATGGCCGAATGATGACCACCAGGTTTTCCATCCAGTCGGATATTAACGGATATTAACCATGTTAACCGAGACATCGCCGCCAAACGCGCCGGCCTCTTAACAAAGGTTAAGAAAACGTTAATTTCTGATTCGAGGAGGCTTTCCCTCAAGACACGGAGGACGCCATGCGTTCGAATTCAGGCAGATCGCGCCTTGCGGCGCTCATCGTGGCGGCATCGGTCGTTGCCCTTGCAGCGCCAGCGCTCGCCGGCGCCCGGCATCAGGATCGCGTCTACGCGGATTCCTTCGGCAATCTCGTTATCGACAGCGCCGCCGGCTACAAGCGCATCATCGTCGGCGAAGGCAAGCTGGCCAAGCAGCTATCCGACTACACCAGCGCCGGCCAGCCCAAGGTGATCTACGAGAACGAAGCCGACGAAATCAGCGGATACAGCGATTGCTACCGGCCGCCGGTGCTGGTGAAGGGCCGCTCCTATATGTACGGTCTCTCCGATGGCGAGATGCCCGAACTCAGCCCCTGCCGCTAGAGACTTTGTTTGGACGCAATTCCCAAGGGAAAGCGCTATGCGCTTTCCCGGGAAAACCGTTTCACACTTTTCCTGAAATTGCTCTGGCTTCCATTCCGGCTGACGACCAGTTGCCGGCAGGTCCGGCGGAAACGCGCACGCAATCGCGCCCGGCATTCTTCGCCTGATAGAGCGCCTGGTCGGCGCGCCGCATCAGATCGGCAAAATCTTCGCTCGGATGAAGTTCGGCGACGCCGAAGCTCGCGGTGCAGCGGTTGTCAGCCGGCAGCCCGTCGATGGGCAGCCCGCCAAAGGCGCTGCGCGTCCCCTCGGCGAACAGCCGCGCCGCGGCAAGGTTGGTTCCCGGCAGGATGATGGCGAACTCCTCGCCGCCAATGCGGCCCGCAACGTGATGCGCGGCTGCAGCTTCGCGCAGGAAGCCTGCAAAAGTCTCGATCACCCGGTCGCCTGACGCATGGCCGAAACTGTCGTTGACGCTCTTGAAATGATCGAGATCGGCGATGACCAGCGCGACCGGCACGCCTTGCCGCATCGCGCCAAGCACCGCCAGCTCGGCATGCCGGGTGAAGCCGCCGCGGTTGAGCAGGCGCGAAAGCGTGTCCGTCTCCGACTTCGACGTCACTTCGGCAAGCACGTCGCGAACCAGGATGGCCAGCATCAGCAGCGCCAGCGCCAGCGCAAAGACAGTGCCGAGCGATTGCGACACCAGCGCGTAGTTGCTTTGCAGATAGGCCTGCGGATTGGCGCCCCAGCCGCCAAGCG
The DNA here is from genome assembly GCF_003996995.1 of Mesorhizobium sp. M7A.T.Ca.US.000.02.2.1. Taxonomy (GTDB): domain Bacteria; phylum Pseudomonadota; class Alphaproteobacteria; order Rhizobiales; family Rhizobiaceae; genus Mesorhizobium. The sequence continues at coordinate 39,604 of NZ_RZTT01000006.1, read as the reverse complement.
CATGCGCGATGAACGGTTTGGAGGCAAACTGCAGGCCGCTCGCCGCCAGCACGGCCATCAACATGCGATCGAGACGGGCAAGCTTTTGCCTCGATGACCAGACAATGGCCAGCCCGACAAACTGCATGACCGCATAGGGAAGCTGGTAAGCCATGATGCGGATCAGCGACTGGCGGGGCAGATCCTGCACGAAATACACAGCTATGGTGGTGGTCAACAGGAACAACAGCATCGGCTTCCAGGGCAGTGCCACGCCGTATTTGCGGGCAAGCCCGCCATTGAACGCAATGGTGGCGGCAAGGAAAACCGCGAAGGCGGCCACGACCGGGAGCCGCGCGTCGGTGAAAGCGGGAATGGAGAACTCGATGGCCGAATAGGCCATGCCCAGCAGATAGCCAAATGCCAGCCAGCGCGCCGGCGCGCGGCCGACATCGTGGAAGGCGACCGCCATGAAGGATGCCGCCAGCAGGCCGGCAACCGACAGATTGATCAACAGGATGAAGTTGGCGCCGCTCATGTTCTCCCGCACCCGCGCCGACAGCTAATCATCGACGGGCGAAGAAGACGTTAACGCCGTCCCGTCCGGGCAGATTCAGCCGGTCTTGAGCGGCTCCGGCAGGAACGCCGTTTCCGGCCGCTCATAGGACAGGCGTACACTGTCGCGGCCGTTCTTCTTGGCTTTGTAGAGCGCATCGTCGGCACGGCGCATCAGCGGCTCCAGCGCCTCGCCACCGCTGCGGGCCGCCACGCCGAAGCTTGCCGTCACCCTCGTTCCCTGGGGAAGTCCGTCGACATGGCCGGCCGAATAGACGGTGCGCACCGCCTCGGCGAACAGCCGGGCCGCGGCAAGATCGCTGAGTGGCAGCAGCACCGCGAATTCCTCGCCGCCGATACGCCCGGCAACACCGCGCGCGCCGGCCGCCGACCGAAGCTTGGCGGCGAAGTCGGCGATCACCCGATCGCCCGCGCCATGTCCATGCACATCGTTGAGCGCCTTGAAGTGATCGAGGTCAGCCAGCACCAGCGCGACCGGGAACCGGGCCGAGGCGCAGTGCTGCAAGAGCCGCATGCCGCGTTCCTCGAAGCCACGCCGGTTGAGCAGGCCCGACAGGGGGTCGGTATAGGTCTCGGTCTTCAATGCCTTCAACACGTCGAGTGCCGCGGCGGAAAACAGGCACAGCGCAATGAGCAGCGAGAGCAGCGCGTGCGACAGCAGCGCCGTCGTCCAGTAGGACGAGCCATAGAACCCGTCATAGCTGGCGAAGGGCCCATGCGCGATGACGACGGCAAGGGTGCGCACGAAGAAATTGACGCCCGACAGCAGCGACAGCACGAACAGGATTTTTTCGGTCGGGCCGTTGTTGCGCACCGGGCGCAGTTCGGCAGCAACCAGAAGGCTGATGCCGCCGAATGCGAAATTCATCGCCAGGATGCGCCAGGTGAGATCCGGCGCGACGAACAGGAACCAGCACAACGACGCCAGGCCGCCGCCGGCCAGCACGGCGATCCCCACATAGGGCACCTTGCGGCCATAGCGGTGGATAACAGCGCTGGCCAGGCAGCACGCGGCGATGGTGAAGCAGATGTTCGACGTAAGCTTGGTCAGCGGCATCCCGATGGGCAAGGTGAAATACTGCAGCAGGAAGCCAGCCGCCGAGAGACTGTAGCTGATCGCCAAAACGGCCAGATAGGGGCGGTGGCGCTGATAGGACCATAGCACAAGGAACGCCGCGCCGAGCGCCAGCGCGATCGTCGGGTTGAGCAGCGCAATGAGCAGACCCGTGTCCAACCGACTGTGACTTCCCCTGGCTTACGTCAGGGAAGAGCTTAGAGGGCAAGCCCAAACAAGCGGTTAAGCGAAAGCGGTAAGCAGGACCGCCGTCTCAAAATAATGTCAGGGAACCGCAGTCCCCAGTCAGCGTTCCTCCGTTCACAATCTGGAGCGACCCATGACCGACACAATCACACTGACCGACCACGATGCGATCCGCTCATGGGCTGCCGGGCGCGCCGGCTTTCCCGCAATCGTCGACATATCGCCCGAAGCGGGGACGCAGCCCATGTTGAGGCTGGTCTTCGGCCAGCACGCCTATCAGGATCAGGACCAGCCTGAACGGCCGCTCAATGCGGGAGGCTATGAACTCGTCGAATGGGACGAATGGTTCAAGCTCTTCGAGGAACAACAGCTTGCGCTTGTGGTCGCGGCCGAACAGCCGGGACGCCGCGAGGAGTTCCACGAGCTCGTCCGCCGCGACGGAAAGAGCTGACCCGAGCCGGGCGCGGCTCGGGTTCTGTTCAAATCCCGGTTACTTCCACTCGCGGATGTCGACGAAGTGGCCGGCGATCGCCGCCGCGGCCGCCATCGCCGGCGACACGAGATGGGTGCGGCCCTTGAAGCCTTGCCGGCCCTCGAAATTGCGGTTCGAGGTCGAGGCGCAGCGTTCATGCGGCTTCAGCCGGTCGTCGTTCATGGCCAGGCACATCGAACAGCCCGGCTCGCGCCAGTCGAAACCGGCGGCGACAAAGATCTTGTCGAGGCCTTCGGCTTCCGCCTGTTCCTTGACCAGGCCGGAGCCCGGCACGATCATCGCATCGACATGCGGGCTGACCGTCTTGCCTTCGACCACCTTGGCGACGGCGCGCAGATCCTCGATGCGGCCGTTGGTGCATGAACCGATGAAGACGCGGTCGAGCGTGATGTCGGTGATCTTGGTGCCCGGCTTCAGACCCATATAGTCGAGCGCACGCTGCTTGGAGGTGCGCTTGTTTTCATCGGCGATGTCGTCCGGGTTCGGCACGATACCCTGCACCGACACGACATCCTCGGGCGAGGAGCCCCAGGAGACGATCGGCGGCAGCTTGGCCGCGTCGAGGACGATCACCTTATCGAAATGCGCGCCCTCATCGGACTGCAGCGTCTTCCAGTATTCGAGTGCCGCATCCCAGGACGCGCCCTTCGGCGCGCGCGGCTTGTCCTTGACATAGGCGAAGGTCGTCGCGTCGGCGGCGATCAGGCCGGCGCGCGCGCCGCCCTCGATCGACATGTTGCAGATCGTCATGCGGCCTTCCATCGACAGCGCACGGATCGCTTCGCCGGCATATTCGATGACATAGCCGGTGCCGCCGGCGGTGCCGATCTCGCCGATGATGGCCAGGATGATGTCCTTGGCGGTGACGCCCTCCGGCAGCTGGCCGTCGACACGCACCAGCATGTTCTTGGCCTTGCGCTGGATCAGCGTCTGCGTCGCCAGCACATGCTCGACCTCGGACGTGCCGATGCCATGCGCCAGCGCGCCGAAAGCGCCATGCGTCGAGGTGTGGCTGTCGCCGCAGACGATGGTCATGCCGGGCAGAGTAAAGCCCTGCTCGGGTCCGATGATGTGGACGATACCCTGGCGGATATCGTTCTCGGAATAATATTCGACTCCGAAATCCCTGGCGTTCTTGGCCAGCGCCTCGACCTGGATGCGGCTTTCCTCGTTCTTGATGCCGAACTTGCGCTCGGGCGAGGTCGAGACATTGTGATCGACCACGGCCAGCGTCTTTTCCGGATGCCGGACTTTACGGCCGGTCATGCGCAGGCCTTCGAAGGCCTGCGGGCTGGTCACTTCATGGACCAGGTGGCGGTCGATGTAGAGTAGGCAGGTGCCGTCGTCCTGGCGATCGACGACATGGTCGTCGAAAATCTTGTCGTAGAGGGTGCGCGGTGCGCTCATGTGCGTAAATCCGTCGATATGAGAATGGGAAAGAGCAGGTACCGGACCTACGGCCGGCGAAAGGGACCCGAACAGGTCCGCCTAGGGTAGTCGGCTGGTCAGCGCCCCGGACACGCGCGCGGAAAAACGCGACGGCAGGCGTTTCCTGTCCTGCAGCACGAACCCCTTGTAGGCCGGATCGCCAAAAAGCTCTTCCATGGCGTGGCTCATACCAATGTTTTGGGTTTTCGGCAATTGCGGCGTTCAGCGCCTTTACCTTCTCCCCTTGTGGGAGAAGGTAAGTGGAGTCACAACACTTCAAACACAAACGTCTTCACCAGCGCGTCAGGCTCGGCGATCGCATAGCAGCGGAACCACGGGCTTTCCTCGATCGGCCGCCATTTCCCAGCTTGCTCCAGCTCATCGAACACCGCCTGGAAGCCGCCGCTCTCGAACACCTGGTCGCGCACGGTGAAGATGGCGTGGCCGCCCTGGCGGGTGATGCGCACCAGTTCGTGCAGGCCGGATGCCGGCGCATGGCTGATGGTGAACACGCCGGTCGAGAAGAAGGCGCGGAAGTGGCCGTCAGGCCATGGCAGCGTTTCGCCCAGCATTGCCTGCTTCAGGTCGCTGTAGGCATTGCGGCTGCCGGCGATCTTCAGCATATCGTGCGAGAGGTCGAGCCCCGCGATGTCACGGTAACCGAGCGCCTTCAGCGAGGGTCCCGACAGGCCAGTGCCGCAGCCGGCATCGAGCAAGGGGCCATCGCCCGCCGGCACATGACGCGCCACCCAGGCGGTGATCAGGAAAGGCAGGAGGTAGCCGAGCGAGGCGGTCTCGCTGTCATAGGTCGCAGCCCACGCGGCATAGGCCTCCTCAAGCGCTTCCGGCGTGTCGGCCGTATAGACGGAATCCAGCGCCGCATTGGCTTTGTCGACGATCATGGGGACCTCCTCAAGGGGAATGCTCGGGGATCGTAGCGCTGCCTTGGCCGAAAAACTATTCCTCGTGCTGGCGGCGCAGCCGCCGCTCCAGCGCCCTGAGCGCCAGCGACAGGCCGACGGTCAGGATGAGATAGATGTAGGCCGTTATCGAATAGGTCTCGAAGAAGCGAAAGGAGCCGGCGGCGTAGACCTTGCCCATCTGCGTGATGTCGGCAACGCCGAGCACCGAGACCAGCGAGGAATCCTTGACCAAAGCGACGAAATCATTGCCGAGCGGCGGCAGGATGGTGCGGATTGCCTGTGGGAACACGATCAGCCGGAAACGCTGCGCGCGTGTCAGCCCAAGCGCCTTCGCCGCTTCGATCTGACCCTTCTCCACCGCCTGGATGCCGGCCCGGAAAACCTCCGAGATGAAAGCCGAATAGCCGATGGTCAGCGCCATGATGGCGCGCCAGAGCAGCGACACGTCGCGCACCAAAAGCTCGCCGAACAGACCGGCACTTTGCAGCGGCGCGGTCAGCGCGTTCCAGGCCGCGACGAAGGCCGGCGCGCCGGCAAAGGCGATCCAGAACAACAGCACCAGGATCGGCACGCCGCGGACGATCTCGACATAGAAGCGCGCGATCTGGCGCAGCCAGCGCGAGCCGGACATTCCCATCAGCGCGATGCCAAGACCCATGGCCGACGCCAGCACGAAGGCGATCACGGTGACGAAGATGGTGATGCCGATGCCCTTGGCGACCGTGGCGAACACCTGGGCATAGAGGTTGCTGGTGGCGACGAAGACGGCCACCGCGATGGCGAGGGCTGCGGCAACGACAAGCCACCAGGGGAAGTCGGCTTTGGACGAAGAGGAAGGCGTTGCCATCAGGCGATGCCGGCCAAGCAGACGTGGGGGCAGAGGGGGGCGTTGAAGCGCGAAGTCAGCGGGAAATCACTGCCCCATCTTGTAGTCAAGAAACCACTTCTTGTTCAGCGCATCGAACGTCCCGTCCGCCTTCAACGCAGCGATTGCCGCGTTGACCGGCTTCACCAGGTCGGAACCCTTGGGGAAAATGAAACCGAAATCCTCGGTGCCGAGCGGCCCACCGATCAGTTTCAGTTTGCCCTCGGAGGCGTCGACATAGCCTTTGCCAGCGGTGCCATCGGTCAAAACGACATCGACGTCACCGGACTTCAGTGCCTGCACGGTCGCGCCGAAGGTTTCGAACAGTTTGATGCGCGGGTTCTGCTCATTGCCGTCGAGCACGCTATAGACGGCGGTGTAGAAGGGCGTGGTGCCGGCCTGCGCGCCGATCAGCCCGTCCTTGAAGTCGCCGAAGGTCTTGGCGTCAGTGAAGCGGCTCTCATCGCCGCGCACCAGCATGAACTGTTGCGAGCGCATATAGGGGTCGGAGAAATCGACCTTCTCCTTGCGGTCGTCCTTGATGGTGATGCCGGTCATGCCAATGTTGTACTGGTTGTCGGAAACCGCCTGGATCATCGCGTCCCAGGAAGTGTTCTGGTACTCGACCGTGAAATTGAGCCGCTTGGCGATCTCGTTCATCGCGTCATACTCCCAGCCGATCTGCTTGCCGGTCTTGGCATCGATGAACTGCAGCGGCGGATAGGCGTTTTCGGTCACAACCACCACCTTTTTGCCGCCGAGGTCGGGCAGCGCCTGCGCGAAGGCGGCAACGGGCGTCAGGACGAGGGCAAGCAGGCCTGCTAGCAGCAGTTTCGATTTGGTCATGACACACTCCCCGGAAATTGACGGACCCGGACATGGCCGGGCTTGCTGGAAAATACGGCGCCGACTTTAGCTTTCCGCAAGCGTCATGCAAGACGGTCGGCTGCGTCAGCGCGCGCGAAAAGGGATTCCAGTGCCTTCATTTCCGGGATTCAGGAATGAACGGTGTCGCGGCAGCGATCAACTCCGCTTCGCGATGCCGGCATCTGCCTTGCGCAAGCCGGAGACGAACCGCGTCAGGGTGCTGTGCAGGGATCTCAACTCGTCGGCATCCAGCGGCAGGTTGCAAAGCATAGCCGCCGGCACGCTTTTGGCCTGCTCACGCAACGCTTGGCCCTTCGCTGTCGGCTCGACCATAACCCGGCGCTCGTCGGCCGGGTCGCGGCGGCGGGTAACGAGGCCGCCAGCCTCCATCCGCTTGAGCAGCGGCGTCAGCGTCGCCGAATCCAGCCCGAGCGCTTCGCCAAGCGCGCCAACCGTGCTTGGAGCCCGTTCCCAAAGCGCCAACATGGCCAGATATTGCGGATAGGTCAGGCCGAGCGGATCGAGCAGCGGGCGGTAGAGCTTCGTCATCAGCCCGCTTGCCGAATAAAGCGCGAAGCACAGCTGCTGGTCGAGCCGCGGAACGTGAAACGTCCCGGTGGCCTCCGCCAGGACGTCGCTGGTGCTCTTTGTCGTCTTTTCCGTCATGCCGCCTTTACCGAAAGCGCTACGTCGACATTGCCCCTGATGGCGTTGGAATAGGGGCAGATCTTGTGCGCCTCCGATACAAGCGCTTCCGCCGCCGCCTGATCAAGGCCTTTCGTTTCCGCCGCGAGCGCGACGCCGAGCTTAAAGCCTTCGCCATTGGGAAGCAGGCTGACGGTGGAGGTTACCCCGGCATCCGTCAGCGACAGCTTCTGTTTACGCGCGACGAAGCGGATGGCGCTTTCGAAGCAGGCGGCATAGCCGATTGCGAACAGTTGCTCGGGATTGGTGGCGCCCCCCGGCCCGCCGAGCTCCTTGGGCATTGCCAGATCGACCTTGAGCAGACCGTCGCTGGTCTCGCCATGACCGGCGCGGCCGCCGGTGACGTGAGCCTGTGTGGTGTAGAGTGCCATATCAAATCTCCAATTATCTTGTGCACGATTATTTAGTACACAAGATAATATGCCGTCAACAGCCGGATCCTGTTTCTGACGCTGAAAGCGTTCACAGTCTGGTGAAACGAAAAAAGGCGGCCGAAGCCGCCTTTTTGAATGGGATTTCCGAAAACCTTATTCGGCGGGGGTCGCTTCCGCGGCGGCCTTGGCTGCTGCTTCGGCTTCGGCGGCGGCCTTCTTCTCGGCGGCGTCCTGGGCTGCCTTCTCGACGGCCAGGGCCTCGGCTGCTGCCACCTTCTCGGCCTCGATGCGGGCCTTCTCGGCGTTCAGCGCATCGCGCTCCTCGTCGTTCAGCTTGCGGGCGCGCACGCCGGTGTTTTCCGAAATACGGGCCGATTTGCCGCGACGATCGCGCAGGTAGTAGAGCTTGGCGCGACGCACCTTGCCGCGGCGAACGATCTCGACGCCTTCAACCATCGGCGAGTAGACCGGGAACACGCGCTCGACGCCTTCGCCGTAGGAAATCTTGCGAACCGTGAAGTTCTCCTGGAAGCCGGCGCCTGCGCGGGCGATGACGACGCCCTCATAGGCCTGGACGCGGGTGCGGGTGCCTTCGGTCACGCGGACCTGGACGCGCACGGTGTCGCCGGGCTGGAATTCGGGAAGCTTGCGCTTGGCTTCGATCTTGGCGGCCTGTTCGGCCTCGAGCTGACGGAGGATATCCATCTCAAAAGTCCACTTCTTGTTCTTCCGACAGTCAGAGCGTCCGACACTCGCCTTGCAGTTCCATTGACCGCTTGGCTATGCCTTTTGTCTCCAAGACATTTGTCTTTGAAACATCAGGCAGGGGCGACTACACCGTCATTGTTGACGGGTCCGGCAGATTCTTTCTGGCCGGTACGGGCGGGCACATACAGCTATTTCGCCGCTTTGTCACGCCTTGGCAGCGCATTTTCTGCTCGCATGGCACCATCGTAATCCTGCCGTGCCGGGTTGCGCCGGTCGTTCAGGCTTTCTAAGCCTGAAATAACACAGTTTTGAGCGGCCGCAATTCATGTCTGTCTTCGATGCCATCCTGCTGTTTCTGGCGGGCTTTCTGTCAGGCGCCGCCAATGCGGTCGCCGGTGGCGGCACCTTCATCACCTTCGGCGCCATGACGTTGGTCGGCCTGCCGCCGATCGTCGCCAACGCCACCTCCTCGGTGACGCAATTTCCAGGCTACATCACCTCGACCCTCGCCTACTCGGCCGATATCAGGCACTTCTGGCGCGGCGCGCTGCTGCTGTGCCTGATTTCGGCCGTGGGTGCACTGGCCGGCGCGCTGATCCTTTTGGCGCTCGACAATCCGTCATTTCGCGCTCTGGTGCCGTGGCTGCTCCTGGCCGCGACAGCCCTGTTCGCAGCCGGCCCCTGGCTGAAACCAGTGCCGAAGCCCGGCCATGAAGCGGCGGTGGGCTCACTCGCCGGCTCCCTGGCGCAGTTTCTCACCGCCATCTATGGCGGCTTCTTCGGCGCCGGCATGGGCGTGATGATGCTGGCGACGCTCGGCCTGACGCAAGCCGGCGACTATCACCGGCTGAACGCGTTGAAGAACATGCTGGCCATGGTCATCGCCGCTGTTGCGATCGTCGTCTTCGTCTCGGGCGGCGTCGTCGCCTGGCCGCAGGCGATCATCATGATCCCGGGCGGCGCGCTCGGCGGCTATGCCGGCGTCTGGATCGCCAAGCGCGTGCCGCAAAACGCAGTGCGCGGCTTCGTCGTCGCTGTCGGTCTGTTTCTGGCTTTCTATTACTTTTGGAAAGGGTGAGCGGCGGCGCCCAACAGATCCGGACGCCGCTCCTTCGTCAGCCTCTCGGACTCCGCCCGCCGCCAGGCGGCGATCTTCTTGTGATTGCCCGAGATCAGCACCTCGGGAATCACACGGCCTTCGAACTCCTGCGGCCGCGTGTAGTGGGGATGTTCGAGCAGGCCGTTCTCAAAGCTCTCTTCCTCGCCCGACACCGCATTGCCCATCACGCCGGGCAACAGCCGCACCACCGCATCGAGCAGCACAAGGGCGGCCGGCTCACCCCCGGAGAGGATGAAGTCGCCGATAGAGACCTCCTCCAATCCCCGCGCGTCGATCACCCGCTGGTCGACGCCCTCGAAACGGCCGCAGACGATGACGGCACCTGGCCCAGCGGCCAGTTCGCGCACGCGCCCCTGGGTCAGCGGCCTGCCGCGCGGGCTCATCAGCAGCCGAGGCCGCGCATCGCCTTCCGGCGAAGCATGGTCGATGGCTTTCGCCAGCACGTCGGCGCGCATCACCATGCCGGCGCCGCCGCCGGCGGGCGTGTCGTCGACGGTGCGATGGCGGTCGGGGGCGAAGTCGCGGATCTGGATCGCCTCCAGCGACCACGTCCCGGCCTCCAGCGCCCGGCCGGCCAACGACAGGCCGAGCGCGCCGGGAAACATCTCGGGGTAAAGCGTCAGCACCGAAGCGGAAAAACTCACCGATTGCCCCCGGCATCGCTCGGTCCGCGCGGCCGGCCCTTGGGATCAAAGTCTTCCTCGCGCGGGCCATCGCCTTCCTCGTCGTCGACCAGCCCGGCAGCAGCCGGATCGACACGGACAAAACCCTCGGCGATCGACACTTGCGGCACGGCGGCTTGTGTGAACGGGATCAGCACGCCCTTGCGCCCGCCCAGCGTCACGTCGAGAATGTCGCCGCCGCCGAAATTGTGCACCGCGACCACCTTGCCAAGCACGGCAGCCGTGTCGTCGCGGACTTCGAGGCCGACGAGGTCGGCATGGTAGAATTCGTCTTCCTCGCCGTCGTCCGGCAGCATCGAACGGTCGACGAACAGCTCCGTGCCTGCCAGCGCCTCGGCCGCATTGCGGTCGGCAATGCCCTTGAAGCGGACCACGACGACGGTGTTGGCAGGCCTGATGTCGACGATCTGGAAGGCGCGCCCGTCCCTGGCGTAGAGCGGCCCGTAATCGGCCAGCGCCAGCGGCTCACCTGTGAAGGTCTTCACCCGCAATTCGCCCTTGATGCCATGGGCGGCGCCGATCACGGCCATCTGGACAGGGTTCTGGGGCTTGCTCATGGCGCTTTTACCTTCGTCATCCACGGGCGGAGCAGGCGCGAAGCGACTGCGCAGGCCCGAGGATCCATTCCGTTACGGCGACCAAAAAGCACGGCAGTTCAGAAAGGGTCACGAGTCTCGTTCCTGCCAACTCTTTATTTGCAAACACTTCGCGTGGTCTCCACCGCAAAGCTATCAGACTTGTAACGCAGCAACGCTCGCAGGTCACGGCATGGATCCTGGGGTCTCCGCGACGTCGCTTCGCTCCTGCTCCGCCCCAGGATGACGAAGGGGGCGGGCATTTCAGCCAATCACCAAGGTAGTCACCTGCCACCAATCGATGGTCTCCTAACCTCAGCCGGCTGTCATTTCAATGACGGCTCTTCACCGCTTCCTAACCCGAATACCCGAAAATGCCGCCATGCAGGAATTCCTGATCCCGGCCAAACCCGATCTCCAGGCGGCGCGCGAAAGCTGGCTCAAGATGCTGGCGCGAGAACGTCGGCTGTCGCCCAAGACCGTGGAAGCCTATGAGCGCGACACGCGCCAGTTCCTGCATTTCCTCACCGGCCATTGCGGCGGCTCGCCCGGCATTTCGGACATCGCCGATCTGCGCCCGGCCGACCTGCGCGGCTTTCTCGCGGCGCGGCGCAATGCCGGTGCCGGTGCCCGCACGCTCGGCCGGGGTCTCGCCGGCATCCGTTCGCTGCTACGTTTCCTCGAGCGGCGCGGCCTCGCCAATGCGGCCGGGGCGGCAGCACTGCGCGCGCCGCGCCAGCCGAAATCGCTGCCCAAGCCGCTGACAGCGAGCGATGCCAAGCATGTTGTTTCCATTGAAGGCCAACTGGCGGAGGAACCCTGGATCGCAGCGCGCAACGCCGCCGTGCTGACACTGCTCTACGGCTCCGGTCTGCGCATTTCCGAGGCGCTCGGTCTGGCGGGCGCCGATCTGGCGTCGGCGGACGACACGGTGCTTCGCGTCACCGGCAAGGGCGGCAAGACGCGCCTGGTGCCGGTGCTGCCGGTGGCGCTCAGGGCGATCGCCGAATATCGCCGGCTCTGCCCCTACCATCTCGACCCCAAGGGCCTGTTGTTTCGTGGCGCCCGCGGCGGTCCGCTCAACCCGGCCATTGTCCAGCGCGACATGGCCAAGCTGCGCTCGGCGCTCAACCTGCCCGATACCGCGACGCCGCATGCGCTGCGCCATTCCTTCGCTACGCATCTGCTCGGCCGCGGCGGCGATTTGCGCACCATCCAGGAACTGCTCGGCCACGCCAGCCTGTCGACGACGCAGATCTACACCGGCGTCGACACCGCGAGGCTGCTCGAGATTTACGAATCAGCCCATCCACGGGCATGAACGCCAGTAGCGTCGCATAGTATCGGTGGCCAAACGTTCACCATTGGCCGAAAGCCTCCCCAACGTCGTCATCCCTGGGCGAAGCAGGAGCGAAGCTCCGTCGCGGAGACCCTGGGATCCATGCCGCGACCTTTGCCATGGAGTGCTGCGGAGCGGAATTCTGCACTGTTGCAGCGTTCCAGAGTCCCGGCATGGATCCTCGGTTCTGCGCCGCGTCGCTACGCTCCTTGCTCCGCCCGTGGATGACGAAGAAATGGGCGTTTCCGCTAATCATTGAGTCATGAGCACCATCGACGTCCGCTGAGGGCGATAGCCGGTCGAAGACAATTTCGCAGTACCAATTAACCGTTTTGCCGCTTTTCGGTTCTAGGAATGGGATCATGAAACGCGTCATCGCCATCGCCGACCATGCAGCTTCCGTGTCGCTGAAGCTGCTCGTCGCGCTCAATGTTCTGTTCTTCCTGGCCTTCCTCGCCGCGCTGCTGTTCGCCGTCGGCAAGGCGCATGCCGAAATCCCGACCTGCACCGGCGCCGACATGCTGTCGGCCTTGCAGAAGAACGATCCGGCGACCTACCGCAAGATCGAAGCGGAAGCCGCCGCGACGCCGAACGGCAAGGGCCTGTTGTGGAAACTGGAAAAGCCCGGCGAGAAGCCGTCCTTCCTGTTCGGCACCATGCATATGACCGACCCGCGCGTCACCACGCTGCCTCCCGACGCGCAGAAAGCCTATGACGCCGCCGGCACCATCGTCATCGAAACCACGGACGTGCTCGACAAGCAGAAGATGATGGTCGCGATGCTCAAGGAGCCGGACCTGATGATGTTCACTGATTCGACGACGCTGGCGTCGCTGCTGTCGCCCGACGATGCGGCGGCCATGAACGCCGCACTCGACGCACGCGGCATTCCTCCGGCAACGGTTGCCAAGATGAAGCCTTGGATGCTCTCGGCCATGATGGCACTGCCGGCCTGCGAGCTGGCCCGCCAGTCAGGCGGCGCCCCGGTGCTCGATGTCAGGCTGGCGGAAGGTGCAAAGGCTTCCGGCAAGCCGGTGGAAGGATTGGAGACTGCTGAAAGCCAGTTGCGCGCCATGGCCTCGCTGCCGCTGGCGTTTCACATGAAGGGCCTCGTCGACACGCTGAAGCTCGGCGATAAGATCAACGACATCAACGAAACCATGATCGTGCTCTACCAGCGCGGCGACACCGGAATGTTCTGGCCGCTGTTTCGCGCGGCCATGCCGGAAGGCACGGACGACCCCGCGGGCTATGCGGCATTCGAGGAAACCATGATCACCAGCCGCAACAAGGTGATGGTCGAGCATGCCGAACCGATCCTTGCCAGGGGCAACGTCTTCATGGCGGTCGGCGCCCTCCATCTCCCCGGCCCCGAAGGCTTGGTCGAGGATTTTCGCAAGGCCGGTTACACCGTCACGCCTATAGGACTTTAGCTACTTAAGTTTACTTCGCCTCGATCTGGGCCAGCATCGCCGGAACGATGATCCGGTGGAACGGCATGATGATCGCAAGATAGGCGCGGCCGAGCCAATTGTGCGTCTTGACGATCGTCGTCGCGGCCACCTCTTGCCGGCCCATGCCGAGATCCCTGACTTCGACCAGGACACGGAAATCGAGATGCCGGTCGTCGAGGCCAAGCACAACCTTGCCGGGAAACTGGCTGATGAGCGGAAATATCCCGATCTGGCCCGACGGCAACACCGCAGTTTCCAGGCCCGTCTTCAGCCGGAACGGCTTGACGGCAAGGTTGCGCAGCGCCATGAGCCTGCCGACCCAGGGCGGCGTTCGCCCCAGGGCGCGTTCCGCCGCGCCGAGTGCCGTTAAAGAAAGACCCTGGGTGATCAGCACAAAGCGGTCGGCGAACTGGGCTCCGGCGAGAACATCGCAGTGATTCGGGACAAACTCTGCTATGGGATTCGTCACGACAAAAATCCTCCGGAAAAACCCATAATAGGCACCAACTTGGCGCGTTGCGTGGCGAAACAACGCCATTCCGGCGCCGGAACGGCGGGATTGTCCTTGTTTTTGGCGTTTTCCAACCCTAGCGTGAAACCAGTTCAATGATTGCGCGTTATATGGTGTTGATTGATATTTTTCATCCACGGAGGACACTTTTATGGCGAACGCACCGAATCCAAACGACCCGTTCAATCCCAACACCACCAACACCACCATCAAGCAGAGCGGTGGCGGCGGTAGTGGCTGGCTGATTGCGCTGGTCGTCGTTATTCTGGCGGTTGTCGCGTATTATATTTTCGGAAGAAGCAGTGAGCACCCGGCACCCGCCGAGCCGCCGGCGGCCAGCACACCGGCGCCCGCACCGGCACCGGCGGAACCGATGAAGCCGGCCGAACCTGCGCCAGCACCCGCGCCTGCTCCGGCGCCTGCAGAACCGGCGCCTGCCCCGGCGCCTGCAGCTCCGGCTCCGGCACCTGCAGAACCTGCGCCGGCTCCAGCGCCAGCGCCGGCTCCAGCTCCGGCCAACTGACCGGCTCGATCAGATACGAACGGCCCGCTGAAAAGCGGGCCGTTTTGTTTGGCGATATCGCTACGTTCGTCATCCTCAGGCTTACCCGAGGATAACGAAGCGTTGTCGCTTTAGATGTGGATTGGCTTGAAGAACGTCGCCAGCGCCGCCTCCTTCACCGCTTCCGACATCGTCGGATGCGCGTGGCAGGTGCGGGCGAGATCCTCAGACGAGCCGCCGAATTCCATCAGCACCGCCGCCTCGTGGATCATCTCGCCTGCGCCGAAGCCGACAATATGCACGCCGAGCACGCGGTCGCTCGTCTTGTCGGCGAGGATCTTCACAAAACCGTCGGTGTGCAGCATGGCGCGCGCCCGGCCATTGGCGCTGAACGGGAATTTTCCGACCTTGTAGTCGATGCCGGCCTTCTTCAGCTCTTCCTCGGTCATGCCGACCGAGGCGATTTCCGGGCTGGTGTAGACGACGCTCGGAATGACGTCATAGTTCACGTGGCCGGCCTGGCCGGCAATGGTTTCGGCCACCGCCACGCCCTCGTCCTCGGCCTTGTGCGCCAGCATCGGCCCGGCGATGACATCGCCGATGGCATAGATGCCCGGGACATTGGTCTTGAGATGGCCATCGGTCTTGACCCGGCCACGCTCGTCGACCTCGACGCCGGCTTCCCCGAGCCCGAGCCTGTCGGCATAGGCGCGGCGGCCGGTGGCGATCAGCACGGCATCGGCCTCGATCGTCTCGGCGGCGCCGCCCTTGACCGGCTCGAAGGTGACGGTCGCACCCTTCTTGGCCTTGGCGACACCGGTGACCTTGGCGCCGAGCTTGAACTCGAAGCCCTGCTTTGAAAGCAAGCGCTGGAACTGCTTGGAAACCTCGCCGTCCATGCCGCCCAGGATGGTGTCGAGGAATTCGACCACGGTGACCTTGGCGCCGAGCCGTGCCCACACCGAGCCGAGCTCGAGCCCGATGACACCGCCGCCGACCACCACCAGATGGCCGGGAACCTTATCAAGCGACAAAGCGCCGGTCGACGACACGATCACCTTCTCGTCGATGTCGACCTTGACGCCGGGAATGCCGGCGACATCCGAGCCGGTGGCGATGACGATGTTCTTGGTCTCGATCTCCTCGACCTTGCCGTCCTCAGCCGTCACCGACACCTTGCCGGCCGCGACCACCTTGCCAGTGCCGCGAAAGCTGTCGATCTTGTTCTTCTTGAACAGGAAGGCGACGCCGTTGACGTTCGACGACACCGTCGCATCCTTGTGCGCCATCATCTTCTTCAGGTTCAATTTCGGCGCTGATATCTCGACGCCGAGCGTGTCGAAGGAGTGACCGGCCTCGGCGAACATCTCGGAGGCATGGAGCAGCGCCTTGGAAGGGATGCAGCCGATGTTGAGGCAGGTGCCGCCGAAGGTCGCGCTCTTCTCGACCACCGCCACCTTGAGCCCGAGCTGCGCCGCCTTGATGGCGCAGACATAGCCGCCCGGTCCCGACCCGATGATAACGACGTCATAAGCCATGATACTGTCCTTCTGTTTGAGCATGATGCCGTGTGACGCGGTTTTCGGATAACATCATGCTCGATCTGCTTGAGAGCGCTCAGCGGCCGCCACTTACATTCAGGATCGCGCCTGTCGTATAGGACGCGGCGTCGGAGAGAAGATAGAGAACCGCGCCCGCGACTTCATCCACTGTACCGGCTCTTTTCATCGGCAGCAGGTCGCGGAACCGCTCCACCCTGTCCGGCTGCCCGCCGGAAGCGTGGATATCCGTGTCGATGATGCCAGGGCGCACCGCATTGACGCGGATGCCTTCCAGCGCCACCTCGCGGGCGAGCCCGATGGTGAAGGTGTCGATGGCGCCCTTGGAGGCGGCATAATCGACATACTCGCCCGGCGAGCCCAATGTCGCTGCCGCCGACGAGATGTTGACTATGGACCCGCCCGACCCGCCATGGCGGGTCGACATGCGCTTGACCGCCTCACGGGCGCAGAGGAACGAGCCGACGACATTGACGCGCATCATGCGCTCCAGCCGCGAAACGTCCATCTCGTCGACGCGCGCCTTGACGTCGACGATGCCGGCATTGTTGACGAAGGCATCGAGCCGTCCATAGGCGCGGTCGACGGCCTCGAACATGGCCACGATATCGGCCTCGCTGCCGACATCGCCCTTGACCGCAAAAGCCTCGCCGCCGGCAGCCTCGATCTCCGCGACCAGTGCATCGGCGGCGTCCTGATTCGCAGCGTAGTTGACCGCGACCCTGTAGCCGGCCTTCGATCCAAACCGGCAGATCGCCGCGCCGATGCCGCGGCTGCCGCCGGTGACCAGCAGCACCTTTTGCGTCCCGCTCATTCCTGGCATCCCTTCAAGGCAAACACATCCCCCGGCACTTTCGAAAACCCGCTGCCGCCATAGGCACTGGATTGGCGCAACGCTGGCCCGAGATCCGGCAGGATCAGCGTCTTCGGCGCTTCGACACCTTCGGCCGGCAGCAGCCCGATGTTGCCCTTGTCATCCGCCGTGTAGATGACGCCATGCCAGGGCGTGCAGGCGGCAAGCTCCTCGCCGGTGACGTCGCCCTCGGGGCATTTGTACATCAGCGCGCCGTTCGGCCGCGACACGCCCTCGTTCCACATGACGATGCCGTTGAGCACCACACTGTTGTCGAGGATCATGCGGAAGCTGTTGGTGACGGTCGCCGAGGTTCCGGTCGGCGTGAAATCGATCTCGCTGCCGCTCTGGGTGTCGCCATAGACGGCGAGTTCGATCGGGCAGGCGGCATAAGCTGCCGCCGGGATCATCGCCGCACCGACCGCTATCGATGCGGTAGACAGGCTTTCGGACAAGAAAGAACGGATCGTCACTGCTATCCGCCTTGAACAGCTTGACCGAGGATGAAGACCGTCGAAAGAAAATAATCTACCTCGAACGCAACGTTTTCATTCCTGTCGACCGGAACCGCATTAACCTCGTATTTGAGGGTCAAGATGCGAGAACTCTCCGCCAGCTCAATATAAACGTCGCGCTCACGACCGCCGCTGATTGCCCACTTGAATTCGCTCTTGTTCAGGAACTGCAATGCCTTGGGCAAGGTATGTATGGCTATGGGCTTTGTGCCTGCAAAAATCACAGGATGCCGCCCCAAATCGACGTCCAGATGGCCGTACCAAGTCGCCATCGTTCCACCCGATTGCAATCTTCCGAAGACAGGCTCGACGCTAATCGACCTCAGATGAAAATCGGGACTGAAGAAGAACTCGCAATTTCTACCATAGATGCACCACGCTGACTCCGCGTCCTCGTGGCGATAATGATTGTCCGCCCGCACATCCTCCGGATCGATCAAGCCTCGCACCGTTTCACGGCTGCTTTTTCCGAGTTCAATCGGACCCGCCCGGCCTGTCGTAACAAGCTCGAACAGATCGATTGGCTCGACAGATTCAGCCACCGCGTCAGCCTTAGAGATCAAGCACCAGCCGTTCCGGATCCTCCAGGCTTTCCTTGACGCGGACCAGGAAGGTCACCGCTTCCTTGCCGTCGACGATGCGGTGATCGTAGCTGAGCGCCAGGTACATCATCGGCCGGATCACGATCTGGCCGCCGACCACCACGGGCCGGTCCTGGATCTTGTGCATGCCCAGAATGCCCGACTGCGGCGCATTGAGGATCGGCGTCGACATCAGCGACCCGTAAACGCCGCCGTTGGAGATGGTGAAGGTGCCGCCCTGCATGTCCGCCACCGACAGCTTGCCGTCGCGCGCGGCGATGCCCAGGCGGCCGATGTCCTTTTCGATCTCGGCGATCGACATCTGGTCGGCATTGCGCACGACCGGCACAACCAGGCCCTTTTCGGTGCCGACGGCGACGCCGATATGGGCATAGTTCTTGAAGATGATGTCGGTGGCGTCGATCTCGGCGTTGACGGAGGGGATCTCCTTCAGCGCGTGCGTCACCGCCTTGGTGAAGAAGCCCATGAAGCCGAGCTTCACGCCGTGCTTCTTTTCGAACACGTCCTTGTATTTGGTGCGCAGCGCCATCACCGCAGACATGTCGACCTCGTTGAAGGTGGTCAGCATGGCGGCGGTCGACTGCGCTTCCTTGAGGCGGCGCGCGATGGTCTGGCGCAGCTTGGTCATGCGCACGCGCTCCTCGCGCGACGCATCGTCGCCCGAGGACGGCGCACGTACGGCAACCGGTGCAGGTGCCGCCTTCGGCGTCTCTGCCGGCTGCGACGGCGCGCCTTTGGAGATGGCGTCGAGCACGTCGCCTTTCAGCACCTGGCCACGCTTTCCCGAACCGGAGATCTGGTCGACCGAGAGATTGCTTTCGGCGATCAGTTTCGCCGCGGCCGGTGCCGGTGGCATGGTGCGTGGCTCGACCGGGCCGGCATCGCCGGCGATCTTGGCGGTCTCGGCCGCGGCCTGCTTGCCGGTCGATGCGGCATCCGGCGACGAGGCCTGCGACACCGCTTGCGGCTTGGTCGCTGGTGCAGCGGCCGCGCCACCTGCCGAAATCGACCCCAGCAGCGCGCCGACACCGACTGTCTCACCTTCCTTGACGGTGATCTCACCCAGCGTGCCGGCGGCGGCGGCAGGCACCTCCACCGTCACCTTGTCGGTCTCGAGCTCGACCAGCGGTTCATCGGCGGCGATTGTATCGCCAACCTTCTTGAACCATTTGCCGACGGTCGCTTCAGTGACGGATTCGCCGAGAGTGGGAACGCGGATTTCGGTAGCCATTGTGCCTGTCCGTTTTCTTTCGGTTCTGTTGTTCGCCCAGATCTTCTCTATTCGCCGAGCGCGTCTTCGAGCAAGGCGGCGAGCTGCGCGAGATGCTTGGACATCAAGCCGGTCGCCGGCGAAGCGGCGGCCGGGCGGCCGGTGTAGCGCACCCGCTGATGCTTGGCGTCGATATGCGCCAGCACCCATTCCAGATAGGGGTCGATGAACGACCAGGCGCCCATGTTCTTGGGCTCCTCCTGGCACCACACCATCTCGGCATTGCGGAACCGCGACAGTTCGGTGATCAGCGCCTTGGCCGGGAACGGATAGAGCTGTTCGACGCGCAGCAGATAGATGTCGTTGATGCCGCGCTTCTCGCGCTCCTCATAGAGGTCGTAATAGACCTTGCCCGAACACAGCACGACGCGGCGAATCTTCGAATCCTTGGTGAGCTTGATCGCCTGGCCGGAAAGCAGCTGCGCATCGTCCCACAGCAATCGGTGGAACGAGCTTTCGCCCGAAATTTCCGGCAGAGTCGACACCGCCCGCTTGTGGCGCAGCAGCGACTTCGGCGTCATCAGGATCAGCGGCTTGCGGAAGTCGCGCTTCAGCTGCCGGCGCAATATGTGGAAGTAGTTGGCCGGCGTCGTGCAGTTGGCGACTTGCATGTTGTCTTCGGCGCAAAGCTGCAGGAAGCGTTCGAGCCGGGCCGAGGAGTGTTCCGGACCCTGGCCTTCATAGCCATGCGGCAACAGGCAGACGAGGCCCGACATTCTGAGCCACTTGCGTTCACCCGAAGAGATGAACTGGTCGAACACCACCTGGGCACCGTTGGCGAAGTCGCCGAACTGCGCTTCCCACAATGTCAGCGCCTTCGGCTCGGCAAGGCTGTAGCCATATTCGAAGCCCAGCACCGCCTCTTCAGACAGCATCGAGTTGATGACTTCGTAGCCGGCTTGAGCCGCAGACAGATTGTTGAGCGGGATGTAGCGGGTCTCGTCGCGCTGGTCGTAAAGGACCGAGTGACGCTGCGAGAAGGTGCCGCGTTCGGAATCCTGCCCCGACAGGCGGATCGGATTGCCGTCGAGCAGGATGGCGCCGAAGGCCAGCGCCTCGGCCGTCGACCAGTCGATGCCTTCGCCGGACTCCATCGCCTGGCGGCGGTTTTCGAGGAAGCGGATGATCGTCTTGTGCGCCTCGAAATCCTTCGGCACCTCGGTCAGCTTCTTGCCGATTTCCTTCAGCGTCTTGACCGGCACGGCGGTCTTGCCGCGCCGCTGTTCGTCCTGGTTGTCGGCGGTGCGCAGGCCAGACCAGGCGCCGTCGAGCCAATCGGCCTTGTTGGGCTTGTAGTGCTGGCCGACTTCCCACTCGGATTCCAGATGCGCCCGCCAGTCGGCCTTGAGCTGGTCGAGCTCGGCCTGGGTGAGGTGACCCTCGGCGATCAGCCGGTCGCCGTAGATCTGCACGGTCGTCTTGTGGGTGCGGATGTTGCGGTACATGATCGGCTGGGTGAAGGCCGGCTCGTCGCCCTCATTGTGGCCGAAGCGGCGGTAGCAGAACATGTCGACCACAACAGGCTTGTGGAACTTCATGCGGAATTCGATCGCCACCTTGGTGGCGTGCACCACGGCTTCCGGGTCATCGCCATTGACGTGGAAGATCGGTGCTTCAATCATCTTGGCGACGTCCGACGGATAGGGCGACGAGCGCGAGAAGCGCGGATTGGTGGTGAAGCCGATCTGGTTGTTGATGATGAAATGCAGCGTGCCGGCGACGCGGTGGCCGCGCAGACCGGACAGGCCGAGGATCTCGGCAATCACGCCCTGGCCGGCGAAGGCGGCATCGCCATGCAGCAAGAGCGGCAGTACCTTGGCGCGCTCTTCCAGCGGCACGATCTCCTCGCGGCTGCGGCCGAACAGGTAATCCTGCTTGGCGCGCGCCTTGCCCATCACCACCGGATCGACGATTTCCAGATGCGAGGGATTGGCGGTCAGGGACAGATGCACCTTGTTGCCGTCGAATTCGCGGTCCGACGAAGCGCCCAGATGGTACTTGACGTCGCCCGAACCCTCGACCTCGTCAGGTGCGGCCGAGCCGCCCTTGAACTCATGGAAGATGGCGCGGTGCGGCTTGGCCATCACCTGGGAAAGCACGTTGAGCCTTCCGCGATGCGCCATGCCGAGCACGATTTCCTTCATGCCGAGCTGGCCGCCGCGCTTGACGATCTGCTCCAGCGCCGGGATCAGCGCTTCGCTGCCATCGAGGCCGAAGCGCTTGGTGCCCTTGTACTTGACGTCGATGAACTGCTCAAAACCTTCGGCCTCGACCAGCTTCTGCAGGATCGCCTTCTTGCCGGTGGCGGTGAAGGTGATCTCCTTGTCGGCACCTTCGATGCGGGCCTGGATCCAGGCCTTTTCCTCGGGGTCGGAAATATGCATGAACTCGACGCCGAGCGTCGAGCAATAGGTGCGCGTCAGGATTTCCAGCATCTGCCGGATGGTGCCGAATTCGAGCCCGAGCACATTGTCGAGGAAGATCGGCCGGTCATAGTCGGCAGCGGTGAAGCCGTAATTTTCCGGCGACAGCTCGTTGTAGTCCTCGAGCGGCTTGGCGATGCCGAGCGGGTCGAGATTGGCATGCAGATGGCCGCGCATGCGGTAGGCGCGGATCATCATGATGGCGCGCACTGAATCGCGCGTCGCCTGGTGCACATCGGCGTCGGAAAGGACGACACCGTTGGTGACCGCCTTGTCCTTGACCTTCTTTTCGACGGTCTTCTCGACAATGCCCCAATTGCCGTCCAGCGCCGACACCAGTTCGCCATTGGCCTGCAGCGGCCAGGAGGGCTTGGCCCATGAGGCACCCTTGGCGTTCTTGCGCACATCGCCGGCATCGTCCTTCAGCCCGGCAAAGAACTCCTGCCATTCGGCATTGACCGAGGCTGGATCGTCTTCATAGGCGGCATAGAGCGCATCGATGTAATCGGCGTTGCCGCCGTAAAGGAAAGAGGTGAGCGAAAATTGGTCGTTGGCCTGATCTTGTCTTGCCATTTTTGTCCGCGGAGCCCGGCTCCGTCTCCTGTTTTTGGAGGGAGTAGGGGAATAAGGGAATAGGGGAGTAGCGCTTTTTGCCGCTGCTATTTTCCCTACTGCCCTACTCCCTTACTCCCCTATTCCCTTAACCTTTGATCGCCTCGACCAAGGTCGTGCCCAGCCTTGCCGGCGAGGGCGATACCTTGATGCCGGCGGATTCCATCGCCGCGATCTTGTCTTCGGCGCCGCCCTTGCCGCCGGAGATGACCGCGCCGGCGTGGCCCATGGTGCGGCCGGCCGGCGCCGTGCGCCCGGCGATGAAGCCGGCCATCGGTTTCTTGCGGCCACGCTTGGCTTCGTCCTTGAGGAACTGCGCGGCGTCTTCCTCGGCCGAACCGCCGATCTCGCCGATCATGATGATCGACTTGGTCTCCTCGTCGGCGAGGAACATCTCGAGCATGTCGATGAATTCGGTGCCTTTGACGGGGTCGCCGCCGATGCCGACGGCGGTGGTCTGGCCGAGGCCGACATTGGTGGTCTGGAACACTGCCTCATAGGTAAGCGTTCCGGACCGCGAAACAACGCCGACCGAGCCCTTGCGAAAGATGTTTCCGGGCATGATGCCGATCTTGCATTCGTTGGGCGTGAGCACGCCCGGGCAGTTCGGCCCGATCAGCCGCGAGGTCGAGCGGTCGAGCCTGGCCTTGACCCTGATCATGTCCATCACCGGTATGCCTTCGGTGATGCAGATGATCAGCGGGATCTCGGCCTCGATCGCTTCGAGGATGGCTTCGGCGGCACCCGCCGGCGGCACATAGACGACCGAAGCGTTGGCACCGGTCTTTTCCTTGCCCTCGGCGACCGTGGCGAAGATCGGCAGGTTTTCACCCTTTGAGCCGGTCCACGTCTCGCCACCCTTCTTGGGGTGGATGCCGCCGACCATTTTCGTGCCGTGATAAGCCAGCGCCTGTTCGGTGTGGAACGTGCCGGTCTTGCCGGTCAGGCCCTGCACCAGCACCTTGGTGTTCTTGTCGACGAGAATGGACATGGGAGCCCTTTTCTAAAAACTGTTGATCGAGGAAAACATGGTCAGAGCCGCTTCAGGTCAGCGACCGTGAGGTCGCTCTTGGCATTGCCGGTGTTGAGCGTCGTGGCCGGTTCGAACATCAGCACGACAGGCTCCGTGGTGAGTGAACGCGGCCGGTGCTCGACACCGCGCGGCACGACGATGAAGTCGCCCTCGCCGAGCTCGACCGGACCGTCGCGAAAATCGATGGCGATGCGCCCGCGCAGCACGAGGAAGGCTTCATCCTCATTGTCATGCGCGTGCCAGTCGAACATCTCGCCGAACTTGGCGACCTTAGCCTGGCTGTCGTTGACGTCGCCGGCGATATGCGGATCGAAAACCTTGGTGATGGTCCGATCCGCCGCCTCGACGAGGTTTATCTTGCGCGGAGGCATCCGCTCAGCCCTTCACCGCCGCCACGATCTTCTTGGCAGCATCATCGAGATCATCGGCCGACACCACGTTGAGACCGCTGTCGTTGATGATCTTCTTGCCAAGCTCGGCATTGGTGCCTTCCAGACGCACCACCAGCGGCACTTCCAGTCCGACTTCCTTGACCGCGGCAATGACGCCCTCGGCAATGATGTCGCACTTCATGATGCCGCCGAAGATGTTGATCAGGATGCCCTTGACCGCCGGGTCCCGGGTGATGATCTTGAACGCCGCCGTGACTTTTTCCTTGGATGCGCCGCCACCGACATCAAGGAAGTTGGCGGGCTCGGCGCCATAGAGCTTGATGATATCCATCGTCGCCATGGCGAGGCCGGCGCCGTTGACCATGCAGCCGATATTGCCGTCGAGCGCGACATAGGCGAGGTCGTATTTCGACGCCTCGATTTCCTTCTCGTCCTCTTCGGTGGTGTCGCGCAGTTCGAGCACGTCGGGGTGACGGAACAGCGCATTGTTGTCGAACGACACCTTCGCGTCGAGCACACGCAGCCGGCCGTTCTTCATGACGATCAGCGGGTTGACTTCGAGCAGGCTCATGTCCTTCTCGACAAAGGCCTTGTAGAGGATCGGGAACAGCGTATCGCCGTCCTTGGCCGCATCGCCGTCGAGCTTGAGCGCACCGTTGAGCGCCTTCAGATCGGCTGATGTGACGCCCTTTTCCGGGTCGATGGCCACGGTGATGATCTTTTCGGGCGTGTCATGGGCGACCGCTTCGATGTCCATGCCGCCTTCGGTCGAGACGACGAAGGCGATGCGGCCGACCGAACGGTCGACCAGGATCGACAGATAGAGCTCGCGTTCGATGTCGGCGCCGTCCTCGATGTAGAGGCGGTTGACCTGCTTGCCGGCCGGGCCGGTCTGCTTGGTCACCAGCGTGTTGCCCAGCATCTCGTTGGCGTTGGCAACGACATCGGCCACCGACTTGGCCAACCGCACACCGCCCTTGGCGTCCGGGCTGAGTTCGGTGAATTTGCCCTTGCCGCGGCCGCCGGCATGGATCTGGCTCTTCACCACATAGAGCGGGCCCGGCAGCGCCTTGGCGGCGGCTTCCGCTTCATCAGCCTTGAACACCGGCACGCCTTCGGCCACCGGTGCGCCGAACGACTTCAGCAGCGCCTTGCCCTGATACTCATGGATGTTCATCTGGATGGTCTCCGGGTTGCTTGCTGGATGTTCACTTACTGGAGATTCATTTGGAGGCGAGTTGCGGCGCGATCTTGACGCAGGCCTCGGTCAGACCCTGCACCGTCGCCACAGAGGAGTCGAACATCTTCTGCTCGCTCTTGTTGAGCTCGATCTCGATGATGCGTTCGACGCCACCGGCGCCGATCACCACGGGAACGCCGACATAGGTGTTCTTGACGCCATACTGGCCGGAGAGATACGCCGCGCAGGGCAGCACGCGCTTCTTGTCCTTGAGATAGGCTTCAGCCATCGAGATCGCCGAAGCGGCCGGCGCGTAATAGGCCGAACCGGTCTTGAGCAGGCCGACGATCTCGGCGCCGCCGTCGCGGGTGCGCTGCACGATCTGGTCGAGCTTTTCCTTCGAGGTCCAGCCCATCTTGATGAGATCGGGCAGCGGAATGCCCGATACCGTCGAATAGCGGATCATCGGCACCATGGAATCGCCGTGGCCGCCGAGCACGAACGCGGTGACGTCCTCGACCGAGACCTTGAATTCCTCCGCCAGGAAGTAGCGGAAGCGCGCGCTGTCGAGCACGCCGGCCATGCCGACGACATGGCTGTTGGGCAGTCCTGAGAACTTCTGCAGCGCCCAGACCATGGCGTCGAGCGGGTTTGTGATGCAGATGACGAAGGCCTTCGGCGCATACTTCTTCAGCCCGGCGCCGACCTGTTCCATGACCTTGAGGTTGATGCCCAAAAGGTCGTCGCGGCTCATGCCCGGCTTGCGCGGCACGCCGGCGGTGACGATACAGACGTCGGCCCCTTCGATGCCGGCATAGTCGTTGATGCCGGTGAGCCTGGAGTCGAAGCCATCGACCGGCGACGACTGCGCGATATCGAGCCCCTTGCCCTGCGGGATACCTTCGGCAATATCGAACAGCACCACGTCGCCGAGGTCCTTGAGGCCGATCATGTGAGCGAGCGTGCCGCCGATCATGCCAGAGCCGATAAGCGCTATCTTGTTGCGTGCCATGTGAGGATGTTTTCCCTTTGTCGGTGACGACGTCTCAAATCTCTGGTGACTTGATGGCGGCGTCGAAGAAGAGGCCGGAATGCTGCGGGGAACCGCGAATTTTCGCCGCACCCAATAGCCCCAGCATAGAAAAAATTCAAACGATTATTTTGGTGTCAGCATTTTCAATCGGTTAGATCATTTGGGATTTACGTAAACGTCAAAGTTTGTAAGCCGACTTGGGAAGAAGTAGCCGATGAAGATGGAGATCGTAAGGCCGGATGCGGGCGATGACGCCCTTGTGATGCGGGTAGCCGAGGAGGTTCGAGTTGTAGACGTCGGCGGGACAGCGCCCCCCTCTGTGCTGCCGAGGGAGGGGACACTAAGGATCGCTACCGACGGATTCTCTGGAAATTCAGGCCTGCGCCTGCTTTGCATCTGGCGCCGGCTTCACCTTCTGCCGCTGCGCCCAATCCTCCAGCCAGCCGCGGCTTTGCATCTCGATCAGCCGCGATGCGCTGCGCTCGAACTCGATGACTTCGACGCCGCGCTTGGCTGCATAAAGCGCTTGCGGCGGCGCTTCGGCGCTCATCACCAGCCGCACATGATGGTCGTAGAGCGTGTCGATCAGAAGGATGAAGCGCTTGGCCTCGTTGCGCTTGCCTTCGCCGAGCACCGGGACGTGGTCGATGAAAATGGTTGAGAAGCGCCCGGCGATCGCCAGGAAATCGCGCGCGCCAAGCGGCTTCTCGCAGAGATCGGCGAAGGAGAACCGCGCCGCATCGCCCGCCGCACGCGGCACGATCACCTGCCGTCCTTTGAGGGCAATCGATGTCTCGGCGGTCGGCGCGCCCCGCGTCATGGCTTGCCAGGCCTCGTCGAGTAGCTGGTCCGCCGCCGCATCGGCCGGCGTGACATAGACCGGTGTCCGGGCGAGCTTTTCCAGCCGGTAGTCTTTGTCGGCATCGAGCGCCAGCACCTGTGTGTGCCGCTCCAGCATGCCGATGAAGGGCAGGAAAAGCTGGCGGTTCAGCCCGTCGCTGTAGAGGTTTTCCGGCGCCACATTCGAGGTGGCGACCAGCACCACGCCGCTGGCAAACAGCGCCGAAAACAACCTGGACAGGATCATCGCGTCGGCAATGTCGGTGACCGAGAACTCGTCGAAGCACAGCACCCAGGCTTGCTCGGCAAGGGCCTTGGCCACCGGCGGGATCGGATCGTCTTCCCTGACGTCGCCATTCTTGCGCGCCTGCCGGTGCTTCTGGATACGGTCCTGCACGTCGGCCATGAAGTCGTTGAAGTGGACGCGGCGCTTGCGCCGCACCGGCAGCAAGTCGAAGAACATGTCCATCAGCATGGTCTTGCCGCGACCGACGCCGCCATGGATGTAGAGGCCTTTGACGGCCTCATGCGTCTCGCGCTTGCGGGCGAACAGCCAGCCCAGCGCGCTCGACTTATGCGCCAGCCGCTTGGCCGAAATCTCATCGGTCAGCCGGTCGAGTGCCGCAACGATCCGTTCCTGCGCCGGATCGCGGTCGATCGTACCGGTTTCCACCAGATGGTCGTAGCGCTGTCTGACGGTCGCATGGGTCTGGAGGCCGTCACGCAGATGCATCGGTCACGTCGTTCTGGAGCGATTCCGGGAACCGGAATTGCGTAAAACAAAAACTATCTCGTAAGCGAAATCGGCTGGCCGTTGGAAGTCTGGCCGTCGAATTTCGATCCGCCCGAGGAATAGAGCCGCGCCAGCGCACCGCCGCTCTCGTCATAGAGCGTCAGCTGTTTGCCGGCGACGTTCCACGACTTGACGCCGTCCATCGGTGCCGGGCAGTGCAGCGGCCCGGCGCGGAAGCCGGCGCCGAATTTGGTCTGCGGTGTCGCCACCTTGCAGCTCTGGCCCGCAACGCTGGCGTTCCAGACACCGGCGACGCTGGCGGCGGTCACGTCCGAAGCGCCGGCCGGCGCCGAACCGTCCGCAGGCAGCGCGGCGACCTGCGTGTTCGCCGGAGCGGTCGGGAATTGCGACGGGTCGGTGGTGCCGGGCGATGCCGGCGGCGGCAGTTGGTTCGCCGTCACCTTGCCGGCGGGCGCGGCCTCCAGCGGTGCCGGCTGCTGGTCATCCATCGAGGAAAAACGTGAGGTCGAACAGCCACTCGCAACGAGGGCCGCCAGCGATACGGCCACCAGACCGGTTTTCGAAAAAGTCATTCCAACCTCCGTCGGATCCGGCTGGGGGGAAGCCGTCCGCACAATCTCACCCCCACCAAGATGGAGAAGGTGGCGAAATTTCAACCCGATATGGTTAAAATACAGTTTGCAGCAAGAATTGTTGCAAAATTTATCGCAATCGCGACGGCTGACCGTTTGTCGCGCATCGCTCGGGAATTCCGGTCAACACTTCGTCGGTGGACGCTTGCGCGAACCGCCTTAGCGCCTATGTCTGGAAAACGAAACCCTGCTGGAGCCGCAAATTGGCCGCGAGAAAGACTGCCGCCAATCGCTATTACAGCGGCCCGCCCAGCGACCATTTCGACGGCGCATTGTTCTTCAATCCCGACGGCCAGCCACCCGGCCGTTTCGCCGACCTGCTGAAATGGCAGTTGAATGGCCAGCGCTCGAAATGGCCGGCGAGCGATGCAAGCCCCTTTCCGCAGGCGAAACCGACGGCTCGGGTCGAGGGCGCCGCGCTGGAAGTGACCATGGTTGGTCATTCCACCTTGCTGGTCCAGACGGCCGGTCTGAACATTCTTACCGATCCGGTGTGGTCGCTGCGCGCGTCGCCGCTTTCCTTCGCCGGACCAAAACGCATCAATGCGCCAGGCATCGCCTTTGCCGACCTGCCGCCGATCGACCTCGTGCTGGTCAGCCACAACCACTATGACCATCTCGACCTCGCCACGTTGAAGCGGCTGAAGGCCGGCCACGACCCGCTGGTGCTCACTCCGCTCGGCAACGACGCCATCATCGAAGCCGCCGTGCCCGGCATGCGACTGTCGGCGCATGACTGGGGCGACAGGGTCGAGATCGGCGATGGCGCCGCCGTCCATGTCGAGCCGGTGCATCACTGGTCGGCGCGTGGCGCCCGCGACCGGCGCATGGCGCTTTGGGCCGGCTTCGTCGTCGAAACACCTGACAGCAAGCTCTATTTCGCCGGCGATACCGGCTTTCACAATGGCATCAACTACCGGCGGATGGCCGACAAACATGGCGGTTTCCGCTTCGCCATCCTGCCGATCGGCGCCTATGAACCGCGCTGGTTCATGGCGCCGCAGCACCAGAACCCCTGGGAAGCGGTGCAAGGCATGACGCTGTGCAATGCCGCCCATGCCGCCGGCTGTCATTGGGGAACTTTCCAGCTCACTGACGAGCCGATCGACGAGCCGGCGCGCAAATTGACCGAGGCGCTTGACGATCAGGCATGCCGAGCAGGCTCGCCGCCGCGGCGACGATCAGGAGGATGATGATCCATTTGAGCATGGCGATGGCATCCCGCTCGAGCGCTTTCGCGCCTTGCGGCCGGGCGAGGTCTGGAATGTACCGGAGCACATAGCGACGCTGGCAGGTGCTGCCGCCACCGGCGCGCGCATCCTTATCGGCATCGTTCTGATCATCTTCCTGCTGGTGGTGCTGGGCATTTTCGCCGTCACGTGAGTCCGGCGCTTTCGCCGTGACCAAGCGGCTGCGCACTGGTAATTCCTGCCCGTTTCCGCCATATAGCGCCAAACGGACACGGAATTTCCGGAGCAATGGCCAGCACTGCCCCTTTCGCCAAGATGAACGGCATCGGCAACGAGATCATCGTTGCCGATATGCGCGGCCGTGCCGATCGAGTGACGGGGGCGGCGGCGATTGCGCTGAACGCCGATGCCGCGACCAGCTTCGACCAGATCATGGCGATCCACGACGCAAGGACGCCGGGCACCGCCTTTTTCATCGACATATTGAATTCCGACGGAACTGGCGCGCAGGCCTGCGGCAATGGCATGCGCTGCGTCGTCCAGGCGCTCGCCGCCGAGACCGGCCAGAAGATCTTCACCTTCGAAACCGTGGCGGGCATCCTCAATGCGCGCGAACATGCCGACGGCTCGATCTCGGTCGATATGGGCACGCCACGCTTCGGCTGGCAGGATATCCCGCTGGCCGAGGAATTCCGCGACACCCGCATGATCGAGCTGCAGATCGGCCCGATCGACGCGCCGGTGCTGCATTCCCCCTCGGTCGTCTCGATGGGCAATCCGCACGCCATCTTCTGGGTCGACAATGACGTCTGGTCCTATGAGCTCGACCGCTTCGGCCCGCTGCTCGAGAACCATCCGATGTTCCCCGAGCGCGCCAACATCACCATCGCTCAGGTTACTTCGCCCGAAACCATGATCATCCGCACCTGGGAGCGCGGCGCCGGACTGACCAAGGCCTGCGGCTCGGCCGCCTGCGCGGCCGTGGTGGCCGCGGCCCGCACCAACCGGACCGGCCGCAGCGTCGGTCTGTTGACGCCAGGCGGCGGTACGCTGCATGTCGAATGGCGCGACGATGACCATGTGGTGCTGACCGGCGCCGCCGAATGGGAATTTTCCGGCAGCTTCGACCCGTCGAACGGGACATGGGCCCGCGACACCGAAAGCGCGGCCTGATGTCCGCTCTGCCCAAGAGCCCGGTGTCCAAGGGCATCGATGTCGTCACCTTCGGCTGCCGGCTCAACACCTATGAATCGCAGGTGATGCGGCGCGAGGCCGAAAGTGCCGGTCTGGGCGCGCTGGAAGGCGGCGCTTTGATCTTCAACACCTGCGCCGTGACAGGCGAAGCAGTGCGCCAGGCCAAGCAGGCGATCCGCAAGGCCCGCCGCGACAACCCACGGGCACGCATCATCGTCACCGGCTGCGCCGCGCAGACCGAGCCTGAAAAATTCGCCGCCATGGACGAGGTCGATCTCGTGCTTGGCAATGAAGAGAAGCTGAACGCCAATTCCTATCGCGCGCTGCCGGATTTCGGCGTCAACGACACCGAGAAGGCGCGCGTCAACGATATCTTTTCGGTGCGTGAGACCGCAGGCCACATGGTCGACGCCATCGAGGGCCGGGCGCGCGCCTTCGTCCAGGTGCAGAACGGCTGCGACCACCGCTGCACCTTCTGCATCATTCCCTACGGCCGCGGCAATTCGCGCTCGGTGCCGATGGGCGCCGTGGTCGAGCAGGTCAAGCGGCTCGCCGGCAACGGCTATGCCGAGATCGTGCTGACCGGCGTCGACATGACATCATTCGGCGCCGATCTGCCGGGGGCGCCGAAGCTCGGCAAACTGGTGAAAACAATCCTGAAACAGGTGCCCGACGTGAAGCGGCTGCGGCTGTCGTCGATCGATTCGATCGAAGCTGACGACGATTTGCTCGATGCCATCGCCACCGAGCCCAGGCTGATGCCGCATCTGCATCTGTCGCTGCAATCGGGCGACGACATGATCCTGAAGCGGATGAAGCGAAGGCACCTACGCGATCAGTCGATCCGCTTCTGCGAGGATGTGCGCAAGCTGCGCCCCGGTATCGTCTTTGGCGCCGACATCATCGCCGGCTTCCCGACCGAGACCGACGAAATGTTCGAGAACTCGGAAAAAATTGTCGAGGAGTGTGGCCTGACCCATCTCCACGTCTTCCCCTTCAGCCCACGCGAAGGCACGCCCGCCGCGCGCATGCCGCAGCTCCGCCGCGAGGTCGTCAAGCAGCGCGCCGCCCGGCTGCGTGCCGCCGGTGAAGCTGCCTATTTCAGGCATCTGTCGTCGCTCACCGGAACGCGCCAGTCGATCCTGATCGAGCGCGACGGCCTTGGCCGCACCGAGGGTTTTACGCTTGCCGCACTCGGCACGGGCGCACCGGGTGAGATCGTCGAGGCTGAGATATCAGGCCACGATGGTAGCAGGCTGATCGCGGCGCCCCTTGCCGCCCGCGCCGCCTGAGAACGCAAAGCATGGCTGGTTTTTTCAAGAAGATATTTTCGTTCGGCAAGAAAGAGGTTGTCGAGGAGCGGATCGACGAGACCGCCCCGCTGCCGCCGATCAAATGGGAAGCACTCGATGCGCTGAAGCCGGCGGCCGAACAGGTCGTTCCGGAGTTCTTGAAGCGCGAAGAGCCGCGGCCGGAGGCAGAAACGACGCCGACGGTCGAGCCGGAGGTAATTCCTGCGCCGGAACCGGCGCCTGTCGAGGAACCGGCGCCCGAGCCGGAGCCTCTGCCGGAGCCCGAGCCGGAAGAAGAACCGGCGCCCGAGACGCCAGCCGAGCCGCCGGCGCCCGAGGAGATACCAACACCTCCCGCCGTTCCGGAGCCTGCTCCCGAACCGCAGCCGCAAGAAGTCCCTGCTCCGGCGCCGGCCGAGCCGGAGATCGTCCCGTCGCGGCCGGAAAAGCAGCCGGAGCCGGCCCCGGTCGAAGTGCCGACGCCTGTCGAGGTTCCGGCAGAAACACCAGCGCCGATCGAGGTGCCGACACCGGCGCCGTCCCCTCTTCAGCCGTCTTCAGAGGCCGGCACCGCCCCTCATCCGCCTGCCGGCACCTTCTCCCCGTATAGAGACGGGGAGAAGGGGGCTAGCGGTGAAGCTGCGTCTCCTCTCGCAAACATCGAAGACGAAGCCTCAACGCTGACGCCCCCCTCTCCCCGTCCTTCACGGGGTGAGGGGCAGCACGAACTTGCGAAAGATTCGGCGCCACCCGTGGAAGCCATGCCGGCTGCTCTCGTGGCCGAAGCGCCCGCCGCCGAAATCGCACCTCCCATTCGCGAGCCTGCGCCGATCGAATCGCAGCCGGTCATTGCGGAAATCGCGCCCGAGCCGCAGTCTCTTCCACAACCCGCGCCGGAGCCGAAAGCCGCGCCCGGCAAGGTGACCGTCACCAAAAAGGTCCAGCAGAAGGCCGAGCCGCGGAAGGCGCCCGAACCGGCACCGAGGCGCTCCTGGTTCCAGCGCATGAAGGACGGGCTTGCCCGCTCCTCCAAGGAGCTCACCGGCAACATTGCCGGCGTCTTCACCAAGCGCAAGCTGGACGAAGAGACTTTGCAGGACCTTGAGGATGTGCTGATCCGTGCCGATCTCGGCATGGAGACGGCCTTGCGCGTTACCGACGCGCTGGCCGCCAGCCGCTACGGCAAGGACGTCTCCGACACCGAGGTCCGCGCCATCATGGCGGCCGAGGTGGAAAAGGTGTTGACCCACGTCGCCATGCCGCTGGAGCTCGACCTCTCCCACAAACCGCATGTC
This sequence comes from Mesorhizobium sp. M7A.T.Ca.US.000.02.2.1, assembly GCF_003996995.1. Classification (GTDB taxonomy): domain Bacteria; phylum Pseudomonadota; class Alphaproteobacteria; order Rhizobiales; family Rhizobiaceae; genus Mesorhizobium. Next base: position 6,572 of record NZ_RZTT01000006.1, on the reverse strand, counting down.
ATCCTGGTGGTCGGCGTCAATGGCACCGGCAAGACCACCACGATCGGCAAGCTCGCCGCCAAGCTCACCGATGGCGGCCTGTCGGTGATGCTCGCCGCCGGCGACACGTTCCGCGCCGCTGCGATCGAGCAGCTGAAGATCTGGGGCGAGCGGACGAAATCGCCGGTCATCGCCTCCAAGATCGGCGCCGATGCCGCGGGGCTCGCCTATGACGCCTTCGAGAAGGCCAAGGAGGCCGGTTCCGACGTGCTGATCATCGACACCGCCGGCCGCCTGCAGAACAAGACCGAACTGATGGCCGAGCTCGAAAAGATCGTTCGCGTGCTGGGCAAGCTCGATCCGGAAGCACCGCACACCGTGCTGCAGACGGTCGACGCCACCACCGGCCAGAACGCGCTCAACCAGGTCGAGATCTTCCGCAATATCGCCGGCGTCAACGGCCTGGTGATGACCAAGCTGGACGGCACGGCACGCGGCGGTATTCTGGTGGCGATCGCGGCAAAGCACAAATTGCCGGTCTATTTCATTGGCGTCGGCGAACAGGTCGACGACCTCGAACCTTTCTCGGCAAGCGAATTCGCCAGGGCGATCGCTGGAGTAGCTTAACAAGCATGTCCCAAAAAGTCGCAGACTTATTGGATCAGATCATGCGCAAGAAAGAGATTCCATGAACCCACCCATTCTCGAACGCGATCCGTCGGACCCGCAGAAGCAGAAGAAGGAAGGCGTCAATCCGCTGCTCAAGCTGGTGCTGGAGCTTGGGCCGTTGATGGTGTTCTTCTTCGCCAATGCGCGCAGCGGATGGCTGGTGCAGAAATTCCCTGTTCTGGCCGAGTTCGGCGGGCCGATCTTCGTCGCCACCGGGCTGTTCATGGCCGCCACGGCAATCGCGCTGATTGCCTCGTGGCTGCTCACCCGCACCTTGCCAATCATGCCGATGGTGTCGGGCGTCGTCGTCTTCATCTTCGGCGCGCTGACGCTCTATCTGCAGGACGACATCTTCATCAAGATGAAGCCGACCATCGTCAACACGCTGTTCGGCGGCGTGCTGCTCGGCGGCCTCTACTTCGGCAAGTCGCTGCTTGGCTATGTCTTCGATTCAGCCTTCAGCCTCGACGCAGATGGCTGGCGGAAACTGACCTTCCGCTGGGGCCTGTTCTTCCTGTTCCTGGCCATCGTCAATGAGGTGGTGTGGCGCAATTTTTCCACCGACGCCTGGGTTACTTTCAAGGTCTGGGGCATCATGCCGATCACGCTTCTGTTCACCTTCAGCCAGATGCCGCTGATCCTGCGTCATTCACTCGAGGACAAGGCCGGCAAAGAGGAGAAGGCCGGGAAATAGAGCAACTCCAGGAAAAGTGTCCGGAGCTGCGTCAAAACAAAGGGAAACAGCGGTTCTGCGTTCGTGAGACAATGAACCGTTCTGGGGAGAGGGACATGGAATTCATCACCACGCACGACCAGTTGAGGACGATCTACAAGACGCCACGGCCGACCGACGGTTCTATCCGCAAGGAGCTGAAAAAACTTGACGGCCATTGCCGCTCCTTCATCGGCAAGAGCCCGTTCGTGCTGATAGGCTCGTCCGACGGTGCCGGCAACGCCGACGTGACGCCAAAGGGCGATAAGCCGGGCTTTGCCACCGTTCTCGACGACACCACCATCGCCATTCCCGACCGGCCCGGCAACAACCGGCTCGACACGCTGGAGAACATCCTCCTCAATCCCTCGGTCGGGCTGCTCTTCCTCATTCCCGGCATGAACGAGACGCTGCGCGTCAACGGCGATGCCCGCATCACCGTCGACGCAAATTTGCGCGAACGGCTCGCCGTCGACGGCAGGGAGCCGCAAAGCGTCGTCGTGGTCAGCGTCAAGGCCGCCTATATGCACTGCGCAAAAGCCTTCATGCGCTCGGATTTGTGGAAGCCGGAAACCTGGTACGACCGCGCGACGCTGCCGACGCTCGGCCAGATCATGCGCGATCAGCTGGCGGTTGCCGATTCCGCCGAGGCGACCGATCGCTGGCTCGACGAGGAATACAGGAAGACGATGTGGTAGGTTTCCGAACGCGATTCGCGTCTGGACCGATTCCATACCTTGCTGAACATCCTTGCCATTTCCGGCAGCCTGCGCGCGGCCTCCACAAATTCGGCGCTGATCGCCGCACTGGCGCGCGAAGCGCCGTCCGGCTGCCGCGTCACCATCCGTGACGGGCTCGGCCGTCTACCGATCTTCAATCCCGACGATGAAGGCGAGCGGACACCGCTCGAAGCCTCCAAGCTGATCGATGCCGTCAGCCGAGCCGACGGCCTGATCGTTTCCTGTCCGGAATATGCCCATGGCGTGCCGGGCGGGCTGAAGAACGCGCTCGACTGGCTGGTCTCGCGCGATGCCGCTGTCGCCAAGCCCGCCATGCTGGCACACGCCTCGCCGCGCTCGCTGTTCGCCCGCGCCGCACTGGCCGAGATCATGCGCACCATGTCGTTCGCACTTTGCGACGCCGTGCTGGAGATTGCCCTGCTCGGCAAGAAGCCACCGGAGGTGGCGGGCATCCTCGACGAGCCGGGGAACCGGCAGGCGATGCATGATGCGCTGAATGCCTTCGCGGAGTTTATCCGCTCGCGTTGAGCGGCGGCCACCCCAGACCTTCGAGCTAGCCCTTTCGCAGCGTCTCCACATCAGTCTTCCCAACGTACCAATCGCGCGCGTTGACCTCTTCAAAAACCACCCAGACATCGTCGTTGCTCAGCCCGGTGGCGTCCATGATGGCCGCCGTCACCTTTTTAGCGATGTCCGCCTTCTTGCCTGCCGGATCGGCTGATATCACTTCCTTGACGATGCGGATGTTGACGAATGGCATTTTGTCCTCCCGGGATGTTCGTGCTCGCGACCCGCTTCGATGAAACCGTCGAACGGCCGCCAGTGCTCCAGTCTCAGCCAGTGCTCCAGTCTCAGTATGTCTTGGCGCCGTTGACCATCAGCCGCACCATGTAGAGCGACGTGGTGCCGGCGATATAGAGGCAATTCAGCTTGTTGCCGCCGAACACGCAGTTGGCGGTGACTTCCGGCACCTTGACCTTGCCGATCAGCGTGCCGTCCGGATCGTAGCAATGGATGCCGTCGGCGGCACTCGTCCAGATGCGGCCGTCCTCGTCGAGCCTGAAGCCGTCGAACAGGCCGGCCGTGCAGTCGGCAAAGATTTTCTCGCCCGAAACCTTCTTGCCGCCCTTGCCGACATTGAACACCCGCATATGTGCCGGATTCTGTGCGCCATGCGTGCGGCCGGTATCGACGACATAAAGCTTGCTCTCGTCGAGCGAGAAAGCCAGGCCGTTGGGCCGGACCATGTCGGTGATGACGGCTTCGACCTCGCCGGTGCCGGGATCGACCCGGTAGACATGGCAGGCGCCGATTTCGCTCTCGGCCCTGTCGCCCTCATAATCCGTATCGATGCCGTAGCTCGGATCGGTGAACCAGATCGAGCCGTCGGATTTCACCACCGCGTCGTTGGGCGAATTCAGCCGCTTGCCCTTCCATTTGGACGCGATCGTGGTGACCGAGCCGTCGAACTCGGTGCGGCTGACACGGCGGCCCGAATGCTCGCAGGTGATCAGCCGGCCCTGCCGGTCGACGCTGTTGCCGTTCGAATTGCCGGACGGCTGGCGGAAGACGCTGACATTGCCGTCGGTCTCGTCATAGCGCAGCATGCGGTTGTTGGGGATGTCGGACCAGATGACATAGCGGCCGGCGGCGAACCAGGCCGGCCCCTCCGCCCACTGGCATCCGGTGAACAGCTTCTCGACCTGCGCGTTGCCGTTGAACAGGCGCGCGAAGCGCGGATCGAGAATTTCATAATAGTCTGCGGCCGCCATGCTTTCCTCCCGGCATCAATGACACCCGGATCAAGCCAGCCGGAGGGACAGAAGGCAATGTGGGTACGCACAGTGTCATGCAAAAGATCGCTTGCCGGCTCTGCGCATGACGTTAGCGCCGTATTAACCGGCTATGCGTCCAGCGCAATGGTGCATTGCAACATCTTCTTTTTGCAATGCACCATTACTATGTCATGCTTCGTATCGATCAAGGGAGGAAGAAACCGCCGCCGAAACGCGGCGCCAAAAAAGGAACCTTGCTATGATCCTCGACAGTCTCATGACCCGCGCTCGCAACAGCATTGCCAAGCGCAAGCACTACAACCGCCTTGTCGCCGAAATCGACAGCTTTTCCAGCCGCGATCTGGCCGACATGCGCGCCGATCGCTCGGAAATGCTCTACCAGATCCACAAGCAGATCTACGGCTGATCTCGAGTCCGATAAGACGCACCGCCAAGGTGCGTTGAGATTCAGGTCAGGCCGAGACGAAAACGGTGGTTTCCGAGAACCGGAGCGGAGCGTACTTAAGTACGTGAGCACCGGAAGCGCAGGAAGCCGCCGTTTGCAGGCCGGCATCACCTGAATATCAACGTGCCGCCAGCGCCTTGTCGATCTGTGGCAGCAAGAGATCCCTCGCCGTCTCGGGCGTCAGCGGGCCGACATGCTTGTAGGCGATCTTGCCGTCCTTGCCGATGACGAAGGTCTCCGGCACGCCGTAGACGCCCCAGTCGATCGCCGCGCGGCCCGCTTCGTCGACCCCTATCGCCTGGAACGGATTGCCGAGATCGCCGAGGAACCGGCGTGCATTTTCCGGCCGGTCCTTGTAGTTCAGCGCCGCCATGGTGAAACGCTTATCCTGCGACAGCGCCAGAAGCACCGGGTGCTCTTCGCGGCATGGCGCGCACCACGACGCGAAGACGTTGACCAATGTGACCTTGCCGGCGAAGGTTTTCGAATCGAGCCCCGGCAGGTTGGACCCCTCCAGCGCCGGCAGGCTGGTTTGCGGCGCCGGCAGGCCGATCAGGGCCGATGGCACTTCCGAAGCATCGCGCCCCGACAGCAGCTGCGACAGGAACAGTCCGGCCAGGCCGAGGAAGATCAGCAGCGGCAACAGCACGAACAGGCGACGAGTGCGTGGGGGCGGCGTTTCCGTTTCGGTGCTCATGGCTTTGCCGCCTTGTCGGAGCGCCGCCGCACGCCGGATGCCTCCAGTTCGGCGAGTTCGCGCTTGCGCGCCCGCTGGTCGAGCAGGATCCAGCCGATCAATCCGGCCAGCACCACGGCCGTAATGCCATAGGCGGCGGTCACGTAGAGTGCATGCGCGCTCATGCGACGGGCCTCGCTGAAGTGGGGGCTTCCAAGCCGATCATGTCGCCCAGTCTAGACATGCCTTTCCCTTAGCCTCGCTCCGTCGGCTTCGCAATCGGTCGCCGCGCCGCAGTCATACGCCGCGTCAATCCGTTCCATGCCGCAACGCCAGCGCCGCCGAGACCGGGCCCAGCACGCCAAGAAACAGGGTCAGCGCGGCAAGAATGAGGAAGGGCTGCAGAAACGGATCGGGATTGGCGGTCGCCCCATAGCTCGCCGAAACACCGAAGATCAGCACCGGAATGGTCAGCGGCAGCACCAGTACCGAGATCAGCAGCCCGCCACGCGGCAGCGCCACTGCCACCGCAGCACCGGCGGCGCCGATGAAGGTGATCGCCGGCGTCCCGACCAGCAGCGTCAGCGCCGTGGCGCCGATGCCTAGCGGCTCCATGTTCATGAACAGGCCGAGCAAAGGAGCCGCGATGACCAGCGGCAGCACGCTCCCCGCCCAATGCGCCAGGCATTTCACCAGCACCGTCACGGCCAGCATATGGCGATCATTGCCGAGCACCAGGAGATCGAGCGAGCCGTCCTCGCGATCGGCCTGGAACAACCGGTCGAGCCCGAGCAGGCAGGACAGCAGCGCGCCGATCCACAGGATGGCCGGTCCGATGCGGGCCAGCAGCTTCAGGTCTGGCCCTACTCCGAACGGGATGGTGGCGATGACGGTGAGGAAGAAGATGACCCCGGTCAGCGCCCCGCCGCCGGCACGGATGTTGAGGCGGATGTCGCGGGCGAAGAGCGCTAGCATGGTATGAGATGCTCGCGCGCCATCATCAACCCGTTTCCCCCATCCTCAACTCCATCCCCTCGATCCCCAGCGGCAGATGCGTCGCCGCGACAATCATCCCGCCATCCGTGCAATGCTTGGCCATCAACCCCGCGAACCGCGCCTCCGACGCCTTGTCCAGCCCTGCTGTCGGCTCATCCAGCAACCACAATGGCCGGTGGCTGACCAGAAGCTTGGCGATCGCCGCCCGGCGCCGTTGCCCGGTCGATAGATAGCCGAACGGCAGGTGGCCGATGCCGCCGAGCCCGACCGTTTCCAGCGCCTCTTCGACGCCGAGCTGTCCGTCGCCGTTGAAGTCGCGCCAGAAGCGCAAATTCTCCGCCACGCTGAGCGCCGGCTTCATTGCGTTCTGGTGGCCAAGGTAGTGACAGGCCGAGGCAACAGACGGAAACGCTTCGTCCCCGTCTTCAATCTTCATGGTACCCTCGATCCTCACGTTGCCTTGCGCCACCGGCAGCAGCCCGGCGATGACACGCAGCAAGGTCGACTTGCCCGATCCGTTCGGCCCGGTGACGATGAGCGCCTGACGCTCCTCCAGAAC